>JASURT010000010.1 GCA_030446435.1 Candidatus Ozemibacter sp.
AGTTACAGCACCAGGTTATGATCGTAAAAAAAGATCAGGCAACCTCTGAACTGATAGGCAAGAACCCAGGCCGTGAAGAGTTTGCCTCTCTTTTTGAGCTGTTGGGTAATACCCAGAAAATTAAACGAAAAAACAGGGCAAGACCAAGCAATTTTACTTTTCTTTCGATTAAACTGGGCTTTTACCCTGGGCTAAGGTTACCGATAATTCAGAACAGTATGGTCGACTGGTCTGGTTACACGAGATCGGTTGATGATCTTTTTTACAATAATCCGCAATTGCCCGGGCTTTTTTCTCTGATTAAGATTGATTCAAGAATGTTTTCGCCCCTGACCAGCAATTTTTTCAAAACACTTGCCGGAGGGCGGGGTAAATTCATTCTTCCGTCTCTGGGACTTTTTGAAAAAGATGGTGAACCCCAACTTATCGATATCAGTGAAACGAGTGCAAAACACATAGCTGATGAAGGCGATGACCCAGTTTCTGCTGAAGAATACGAGAAGCGCTTAGAAGAAGCAGAAGAACTTTTTGATCGATGGGAAAATCTTTTGCTGAATATTCTCAACGCAAAGTTCGACATGAGATTCTATTATTTTCCTGAAACAGGCCCCGATGTGCCAGAGAATTCTACAACCGCACTGCAGATAGATTTCGTTTCAAGACTAAAAGGGGTCCCGGCTCAATATGAAGTAGGACCGGCATCGGTCATTGCTTTTGACTTTATCTTGCAAGGACAAAAAGCCATCTCTTCAGATAATGCTCTCGAAAAGGCCATCGAAAAATCAAAGGCCAAAGTAGTTTTGGCTGCCCATACCAAAACAGAAGAAGAGTATGCGATCGATTCAAGCGCTTATAATCTTGCAACCGGAGCAACTAAACTTGCCCGTTTTCAAAAAAAGCAGATGGTTACAAGGCTGATCAAGCCGGCAAATAAGTTTGTCAAGCCGGGCGTTAAACTTGGCATGATAGATGTTGCAGCTGGAAACAAAAGCTATGTAACTGAAGTTCCGCTGTTTTTAAATATCCCCTCAGAAAAAAGACTTGAACCTTCTTTCAGTCTTTTAACGGCCATGCTTGCTCTTGATCAGGCACCAGATGGCGTGGCGTCTGAAAGTTATGTTGATGCCATGTATGCAGAATTTTCCAGAATTTACCCTGAAGTGGCGGCCGGAAAATTTAGGGGTCCTCTGAAAATTATTGATCGAACAATTCCAGTGAACGCGCATGGAAGAATGTACTTAAAATATGTCGGTTCTACGCAAAAGAACAACTTCAAGCGTGCAGCCATTCCTTCGGTGTCTTTTTACGAGTGTTTTTCTGAAGATTTGCTTGAAAAGTTCAAAAGCGATGCACCGGCAAAAATAAAGAGTCGACTTGAACGGGCCCATGGCAGAACTCTTAGCTATGGATTGAATAAAGCCGGTAAAATATGCATGGCCGGGCCTTTCGAAGTTAGTGACTTTGACTTTTATCCTACTCCCTTAAGCATGAGAACCCCTTACACCGTGCAGAACCAGCCCCTGATGGGAGTGGAAATTCATGCGAATGCAGTTCTGAATATTCTGAATCAGACTCATCTCAGGCATCCTGATATGCGCCAGACAATTTTTGTGCTACTCATAACTGCTTTATTGCTGGGGCTTATTCTTGACTTGATTTCACCGCTGATCGGGGCCGTGGTGACGTTTGTTTTTATGGCCGGCATCAGTTCGTATGCATCTTACTCTTACAACCATCTCGGTCAGGTTTTTAACTTCTCTTCGATGCTTATCAGTTATCCTTCTATCTGGTGTCTGGCCACTTTGACGAATTATTTGCGCCAACGTGCCCGTGCCAAAAGTACTAAAGACATGTTTTCCCGTTTTGTGGCCGCAGATGTCGTGCAGTATATGCTTGATAACCCCGAACTGGTTAAACCAGGTGGTCAGAAAAAGAGCTGGTTGTACTTCTTAATGAATACCTTGGAGCCATGACCGATCTGTTGTTTGAATACGGTGGTACTCTCGATAAATTTATCGGCGATGCTGTAATGGCATTCTGGAACTATCCTAAAGAGCAGCATGATCATGCCGTAAGGGCTTGTCTGTGTGCCCTGGCGATGCAGGACAAGATCAACGAATTGCAGATTGGCTGGGCCAAAAGAGGTCTGCCAAAGGTGTCTGCTCGTGCAGGTGTTAACAGTGCCGATGTTGTTGTCGGTTACATGGGTTCAGTCAAGGCTCAGATGAACTTTACCTGTATGGGCGATGGGGTAAACCTTGCGTCACGCCTTGAAGGCGCTAACAAAGAATATGGTACCGCCCTGATGGTTAGTGACGCAACCTATCAAAAAGCAAAGCACCGGGTTACCGGCAGATTTCTTGATTTTCTCGCGGTGAAAGGCAAAAAAGAACCGGTAAAAGTTTTTGAGCTTGTCAGTGAAAAGGGTAAGGAACCTCCTGATTGGAACGAGCTTTCCGAAATGTACGATCACGCAATTCAATTGCATCTTGACCGAAAATGGGATGAGGCGATTGCAACCTTCGAAGCCATTCTTGAACGCTGGCCTGAAGATGGTCCAAGCGCCACTTACATTAAGCGTTGTCAGGAATATAAAATTCACCCGCCGCCCGAAAACTGGGATGGCCGATATATTCTTACTCACAAATAAATGCCGTTGTAATTCTGCTCAAAAAAGATGCTTTTTGCACGGAAAATATGTTAATTAGATTAGGTTACAAACTTTCAAAATAAATCACAGGTCATTGATGAAATCAGAATTTGATCCCAAACCTTTTGTCGAAGCAACTCAACTGATTGAAGACGTCGACAGTCTAAAAGCTTTTTTTGCTGAAATTTCCGCTACTGATGTAGTCGCCGTAGATATCGAATCAGCAGGATTTTACAAATATTATTCCCGCGTAAATTTGATACAGATTGCGACCAGAAAGAAATGCGCCATTTTTGATCCGCAAAAGATTAAAGATTTTTCGCCATTTCAAAAATTTTGTGAAACCTCTGACTGTATGTGGGTTTTCCATGGCGGTGACTATGATATCTCGATGCTGGCGCGCGATCTTGAAGTTTATATTCCGCAAATGTTCGATACTCGTAAAGCCGCTGAATTTCTCGGACTGAAAGAGCTTGGCCTGAGAGCGCTGACTGAAAAATATCTTGGCTTCTCTCTTGATAAGCGTTTGCAGCGCTGCGACTGGTCTCGTCGGCCACTGACTTCTGCAATGAAAGAATACGGCATTCTCGATGCGATTTGTCTGATTCCGATTTACGATCAGATGACCAAAGAATTGAACCGGATGAATCGCCTCAAATGGGTTAAAGAAGAGTGCCATTACATTGCCCAGGACGCCAGAAAACCCAAAGAAATTCAGGTTGACCCGTTTGCTTTCAGAATAAAAGGGTCTACGAGATTGTCACTTAGATCTCTGGCGGTTCTAAAAGAAGTCTGGCAGCTAAGAGAAAAAATCTCAGAAAAAATTGACAGGGCACCATTCATGGTTCTCAGTAATAATGCCTTGCTTGATATCGCAAGGCAGATGCCCAGGTCCATTTCTGGGCTTTCGGTAATAAAATCGGTTCATCGCGAATTTCTCAACCGCCATGCTTCTGAATTGCAAAGTGCCATCAAAAAAGGGCTCGATGCGCCACTGGAAGGTCTCGAGCGTCCAACCAAAGCCAGAAACCGTCAGACAATTCTCACCGCATGGGAAGGCGAACTGGCAAAATCTCTACGCGAAATCAGAGATGATATGGCTAATGACATGGGGCTTGCAGCGTCTTTGCTTGCGCCGACTCAGGCGATTTATGAACTGGCGAAACTGCGTCCCTCTTCAGTGGGCGACCTTCTTCAATGCGAAATCTTGCACGAATGGCAGGTCAGACTGCTTGCTGACAATTTTATTCCCTTGTTGCAACAGGAACCGCCCCAGGAATCAAGAAAAAAGAGACGTCGCCGAAGAAGAAGACCAGGTAGCTAAACTGAGTTACAAAAAAAAATACACGCCTGCTTGGAACGTGTGTCGCTTCTATACAGGCACCAGCCCAGAAATTTATCGCCGGAATCCGCAGGTGTAACAAAAAATATTTTTTGATTTAGCCCTTGCGGGATGGTGTACGAATTCGTATAATAAATCAAAATGGCCTATTTAAGCATAAGTATTTAGAAGGAGGAAAAAGCTTGAGGCGTTATACCAGTTTGTTTGTTCTTTTTTGTCTGCTGAGTACCAGCACTATTTTTGCCGCTGGAATCAGTGTAAGTAGTTCTCGTGGTTTCACCACCACATTGGAAATGGATTGTCCCAAAGTTGATTTGGGAGAAACAACTGTTCTCGGTGCAAAAGCCGTAACAGTTACCGCTCCGGATGCAAGTCTTTCTTATGACAAAGATGCTCCCGTTCTGCCACGCTATACCGCAATGGTTATGGTTGATCCGGCAAAACGACCTGTTTTCCAGGTTACCAGCCTTCAGTCAGAAGTAATTGAACTCGATGCACCTGTAGTTCCTTCAAAAGGTAACTTCACTCGTAACATCAACCCTGAAGACGTGCCTTTCAATTTTGGCGACGTTTACAGCAAAGATGCCTGGTATCCAAGTGAAAACGATATGGTTACCATGGGTGAACCTTTCATCTTCCGCGATATTCGTGGTGTTAACCTCGTTGTTAATCCTGTTCAGTATAATCCTGTTCAGAATAAACTCAGAGTTCATCGCAAAATCCGCGTATCTGTGAAAGCTGACAATCAGCCTTCAAAAAACACTCTTAAAAAATCCGGCCCGATCAGCAAAGTTTTCGAACCTATTTACAAAAACACTTTCGTGAACTTTGATCAGGCTACTTCTCGTCTGCCTCGCCTTGACGAAGTTGGCAAACTTCTCATCATCTGCTACGACGATTTCATGGATGCCATGAAGCCTTTCGTTCAGTGGAAAAAGAAAATCGGCCTTGAAGTGAAATTGGTTCCTGTTAGCGCTGCCGGTGCTACCAACGATGAAATCAAAGCTTTCATCCAGGACGAATACAACCAGGGCGGACTTACCAACATCATGTTGATCGGCGATTCAAAACAGATCCCAACCAACAAAGGTGTTAAAGAAAGAGCCGATTCTGACCCATGTTACACCAAGCTTGCCGGTGATGACCATGTGCCAGATGCAATCATCAGCAGACTTTCTGCAGAAACCAAAGAACAGGTTGCCTATCAGGTAGCTAAATTCGTTAACTACGAACAGTTCCCCACCGCTCAGACTGCATGGTATTCAAAAGGCGTTGGTATCGCTTCAGCTGAAGGTAATCCTGCTGACAAAGTTTATATGGAAGAAAACCGCGTTGCTCTTCTCGATGCAATGTTCACCCATGTAGATCAGATTTATGATCCTCGCGCTTCAAAAGCTGATGTAGCTAAAGCCGTTAACGAAGGCCGCAGCCTTATCAACTATCTTGGCCATGGTTCAAGCACCAGCTGGGGCACTACCTATTTCAACAATGGCGATGCTTCTAAACTCCAGAATGGCTGGATGATGCCAATCATCTTCGACGTTGCTTGTGTTAACGGTAAATTCGTTAATTTCACCTGCTTCGGCGAAGCCTGGATGCGCTCTGGTAACATCGACAATCCTGCCGGTGCCGTAGCCTATTGTGGTTCTACTACCAACATGCAGTGGGTTCCTCCAATCAAGGTTCAGGAAGAATTCAACAAAGTTCTCATCGCTAAAGAAGTTTATAAAACTGTTGGCGGAATCTTCACCAATGGCGTTATCAAAGGCCTCGAAATCTATGGAACTTCTCCATCAGGTTCTGGCGTTATGATGTATGAACAGTGGCACATTTTCGGTGACAGCACCCTTATCACTCGCTTCAAAGCTCCTGCTAAGATTGCTGCCGAATCAAAAGCTCTTCGCAACGAAGACAGCGTTAATGTAACCGTTAACGTTGCTGACGAAGAAGGCAACCCAGTTGCTAACGCTCGTGTAACTGTTTACACCGAAGACGTTGAAACAATCAAAGTTGCTACCACTAATGACAACGGTGAAGCTGTTGTAACCATGCCTGCAGAAATGACTGAAGGTTATGTTACTATCATCGGTGCTGACGTAGTTCCGGTTGTAGATCAGAAAATCGCTTTCTAATCTAGCTTCTAAGAAGTTCTCAAGCCGGGCTGTTTCTTTTGGAACAGCCCGGCTTTCGTTTTGCTGAGAAAAGCCTGTTCAACTTTTTCTTAAACGGCTGTTATTTTGTGCTTAAACCTGGTCAGCATAAAACTTCAGCTCTAATTGGTTGTGACTTGAATGTGCTCTGTTTGAATTTGCTTGAATAGGGTAGGGGCATGCTTTTTCATGAATCGAACGGGAAAAAACATCAGGAAGTTTCAATGAGCTGAACAGGGCAAAAAATCAGTCGCTGGAAAATCTGACTGGGATTGGAAACTTGTTGTTAAATCTGCTTTCAATCAAAAAGATGCAGATTACAAAATGCCTTTGATGATGAGAATTCTAAGAATCAGATTGGTTAGCATTCCTGCTGCGATATCATCTGCAAGAATTCCGACTCCCCCGCGGAAGGTTTGGAAAAGACTGATCGGAAACGGTTTTAGAATGTCGAAAAGTCGAAAAAGAATGAAGCCGGTAACTATTACCGCTGAGCTGGCGTCCCATATGAAAATCAGGGCCAGCCACATGCCCGCTGCTTCGTCTATCACTACCTCTTGCGGATCTTTGGTTCTAAGAACCTTTTCAAGTCTTTCTGATATGCCAATGGCTGATAATATGAAGACAAACAAAATGCCGGTCTGCACAAGCTGATTGTAATTTCTTGTTAGTAGAAACAGTGCAATACCAGCTATGCTGCCAAAGGTTCCGGGAGCTTTGGGCAGGTAGCCCAGCCAACAGCAAGATCCCAGAAATTTCAGTAAACCAGAGCCTTTAGAACTACTGGTCCAGGAGGTTCCAATTCTTTTTGAAATAGTCATAACCCGAATATAGTGTTGAGATAGCTGCGATAAGCATTAATGCCTGAATCGCCGGAGCGTAGAACTTCATTAAGATGGTGTTGGCTTCCGCCATTTGGTAGGTTTCAAAGTAGACTCTTAAGCTTAAAAAACAAAGGGCTGTTATGATTGCGGTCAATTGTGTGGTGGTTTTTAACTTGCCGGCGTTGCTGGCATCGACGACTTTGCCTTTTTCTGCGCAGACAAGTCTTAAGCCGGTAACTGCAAATTCCCGGGCAATAATGATTATTGCGATGTATCCTGCGGTAAAAGTCAGGTTCCGATATTCAACCATTGAAATCAGAGCGGTTGAAACAAGCAGTTTGTCTGCGATTGGGTCCATAAATCTTCCAAGGGTGGTGATTTGTTTGTAGCGCCGGGCGAGATAGCCGTCATAATAATCAGTAATTGCGGCGACAATAAAGATAAATGTGGCAATTACTTTGCCCCAGTCGCCCGCGAGGCTGTCGTTTGGGCCTCTCCATAAAAAGGCGATCATGAAAAAGGGTATGCAGACAACCCTCATCAGGGTGAGTTTGGTTGCAAGAGTCATTTTATCTTAATACCGCCTTAAAGTCGTAAGCATCTGCGTAAATGATTCTGGCTTTTACAATATCGCCCGGTTGAAGCTTTCTCGAAGGGTTTTCGATGGTAGTCAAGTTGTCTACTTCGTATGAATCCCAGATTGTGCGAGCTAAAGCAGCATTGTCTTCAATGCGATCGATGATCAAATCAACATTTTTGTTGATCAGCTTCTTGTTTCTTTCTTCAATGATTAGCTGCTGCAAAGTCATCAATTGGTCGAGTCTTGTTTGCTTTACAGGTTGAGGCACCTTGGGAATTATAAGCGAAGCAGGAGTGCCTTCTTCGGTAGAGTAGGTGAATGCACCAACCCTGTCTATGGGAAATAGCTCGATGAAATCGAGCAATTCCTGAAACTCTTCGTCGTTTTCGCCGGGAAAACCAACGATAAAGGTGGTTCTTATGGCTGCTTTTCGATAATTTCTGCGAATATGGCGAATCAGTTTGATGATATGGTCAGGACTGGTGTGGCGATTCATCAACCGCATCATCCGGTCTGATGCATGCTGAAATGGAATATCGAAATAAGGAAGAACTTTTTCAATCTTGAATAAAGAGTCTATCAGCTCGGGTGTAAGGCCGCGAGGGTGCATATAGTGAAGTCTTATCCAGCGAAAGCCGGATATTCTGGAAAGCTTTTTTATAAGCTGGGGTAACTCGCATTTGCCGCTGCGGTCTGTGCCGTAGCGGGTAATATCCTGAGCTACCACTGAAAGCTCTATTGCTCCGCTATCGGCCAATCTTTGGGCGTCAGCAAGAATCTGATCTTCGCTTCGGGAAAAGAATGGACCACGAATTGAGGGAATAGCGCAGTAGGCGCATTTATTGCTGCAGCCTTCAGCGATTTTCAAAATGCCAATGTGAGAAGGGGTGAAAAACCGCCAGCTTTTGCTGTGATCTATGGGCTCGTTTGGCTTGCCGGCCGGTCTGAGGTTGGTAAGATTCTCGATCTGGTCTTCGTTGAGAAATTCGTAAAGAAAGTCGATTTCGGGAATACCTTCTTCTATTTCGCGATGGTATCTTTTGACCAGGCAGCCAAACACAACGGTTTTCTGGCTTGGGTTGTCTTTTTTTGCTTCAAGGGCTTTCATGATGGTTCTTAGTGACTCTTCTTTAGCATCTTTGATGAAGCCGCAAGTATTGATGAGAAGGAGGTCAGCCTGAGCTGGCCGGTCAGTCCAGGTCCAGCCTTTTGAGCCAAAACGGTTTGCCAGGGCCTCTGAGTCGGCGGTGTTTTTTGAGCAGCCAAGCGAAATTAGGTGAAATTTCATAACGGAATTAGAATACCTTTACCTTGAATAAAAGGCAAGTACAAGGCGCTTAAAGGTCAGATATTTTTATCTTTGTGTGCTTCGCTTGACTGGAAAAAGCCCTTTTCACGAAGCATGGGCGGGAAAAATATTTTTTATAATAAAAATCTGATTATATTATCAGATTTTTTCTTTTTGGTGCGTTTGGATTTTTCTGGAATTGGCTTATGCGTTTTATGAGTTTAAGGAAATGTTTTTGTTTTGTCGATAATTTAATGAATGAAATAGTTTTCTTTCTACCAGTAGAGGTTAAAAAATGCATAAACGCAATTCAAGAACTGCAAGACATTTGAAGTTGATTTTCTTTTTGAGTCTTGTTACCGCTATATTCAGTATGAGCGCGATGTTTGATTCTTCTCCTTTTGGATTTCGGGTTGCCACTGCGGCAGGTAAGATTCTGACTGAGAAATCTGAAAAGGTGTTCGCTGAACCCCGTTTTGGTCAGGAAGTTCTGAAAAAATCCATGGCGGATTTCAAAAAGCTGCAGACCCGGTGCGAGCCAGACGAAGCTGTTTCTGTGTGTGTTGTCGGCGAGGTAAACTTTCCCGGACAGTATCAAAACTGTAGGCCGGCAACAGCTCTGTCTGCGGTTATGTCTGCGGGTGGACCTTCTGACGTCGGCTCAATGCGGGTCATCAGGGTCTTTGATGAGAATGATTTCTGTCGCGAGTATGATCTTTATGATTTTTTTCTCGCTCCCGAAAAAGATAACAGTCCGGTTTTGCGCGGCGGCGAAACTGTAGTGATACCGGGCATCAGTGCTTTGGTGAAAATCGTCGGACTGGTGAATCGACCGGCGATCTATGAACTGATGGAAAGTGAGAAAAGTCTTGGTTGGTTGGTAAAATTCGCCGGTGGATTCAAAAAAGGCAATGAGCAACTCAGGGTTGAGATTTATCGAAATTTTAGTTCTGGCAGAAGGCATCTGGTTTCACACCAGCTTAGCTCAAACAAGCTGAATGAGTTGGCTGAATTTCCGCTGGAAAACGGTGATGTCATAGAAATTTGTTCGGGCGAAGCCAGTTCTGGGGCTGAAATTGAATTGAATGGCCACTTTCGCTATCCGGGTAAGGTTATGGTTAAAAGCAGAACCTGGTTGAGTGAGCTTGTAAACAATTCTGCTCTGATGTATGGGTATGCCTCTGAATATGCCGAGGTTTTGCGGGTTGAAAATGGCTCTGAAGAATACAGGGTCATTGCTTTTTCACCTAAGCGAATAATTGACAAGGAAAAAGGTGCCGACTTCGTTCTTGAAGATGGTGATCGAATTGTTGTTTTTTCTCGCGAGACGTTTAATGAAATGGCTAAGGTAGCAATTGAAGGGGCTGTAAAATCTGCAGGAATCTACCCCTGGCGAGAGGGTATGACTCTTTCGGACCTTATTGACCTTGCCGGCGGACTGGATCGGGCGACAAAGGCAGCAGAGCTTAGCAAAAGACAGATTGTTGATGGCCGTTTGATTTCGAAATCTGTAATTATAGACCTTGAAAAAGTTTTGGCCGGAGACCCGAGATATAATACCAGACTGGATCCATTTGATATTTTAATTTGCAATTAAAAAACTGATAAATAGTTGTGGCGTTTCTGAATGCGAACAGCAGCTGTTTTTTGCGCAGCAAAAACCGGTAAAAAAAACTGTGCTTATTTTTGCGTGTCGCAGTCAGGGTTTGCTTCTGTTAAATGGGTATCATTTGCAGAAATTGCAGGTTCCCTGGGCCGGACAATGATGTCTGTCTACAATATTATTGATTGTGTCTTTGATTTTGCTCAATGAAGGCGAAACCGCACTCATGTCACCGCCCTGGCTGGGAAGAATGATTCCAAGCTTTTCTGCTTCAGCTTTTCTTTCGGCTGATCTTTTTTGCATTCGGGCAAGAACTTCAGAGAAAACCGGTGAATCATTGTTTGAGGAAAGCATTTTTCGACTTGCCTGAGCTACGGGGGTTACCTGTTTCATGCCTGTGCTTGTGGCTGCAATGGCGGTCACTTCAGGCACAGGTTGCATCGATTTTGGCTTGTTGGCAATAGACGTTTTAACTGTTTTGGCCGATTTGATTTCTTTTTTTACCGGCTCTTCATTTTGCCAGCTAAGGTCAAAATGTTCTTTTGCATTGTCTTCAACTATTTTATTTTCGTTTTCATAGGGCTGCGTCAGCGCTTCTTCATTGTCTGCTTCGGTCAGGTTTGCAACAGCTTCTGACGGTGCTGGCGGCAGTGCTTCTTCATTCTTTACCGGCACAGGAGGAGCTACGACTGAAACTTCTTTCTGGGTTGGGTTATTGGTAAAATAACTGATGGAGTTTTTGGGGACTTTGTAATTGGTTTCTGCTGAAAAAAGACTATAGGGGAACATGAGGCAGAACAGGACATACAGTATTACAAAGCATCTGATTTTTCTTAATTTTCTAAAATTTATTTTCATTTTTTTCACTCGCATCAGAAGAATTTTTTGCCTTAATGGCTGATTAAGCTACAAATTACCCCGTTGATGCCGAATCTGTCAAACTTTCGCTTTAAATTCGCAAAAATTTCAAGGGTAAATTTATCAAAAAAATGATATTTGCAAATAGGCGGCCGCGTTTTCTCTTAAGAAATTTAGTTAGATTTCGTAGTTTTTGTAAAAGTTGGTGGAATCGCAAAAAAAAAGACCGGTCACTGAGCCTCTTTTACGAGGTCAAAGTGCCGGTTTTTTTCTCAGAGCTAATCAGCAGCCCCTTTTTATGCGATTTTCTTAAACTTCGCCACGCGACCTTTCTATGTGCACTAAAGAGCGTTTAGCATCGTTTGCGAGTGGGCCGGTCGGGTCTAGTTCTATTACTTTATTGTATTCTTCACTGGCGCGGTCATACATGTTTTTGACCCTGTAAATGCTTGCCAGTCTGAAATGGGCGTCAACATAATTTGGGTCGAGCTGAATCGCTTTTCGGTATTCCTGCATCGCTTCGTTTTTCATGTTGACGTCGTAGTTTTCGTTATAAGCTTCACCAAGTTCATAATGAGCCCTTGAGTTGTTTTCATCAACCTTGAGAGCTTTTCTGCAGATTGCAATAGCTTCATCATACATGCGCTTGCCGCTTATTGACTGTTTGCTGTAAACGATCTTCAAGCCCCAATATGGCCAGAGATTATTTGGGTCACAGCTGTTGGCCAGTTTGAAGTAATAAACCGCTTTCTGCTGTTCCTCTTCGGTTGGGGTGAAGCCGGTGCCAAGAGTAATGAAAGCATAGCCCAGACTGAAGTTCGCCATAGGGTCTTTGGGGTTTGCTTCTGCTTTACTGAGATACTCTTTAAGAACCGCCTGAAGCTTTCTTTCTTTATCTTCACTTTTACTGTACATTTCTTTGTAAATGTCGATCAGCTTCATATGATAATCGCCATTGGTCGAGTCGAGTTCGAGAAGCTGGCGTATCTCGGAAAGAGCTTCTTCATAGCGTGCCTGAGAAAGATAAAGCTCAGAAAGCTTGGTGTGGATGTAAATGCTTTCAGGATCTTTTTCGAGGATCTTTTTATAGGTTTCTTCAACTTCTGCAATCATGTTGCGTCTGAAATAAACCTTGGCCAGTTCTGTCATTGCGAAGACATTGCCTGGGTCAAGTTCGAGTACTTTTTGAAAGCATTCTATCGATTGAGAAATGGCATTTTCTTCGTCAATAGATTCGTCAAGTCCTTTAGAAACGAAAAGCCCAAGTTCAAGCCAGTCACAAGGGGTGGTGCCCTGTTGAACCGCTTGTCTGATCTCCTGGTTCATTTCTGCCAGCTCTTCGGGTGACGCGAAATTGTTTAGTGCCTTGAATTTTAACTGCGTAACAAGATTGATGCGAATGTCGACATCATTCGGAAAATACTGCTTGGCTAGTTTAAGGGCTTCGACTGCTTCGATGATTTTGCCTTTTCTAATGTTCAAATCACCAAGTCGTACCGGAATATCTTTGTATTTTCCTTCCTGGTCAAGATCAAGAGCCTGCTCATACTCAAATGAGGCTTCATCGAACATATTTTTGGATTCATAAAGTGTGCCTAGTTTATAACGGGCATCAAGGTTATGATTGTCTAGGTCGATTATGCTGTCATAGTGCATAATCGCGGTGTCGATGTCGCCTTCTTTTTCTGCTTCTTCGGCTTTCGAAAAGGCTTCGTCGATTTCCTGAGAGCGCTGTGAGGCAGTAAGGTTGGCAAAGAAATTCGTCGCGGTTGAGTTACCAGCATCAAGATCGAGAACCCTCTGAAACCAGATTCTTGCAGATTCAAGATCACCTTTTTCACGATAAAGATTACCAAGCTGCAAAACTGGCTCCAATTCGGTTGGAACAACTTCATATGCCGCTTCGTATTTTTCGATAGCTTCATCGGCCCAGCCTTTTTCCTGGAAAATTTTGCCCAGCATGTAAAGGCCCTGAAAGTGTGTCGGAAACATTCCCAGAAGCTCCTGAAGTTCTATCGAAGCTTCATCAGGCTGATTGGTTTTGCTGAAAATATGAGCCAGCGCAATGTATACTTCAGCCTGTTCCGGATCAATTTCTTTGGCTTTTTGAATAGAATTCAATGCCGCATCATATTGTTCCAGAGTTATTTGCAGGTTTCCAAGCTCATACCAGGCGACCTGATTCTGTGGCTGAATTGCAATGACGTTTTCGTATTCCATTATTGCGTTTTTCAACATGCCGCGTTCACTGAAAATACGTGCCTGCTTAATGCCTTCTTCGGCCTGTGCACTGGTTTTGGTTTGAATCAGGCTATTCTGGTATTCTTTGGCTTTAATGTGAAGGGGATCGAGTTGAAGAACCATGTTGAATTCTGTCAGAGAGTTGTCTACCTGGCCAAGGTCGTTGTAGGCAACCCCAAGGGCGAAGTGAGCTTCAATGCATTTTGAATCGAGACTAACTGCTGATTTTAGCTCGCTAAGGCCGTTTTCGATCATGTTTGCATCATTGTATGATTTGCCCATGTTGAGATAGATTTTGCCAAGCTCTACACGGGCAACCGGATTACCGGGGAATTCGCTGACAATATCTTTAAAAGCCATGGTCGCCTGATCTATCATATTGCTGATAGAATAGATTTTGCCCAGTTGAACTCTGGCATCTACATTTTGTGGGTCCTGGTTGATAATGTTTTTCAGCTCCATAATAGCCATTTCGTGGTCGCCAGAATTGGCGTAGGCTTCTGATATCAGAGCCGATATCTCGGTATTGCCCGGATGAAGTTGTCGAGCTTCCTGCAGGACTTCGATAACTCTTTGATATTCGCCGCAGTTAAGATAAAGCCTTGCTATTTCAATGGTGATACTAAAATCCTGGGGTGCGATCACTCTCGCCTGGCTCAGGATTTCAAGTCCTTCGTTGTACATCTGCTGAGTTTGATAAATTCTCGAAATTTTAAGATAAATGCTGATATCGTCAGGTCTTTTTTGTCTTAAGGCTTCAAGCTCGTTCAGGGCCTCTTGATTCATATTGTTGACAAGGTAAATGTCGATTAGCTGACTTATGACTTCTTCTGCATTCTCTGAAAGTTCACGGGCTTTTTCGAGGAATGAAACTCCTTCAGTTTGTTCTCCGGTTTGTATTAGAAGCGAACCCAGTTCGAGAAAAATCCTTGGCTCTGAAGCGCCCAGATTTATCGACTGCTTGAGAGTTGCAATCTGATCATGGGTTCTGCCAAGCTTCTTGAATAGTTCACTAAGTCCAAGATTGGCCTCGAGGTTGTCAGGATTTTTCGAAATGATGGTCTGGTATGACCTTATGGCCTCGTCATTCATGCCCTTTTGCTTGTAAATTTCCACCAGGGTTTCATGCGGGGTAACGTCGTCGGGGTTAAGTTGTATGGCTTGCTGTAAAGAGTTAACGGCTTCATTGATGAAGCCAAGACGCATATATACGTTGCCAAGCTTGCTTAACCATTCAGGAGAAGGAGATATCTGGTTCAGTTTTACCAGGGTATTGATAGCTTCTCTTTCTTTGCCGGCTTTTAGTTGTAAATCCTGCAGGTCTCTCAGGAGTTCGATGTTTGAATGATCAGTTTCAAGCAAGGTTTGAATGGCTTCGATTTCTTCGCTTACCATGCCTTTGCTTCGATAAATCATTCTAAGCTCGCCTTTGATGTCACTTCGTTCCGGCGCAAGCTCGAGAACTCTTGTGTAATAGGCGTTTGCTTCTTCTATCAGACCTTTTTCTGCTGAAGCTCGGGCCAGAATCAAGGCCAGTTCGGCGTCTTCTGGTTGACTGACGCTTAATGCCTCGAGTGCATCATAGCATTTATGCGGGTCGCCACCGGCAAGAACAATCTCATAAAGCTGTTCAAGAATTTCGAAATCTTCAGGATTGGATTCAAGAGCTTTATTGTATGAATCTACGGCTTTGTCGAGTTCGCCACTTGCCGCATAAGAGGCTGCAAGGCTTTTCATTACTTCGGTAGATGAGGTGTCCTGTTCGGCGATTGCTTCGTACTCTTTTACCTGAAGCTCGTATTCTTCTTTTTCTCCGTAGATACTGGCCAGTTCGTATCTAATTTCAAGCCACTCGGGTTTTAGTTGCCTGATTTGTTCAAATTCCTGCAAGGCTTCATCGGTCATGTCGAGCCGCTGATAAAGCTTGCCGCAGCGATAGTATAATTCCACGTTGTCACGATCGAGCTCTTTGACCGCCTGATATTTTTCCAGGGCTTCTTCGAGCTTACCTCTAGCTTCGAGGTCTTTGCCAATGCGAAAGTGAACTTCCGGGTTGTTGGGGTCAAGATATTCGGCCTTTTTGTATTCCATGATCGAATCATTGTATTGACCGTTTACTTCATAAGCTTCACCAAGCTCGTAATGTAGTCTGGCATTGTCAGGGTCGTCTTCTATGGCTTTAAGATAAAGATCTATGGCCGCCTGAATGTCATTTCTCGTGATGTTGATTCTGGCCAGTTCTATTATTGCTGAAGTGTATTTAGAATCTATATCAATGGCTTTTTTAAACCTGGCTTCAGCTTTTTCGATGCCGTTTCTTTGCAGATGCAACTGACCGAGCTCGAATTGAAGCTCTTTGCGGTCAGGCGCAAGCTCTATGGCTTTTTCATAAATTTCAATCGCCCGGTCTGTATTGCCGGTTTCAAGCAATAGTGATCCGAGAGAATTCAGCGCAGCCGCATCGTCAGGTGACAGCTCGATGATTTTTTCTAGTTTGTTAATGGCTTCCTGTTTTTTGTCGGTTTTCTGCAAACAGTCAGACAATAATTTCAAGGCTGGCACAAAGTCCGGTTTTTCCTTCAGGACCTTTTCAAGAGTGCTACTTGCTTTGTCATAGTTTTCAAGTTCGTAGTATGTCTGCCCTTTTTCCAGAAGGATTTCCCAGCGGTTAATCATTCAGCTGTCTCCTTAACTGCTTATTTTTTTCTGTAATCTTGGGTTGATGGCAAGGAATCATCAGTCTTCCTCCTCTTCCATCAGCTGATCGGCTTTTTCAAATGCTTTTACGGCTTCTTCTTTCTGACCCAGGCCTCGATAAGCTTTTCCCATCAGGAAGTAAACATCGTAACCTGCTTCTTCAAGCTCTGCTGCCTTTTTAAGTTCTGCCAAAGCTTCGGCAAACGCTTCTTTTTCAAGGTAATCAGCTCCGACTTTGACCAGAATTTCGTAGTTTTCTTCCATCTGGCCTTGTGCTTGTCTGAAAGCTTCTGCAGCTTTTTCGCGCTCATTAGAGCCTTCGTAGGCTTTGCCAAGACAGAAGAAGGCTTCGCCGTTTTCAGGTGTGATCTCGGTTGCTTTTTCAAGCGATTCGACCGCTTCTGAAAGCATGCCATTATCGAGGTAAAGCTTGCCAAGTTCAAAATACACTTCTGAATGATTTGAATCAAGATTGATGACCTTTTTAAACTCATCGATGGCTTCTGTTACCCGCAAAAGCTTGTAGTAGGCTTTGCCAAGCTCGAAATGAGCCTTGCTGTTGGTTGGGTATCGGTTAATGGCTTTTTTGTAAAGCTTGACCATTTTTTCGAAATTCTGGTTTTCCCAGAAAATGCTGCCCAAAGCATAGATGCATTCAATAAGGTTTTCGTTCAAACCAAGTGCTTGTTCGTAATTAGTCGCAGCCTCGCTTTGATTACCCATGCCACGATAGGCTTCGCCTAGCTCGAAGAAGAACAGGGCGTTTTTCGGCGCAGATTCAACCGCTTTTGAGTAAAGGTTGATCATGCCGTCAAAGTTTTCTGACTGCTTGTATTTGGCGCCAAGGCGATAGATTATATTCAGGTCTCCGGGTTTGTATTCAAGGGCTTTTTCGAATGAGCTTATCGCTCCCTCAACATCGCCGAGGTTTTCGCAGGCTTCACCCAGATCTTTGTAAATAGCGAAATTATCAGCTTCAAGCTCAAGCGCTTTTTCAAGCAGCTCTCTGGCTTTTTGCCATTCTTCAAACGAAGCGTGAATTGCGCCCAGCTTCTGGTAAACATCGACATAGTCTTCCTGAAGCTCTAAAGCTTTGTCGAACATATGCATTGCATCCTGAAGCTCGTTTCTCTGGTAGTAGATCTCGCCCAGTTCGTAGTAGATGACCGGGTTTTCGCTGTCGAATTTTATTGATTTTCTAAATTCATCGATGGCTTCATCTGTTTTACCTACATCTCTCAGGTGACGGCCCAGCTCCAGGTGTGCCCGCCTGTGTTCAGGCGCAAGGCCGATAACTGTTTTGAATTCGCTTATGGCGTTTTCATTCTGGCCCTGAGTAGAAAAGATTATGCCGAGTTCAAAATGGGCTGCAGAATTTCTCGGGTCGAGACTGATGACCTTTTTATAGGCTTCAACTGCCTCGTCGATAATTCCCTGGCTCGCATAGGCTTTCGCAAGTTCAATGTTTACACCGATATTGTCAGGTTCGTAGCGCAATGCTTCTTTAAATTCTCCGATTGCCTTGTCGACTCTTCCCTTGTTGATGAAGGCCATTGCCAGTTCCCGATGCGGAATCGGGTTTGAAGCGTCCAGCTCGATCGCCCGGGTAAATCTTTCAATGGCGAAATCAAGATTGCCCTGTTTTCTATGAATCAGACCAACCTGGGTTACTATTTCAGCATTGTTGGGGTCATGCTGTAACGCGGCTTCAAATTCTTTCAAAGCATCGGTGAGCCGGTTCAGATGATCGTAGACTTTACCGAGTTCAAGATGAATAATCGAGTTCTGAGGATCGGTTTCGAAAACTCTGCTGTAAAATTTCGCAGCATCTTCCCATTTTTCCAGGGATGCGTAGATTTTACCAAGACGAATAAGCGCATCAGTGCGTTCTTCGTTGATTTCTGCGACTTTGAGATACTCGTCGAGAGCCTTTTCAAGCTGTCCGCAATGATAATATGTTTCGGCAAGACGGAAGCGAGCCGAATGGTTTTGCGGTTCCATTTCTACGAGTCTTCTGTAGCAGTTGCCTGCCTCTGAATAGTTTTCTGAAATGTAGTAAAGGTCACCAAGGTTGGCCAGGGCTTCGCTGAGTGACGGGTCGATTTCGAGCGCAACTTTGAATTCTTCTGTGGCTGCCGCAGACCGGTCGAGATCTAAATAGACATTTGCAAGTTCAACATGTGCCTGAGGTGCTTTGGGGCGAATTGCGATCGCATTTCGATACGAATCTATCGATTTTTCGAGTGCGCTGTGATGGTGATAAATTCTGCCAAGTTCAAGATGTGCCTCGAAAATATCAGGCTGAATATCGACAACGGTGTGAAGAGCATCGAGTGCTTTGTCGTGAAGATCTCGAATGATGTAGATTTTTGCCAGAGACATTTGTGCTTCGACATGGTCTGGTTTGATTTCCACAACTTTTCGATATTCATCTTCAGCTTTGTAAATCTGATTGGTTGATTCATAAAGCTTGGCAAGACTTTCGTGCGCAAGAAGATTTTCGGGGGCGAGTTCTATCGCTTTCAGATACTCATCTTCTGCTTCATTCGGACAGTCAAGCATTTCGAGCGTTCTGGCATGTTCGATAATGGCTTCGACAAATTTGGGGTCGGCCTTGATAATCTTTTCGAGAAGCGATTTGGCTTCGGTCCAATTCGAAGTATCGGCGTAAAGCTGTGCCAGATCAAATTGAACTCTGGTTGGGTTGTCGGCAAGACTGATGGCGAGATTGAATTCTTCGATGGCTTGCTGAAAACGACCATTTCGGTGATGAATTCTGCCAAGATAATAATGGGCCTGAGCATTGGTAGGGGCAAGCTCGATTGCCCTGGTAAACCTGATTTTGGCTATCTCATCCTGATTCTCTTCAAAGCAGATTTCGCCGATGGCAAAGTGGGCTTCAAGGTAATCTATATCGAGTTCAATGGCTTTTCTGAGATTGGCCAGAGCTTTTTCGTTTTCGTTTGTTTCTTTGTAAACTTTTCCCAGCTCGTAGTAACCCTGAGCGAAGTTCGGGTTGATCTGAATGACTTTTTGATAAAGTCTGATGGCATCTTCAGATTTGTTTTCTGCAAACCTGATTTCTGCCATATTCAAATAGGCTGGAATATAGGTTTTGTCTTTTTCTGATGCAGTTTCAAAGCATTGATAGGCTTTCGCCAGGTTGCCCATTCTTCGATAAACATCACCGGATTCGAAATAGGCTCGCGGATCTTCCGGGTCCATCGTTTCAACGGCCTGACAGGCTTCTAGTGCCTGTTCGTAAAGGGGCACGGAATCCTGCATGGTGGTAAGATAAGAGTTTTTAAGTCCCCAATAGGCCCATTTGAAATCCGGAGCAAGGTTAATTGCCATCTGATAACCGTTAAGAGCCTCTTCAAGGCGTTCTTCCTGCTTTTCAGGTATGACTGAAGGCAGTATCTGACATGCATAAGCAAGTGAAAAATGTGCCACCGGATTTTGAAAATCCACCATGGCAGCATTTTTGTACTGTTCGATATACTTGTTGTAAAGAGTTTCGGTGTCTTTGCTTTCAAGGGTTCTGATCTTGTAAAGATCGATCTGATTCATTATTGCAAGCGGGCTTGAGCGATCAATTTCGAGCGCTTTCTGGAAACTTTCGAAAGCTTCGTCATAGTTTCTGCGTCTTACATAGATTTTGCCAAGTTCAATCCAGGCACCGAGTGCGTTGGCTTCTTTGAAGAATCTAAGCTTGTTGAACAGATAACCTTCCTGGTAGATTTCCATGGTTCTGTTTCGTGAAAGCTCGATGACCTCTTTGAATCTGTTGGTGGCCATTTCTGTCATGCCCATCAACAAATGAATTTTGCCGAGTCGGAAATGGGCAAAAACATTTGTGGGGTTGATCGCAAGTCCTTGATGATAAAAATCGATCGCCTGATCGTAGTTGGCTTTTTGTTCGAAGATAAAGCCAAGCCTGAAATAAGCAGGCGCATAGCTGGGGTTTAATTCGAGAGCCTTTGAATAACTCTGTTGTGCTTTGGAAAGAGCTTCTTCAGCTATCATGGCGTGCTCGGCCTGAGAAATCAGGTAGCATTCACCAAGTTCAAAATTCAGCCTGGGATCTTCAGGTAGTTTTTCCAGGGCAGTCTTGAGCTGATCAATAGCTTTGTCATAATTACTGTCGTAAATATGCAAATCTTTAAGTCCAAGATTGGCCCAGATGTTGGTCGGATTAATTTCAAGGGCCCTTTCCATCAGTTCGCGGGCTTCTTTTCGTTCTTCGATGAATTCGTCTTCATCTTGTGAGTGCAAAATTAGAAGAATGTTACCCATGATGCAATTGGCCATAGATTCACTTTCAAGCAATCTAAGCTCTTCACGTAGTTTGTCGGTAACAGCTTTGTATCGCTTGTCACGGTCAGGCATGTGTGAATGCAGAGCACGGTATTGAAGAATCAGTCTTATCCAGGTTTCGCCATCTTCAGGCATCTTCTTCAGAGCCTGGCGATAAGAAGATATGGCTTCGTCAATTACACCCTGAATTGAATAAATATCACCCAATGATTTGTGAATCTGAGCATTTTCAGGCTCAAGAATCAAGGCCTTTTTAAACTCGAGAAGTGCCTTTTCAAAGTCGCCCATATTTTTGGCGATTTCGGCCTGATTCAGGTAGAGCTGAACTCTTTCTGTCTTTTCGTCAGCAGAAAAAGTGTTTACGCGCTCTTTCATCAGCAAAAGATCGTTGTGTTCTGCAAGTTTTTTCAGAGAGATGAGATACTCACGAGAGGCAGTTCCTATTTCAAGGAAAATGCACCTTGATTCATCGGCATGGTAGAACATGCACTGATCCTGAAGACAGGTGCCTTCAGATTTGTTGTCTCCTCTAATTCTACCCAGAAAGGGGCATATTTCCTTGCTCATATCTGAGAATTACTCCTTCCAATGAGAACTCTTCGTTTATTAGATCCATCCATGGGGCTGACCATGCCATTTTCTTCAAGTTGATCCATGATTCTGGCCGCCCTATTATAACCGATTCTAAACTTTCTTTGTAGCATACTCGTCGATGTTTTTTCCTGTGTTTCAAGATACTTTACTATCTTGTTTATTAAAGCGGAATCAGCATCCTGAGGTCCGCTGTCTTTTTCGAAATCGTCATCTGAATCATCAGTTTTTTCAGGTGCGATATCAGTATACTCTGGAACGCCCTGAGATTTTACAAATTCAGTAATGTCTCCTAATTCGCGGTCGGAAATGAATGCACCCTGCAGTCTGAGAGGCTTGTTGCGCCCCTTAGGAATGAACAGCATGTCACCTTTTCCCAGAAGTCTTTCTGCTCCTTTTGCATCAAGAATAGTTCTAGAGTCTACAGCAGAAGTAACCGAGAATGCAATTCTTGTTGGCAGATTTGCTTTGATTACACCAGTCAGAACATTCACCGAAGGTCTCTGAGTCGCTATGATCAGATGAATTCCCACTGCACGGGCCATTTGTGCAAGTCGGCAGATCGAGCTTTCGACTTCGGCTGAAGCGGTCATCATCAAATCAGCAAGCTCATCAATGATTATCACAATAAATGGCATTGGTTCAAGATCGCCGTCAACTTCTTTGCGCAGCCTGTCGAGTTCTTCGTTGTATGTTGAAATCTTTCTTACCGCGCAGTCGGCCAGAAGAGAATAACGTCTTTCCATTTCTTCGACTGCCCACATCAGTGCAGCAGAAGCCTTGGCCGGATCGGTTACGACCGGCGAGATCAGATGAGGAATGCCGTTGTAGGTAGAGAGTTCGACCATTTTCGGGTCGATCATCACGAACTTCACCTGGTCTGCTCTTGCCTGATAAAGAATGCTTGCGATGATGGTGTTAACACAGACCGATTTGCCCGAACCGGTTGAACCGGCAATAAGCAGATGTGGCATTTCTGAAAGATCTGCAAAAACTGGCTTGCCGCTGATGGTAACACCCAGGGCCAGATTAAGAGGGGTTGAGTTTTTGCTGAATTTTTCGCTTTTCAATAGATCATAAAAATATACCGGTGTGGGATTGGAATTGGGAATTTCTATGCCCAGTGCGGGTTTGCCGGGTATCGGGGCTTCGATGCGAATCGCCTGTGCTGCCAGGGCAAGAGCGATGTCGTCGACCAAAGAAGTGATACGTGAAACCTTGACACCTGGGGCAGGTTTCAATTCAAATCTTGAAACCGCCGGTCCTTCTACGATAGCGGTAACACTGGCTTTAATGCCAAACTCATCGAGAGTTTTCAAAAGAAGTGCAGAGCGATGACTGAGGTCAGACTGACTTTCGTGATTGTCTCTTGGGGGTGGAATCTTGAGCAGGTCGAGTGGAGGAAGTTTGGAATTCGAGTAGGGGTTGATCTGCTCTGAATTGGATTCGAATTCAAATTCATTGTTTTTTATCTCTTCGTCTATTCTGTTGTCTTCAAGATAAACAGTTTCATCGTAATCGTCTTCTGCCGGGCTATCTGAATTGGTTCCGTCGTCTTCGAAGTCAACGACAACCTGAAGATTGTCATCGTTTTCAGATTCGTCGAGGTCTTCGATCGTTGTGTCGTTTTCAGCCGGATGGGTTGGTTCGGCTGTTTGCCCGGCATCGAAACCGGTGGTCGGAACGATGAAATTCTGGGTTGAAAGTTGATTGATAGAAGCAGAAACGGCATTAACGGTTGAAGCCGAAGCTATTTCTGCTGCCGAAGGTTCGGCAAACTCTTCGCTGTCCTGCCAGTTCTTTGGAACCGGAATTACAGTTGCTTCTTCTTCTACATTGGCGTTGTTGTCTGCAATGGAAGCGGCTTCGCCCGAAGTTTTTGTGTCTCTGATTTCAGTATCGGTTGTGTCGGAATTGCGAGGTTTGAACGAAAGAAGTTTTCCAAGCTGATTTGCCGGATGAATGTCTTTCTCTGAAAAAACCTGTTTTACCCTTGCAACAATGACATTGACAAGGTGAACCGTAGTTTTGACTGCTTCTATAAGCATCGAAAGAAGTGCAAGGGTTATTTCCCAGGAAAAAATAGCGAATCTTGTCGCAAGCCCGGCTAATACAACTCCGCCGGCTAGCAGATCTTTGTATAGAATATCAAGAGCAAAGATCAAGGAAGATAGAAGCAGAAAAAAGAACAGTATCTGGCTCGGAACAGGTCCAAATATTCCGGAAACGGTGTGCATGGCGTAGACACCGACTTTGCCACCTTCCATGCCGAGCAGGCCAAGGCCAAAGATGATTACGCCAACTGAACCGGCAATTCGCCAGCCAAGATTTTGAAACGGGCGTTCAAGAAACTTCTGAATTCCCATCATGGCAAATAAAATGGGCAGGATGTAGACTCCGACTCCCAGATAGACCATGAAGGCATTCACAATGCCGGGAATCTTTGATGAACTCAGGTAGTGAATAAGCGAGAGTGAGAAGGCGCTAATGCCCACCATGACCAACCCGACCGCTTCGTTTCTCTGTCGGTTCGAAACGCTGAAGGGTAGGGGAGCACTTGATTTTCTGGTTTTCGTAGTTGAAGAGGGCTTGGGTTTTCGGGTTTTTCGCCGACTTGTCAATGGGCCCTCTGGAAGAAGAATTTTTTTGTTACTCATAATTATTTCCCCAGGAAGTTTATCGCTATGAAGCTGGAAATAGAAACGATGAAAAGGTAATAGGCAAAGATCGAAAGCTTTTGCTTTTTGATCATATATACGAGAAGTTTGAGGGCTGCAAAACCTGTAATTGCTGCTACCGTGGCTCCGATAACAAGTTCTGTCGAAGAAGTCGCTGGTGCGGCTGTGCTTTCGAGAAGCTTTTTGGCTTCTAGCAGCGTTGCACCGCTAACAGCAGGAATCATGAGAAAAAAGGAAAACTTTGCGGCCGCCTCCCCGTCTAAACCGGCAATGAGTCCTGCTCCGATCGTGGAGCCTGATCTTGAAATTCCGGGGGTGATGGCAAGACCCTGAACAAAACCAATTGTGGCTGCCCGGGCGTAAGAAAGTTCGGCGATGTTCTGATGAGTTGATGTTTTTTGTTTTAATTTTTCAGAAACAAGCAAAAGTATTCCGGTGAGGAAAAGAAAAAGGCAAACCGAGGCCGGACTGGCGAACAGTGCTTCAAATTGCTTTTTAAAGCCGATTCCGAGAGCTGCGGTGGGAATGCTTGCTGCGATCACCAGCATGGCAATGCGTCTGGTTTCAGCATTTTTCCAGCCCGACAATGTGAAAAAGGGCATGAGGTCGTTTCTAAAATAAAAAATGACGGCAATCAGGGTGCCGAAATGAACGGCGATGTCAGTTTGCATGTTGGCTTCAAGATTCGTGCGTCCGGTGAAAAACTGAAACAGGGTCAGGTGACCGGAGCTTGAAACCGGAAGAAATTCAGTTAAACCCTGGATTACGCCCTGCAATGCGGTGTTAAGCATTGCTGCCTCCTGTGTATATGTATTTATAAGAACTATCGGTATAGAAGAAGAAAAGGCTTAAAACAAAATCAGTCATGAGACAATAAAGATAGAAAAAAGTCATCTTCTATCATTTTTTAGATATTTAATATTATCACATAATTGATTTTAGCGTTGTTGATAATAATCTGATTATAAAAATGCTGATACATGATAGGCGAGGGGGTGTTTGTCTTGTCGGGCATTTTTTTCTGAATTTAGAGTTTAAAATATGATATAATCTGCCGATACAAATTCAGCCAGGAGAGAACTAAAATAATGGCAATTACCGCTAATGACTTAAGAAAAGGCATGATTATCATTTATAATGGTGATCTTTGCCAGGTTGTGGATGTTGAGTTCGTTCGCCCGGGAAACTGGCGTGCAATGGCTCAGACAAAGCTTAGAAACATCAAGACCGGAGCAATCTTTCAGCAGCGCTATCAGACAACTGAAAAGGTTGATGAGGCGACAGTTGAAACCAGATTGATGCAGTATCTTTACGCTTCTGATCATCTTTTGCATTTTATGGATACGCAGACTTACGAGCAGCTTGAAATGGCTCAGGATGTAGTTGGTGATCAAATAAAGTTTCTCAAGGAAGAGATGGAAGTTTATGTAAAGGTTTATGACGGCGCTGCAATCGGCGTTGAACTTCCACCGAGCGTAGAGCTTGAAGTGATCGAAGCTCCACCAAACGTTAAGGGTAACTCAGCGACCAGTGGTGGCAAACCGGTTACCTGCGCAGGCGGTCATGTGGTAAATGTGCCCATGTTTATCGAAGCTGGCGAAATTATTCGAGTTGATACGCGCACCGGAGATTATCTCGAAAGAGCGAAGAAGTAATATTCTTTCAGGCTCTTTGCAGGGTTGCCGTTGCGTGCAATCAAAAGTTTTCTGGTTTTTCAGGGTTTATTTAAAGACTTAAAAAATTATTCTTGACTCTTTGAGATCGTGTACATAATTTCTTAAGTTGTGCCTTGTTGGCAGAAAACTTCAGAAAGGGCCGAGATGAAGCTACTTAAAAGACAACAAGGGCTCCCGTTCCTATTGGCACTGGGAGTTCTGTTTATTTTGTCAGCCAGCTTTCTTGCTGTACAGATCTGGTCTGACGATTTTCATTTCAGAGGAGCAGCGGCTGCATTGGAAGCACCTGTTTTGCCTCCAAGTCTGAATGCCCCAACGATTGTACCGCCCCCTGAAGCCAGAGAAGCTGACATTCAGAATGAAAGCGAACCCGAAGCACCTGCTGTTGTTGCTCCGGTTGTGTCTGAAGACACTGAAAAAGAGGCGAAACCCAGGACGGCGAAAAAAGCGGTAGAAGAGGCTGAGACTGCTGTCGTAAAGCAGGGCAATAAGCCGCAGTTAAGCGTTGTGAGTCTTGAAAAGCCGCAGAATGTAAAGCTTACTGAAGCTGCTTCGACGAGTTTTATTGTTGTTGAAGAAACTCAAGGTGCTGAGCCTGTGAAAACCTCAGAGAAGGCTGTTGTTGTGAAGCCAGTCGACGCGATTGAATCAGAAAAACCTGTTGTTAAAACGGTAGCGGCTAAGACAACCCCTAAGGTTGAAGCGGTTGCAGCAGAGGTTAAGCAGAAGCCGGCAGTGAAAAAAGTTCAGGCTAAAGCCTCGGTTTTACAGGGCACACCCAAAAAGCCAGAACCAGTTGTTAAAGCTACTGTTGAGCCCGTTTTGAAAGCTAAGCCGGTTCGCAAAATTGCAAAAAAGCAACCTGTTCCAACTGAAGTTCCGCCCGAATGGAATTGGTTCAGCACGCCTCTCAAGATGAAGATGTCAGAGGGTAAGGTTGAGCTGGTGCCTTCTCAGGAGGTAAAAAGCCTCAGTCTCGGAGTCAGAACCACAGTCGCTATTCCGGTAGAGATTAAAGTTGCTTTGCAGGCTCCTCAGACAAAAGATGTTCAGGTTTCAATTCAGAAACCCTTTGCCCGGGCTTTGGCCAAGATGGCCCAGATCAAGCAAAAGAGAAGCCTTAAGGCCGCGTCTGATGCGAAGCCTGAAAAAGTTAAAAAAGAGTCGGTGTCTATGAGAAGACTGAGGGATATGGTTCGTCATATCTGCTCTCAAAGCTCAGACAGCCCAAAGAATACTGAAATGTATGATGCCGCAAAGATCGATGAAGAAGTTTTAACTGCTGAAACAAAAGCGATAGAGCCAATAAAGCCCTACGTTTCAGCCTCGGAATCGATGTTTGCTGTAAAAGAATCTGTGAAAGAGCCTCGCTCCTATACCGGCTCTGGAAGCAACTTCAGCAATAGAATCCAGGAGTTGGTTCGCTCAGGAGCCTGGCTTAAAGACTGATTTAAAGCAGATATTCCGGGAACAGCCGGGACGTATCCATAGCGATACGCCCCGGCTGTTTTTTTTGTTACAAAGCTCTGCATATTTAGGGGTTCCGAAGAGGCCATGACGGCATTGTTCAGCAGGATAAAACCCTGGCTTTTTCTGGTTTAAAAATAAATAAAGATTTATTTTTAAACCAGAAAAAGCTTGATTGCTGGGAAATTTGCGGTTGCAGACCTTGAAAAAAGAAAAATTTTTTAAAAAAATTTCGAGCAGACTCGTTGGGAGACGAGTCGGACTTTGTGAAAAATTAAAAATAAAGCTTTAAAAAAAAGAAAGAGTGGTCAACCAGAGAGAATTGAAGGTTGAATTGGAAATGAAATTCGCCAAGGGTACCGAATTTGATTTTAATGTTTTCGAGGTAGAAAAACCTGTCGTTTTGCTCTTTGAATTTCAGGGTAATAAAAAAATGTAAAACTCAGTTGGAAAAAATTAAGTGTTAAAGTATTTTAGAATTGGTTTGAAATGAAAGAAGAAAAAACAATAATTATTGGGTATGGGGAATCAGAAGACCCCTTACCAGAAGAGAAAAAACTCACGAAATATTGGGTTTTTGCTTCTCCTTGTAAAAAATGTGGTTGCTCAGGAAGAGAAATTCTTGTGCAATCTGGTCAGATAATACTAAAATGCGAAGAATGTCAGGAAATTTTTATTACCGGTTTGCCTGCTGATGAATTTCATGAGATTACTTATATATACTGGTGTAATCGCTCGAAATTCAAAACCGACATGGTATGTTTGACAAAAAAAGATCTGCAAATGTTGAAGAAAATTGAAGAAGAGTTTGGCGCTGAATATGAAATGCCACGCTGGGCCGTGCAGATTGTGGGCGGAAGATGTTGTAAATCAGGCGAATGTGTTAATTTTTCCTGTGTGTTCAATAAGGGTATTCAATAAATGGAGGATAAGTTTATGAAAGCCGATTTTCTTGAGATAAAAAGCGAAGTTGCAGCGGCGGTAAATGATAAAAAACCGGTTGTGGCACTGGAATCAACAATTATTTCTCATGGAATGCCATATCCTCAAAATATTGAAACCGCGAAATTGCTTGAAGAAACTGTAAGAAAGAATGGCGCCGTTCCTGCAACGATAGCTATAATCAACGGCAAAATTCATGTGGGCATAGATGATCAGCAGCTTGATTTTCTTGGCACTGGAAACAATATTCGTAAAGCTTCCCGGCGCGATCTTCCTGGAATAATTGCTGCCAAAGAAAATGCAGCGACAACTGTTTCTGCGACAATGATTGCTGCACATCTTGCAGGAATTGGATTCTTTGCAACCGGCGGAATCGGCGGGGTACATAGAGGCGCGGGGCAGACTTTCGATATTTCTGCCGATCTCGAAGAGTTCTCTCTTACTCCGGTTATGGTTGTCAGCGCAGGTGCCAAAGCAATTCTCGATATTCCAATGACGATGGAATATCTTGAAACCAGAGGAGTGCCGGTTATCGGCTTCGGAGTTGATGAGCTTCCAGCGTTTTATTATCGCCAAAGCGGGGTACGGGTTCCGCGTCGTGTAGATTCTGCAAAAGCAGCCGCTCAGATTTTTTTGAACTCGAAATTACTTGGTTATAATAGTGGTATTCTGGTTGGTAATCCTGTTCCCGAAAAGTTTGAAATGAGTCGGGATAAAATTGAAAAATGTATTGAACAAGCTGTTCAGGAAGCCAGAGTAAAGAAGATAATCGGCCAGGATGTTACCCCTTTCCTTTTGAAGAGGCTATTCGAAATTACCGACGGCGAAAGCCTTGAAACAAATATTGAACTGGTAAAAAACAATGCTGAGGTTTGCGCCAGAATTGCTGTTGAATACTCGCAAATGATTTGATCGATTGGAGAAAAGCTGTGACAACTGGGACCAGAATTCAAACTTTAACTGTAGTTGCAGGCTCTATGGCCTGTAATGCTATCTGCCCAGATTGTGTTTCTCAGATGACAACCAGTGATTCGGACCTGAAATATATCAATTACACTGGTATCGACTGGGACAACCTTGAAATTGCTGCTAACATTGCCATCAGCGGTGGTGCAACCACTGTTTTGTTTACCGGAAAAGGTGAGCCAACCCTTTTCCCTGGGCAATTGAATGAATATCTGAAGTTTTTTGCCGGGCCTGATTTTCGCCAGCTGGCAATCATGGAGCTGCAAACCAATGGCCTTGTGTTTCAAGAGAAGAAGTTTTGCTCTTCTAAAAGCGGCTGGTTGGCAAAGTGGTATGGAAACGGGCTTAGAGTTATCAGTTTGTCGGTAGTCAGCGGCGATGATGAAGACAATCGTCGCTTTCTCGTTCCTGGAAGAAATAATTATCCGCCGCTGACAACAACGCTTGAGATTCTGCATGATTTCGGTTATACGGTCAGGCTCAATGTAACCATGATGAAGCCTTATGTTAACTCGGTTGAAAAAATAGATGAGGTTGTTGATTTTTGTCTTGAAAATGAGGTCGAACAACTTTCTATCAGACCGGTTCGTCGCCCTTGCGTCCTGAACTCCAATACTGAAAGCGCCAGAAGCGTTTTCGACTGGGTAGAAAAAAATGAACTTTCAACCCAACAGGAAGAAGCTATTGCCCGGCATTTTCACAATGACTCCCGCGCCAGGCTTTTAAGAACACTCGTGCATGGTGCCAGAGTTTACGACTACCGTGGCCAGAATTTGTGTCTGACCGATTGTCTGACTTCTGAGGCCGAAAATGGTGACGAGATTCGGCAGCTGATTTTTTTCTCGGGTGGAAAAATTGCCTACGATTGGCAAAGTCCCGCTGCGAGCATAATTGGCTGGGGACCCGAAGTGCGTCGATTCGTTAAAACACACGATATATCAGAAAAATGATAGAAAGGCTTTGCTGGGTGTGATCAGTGGCTTTAAACAATGACTCTATATGTCCTTATTGCCTTAATTCGATAAACAGAGGGGCGCAAAAATGTCACCACTGTCGTGAATGGTTGACCCAGATTAAAGTTGAAGCTGCATTTGTTTTTGAAGAAGAGAAAAAAGAAAACCCTGGTGAATCGAAGAATGTTTTTTATTCTTTTCAGGGTCGACTGGCTTCTAAATTTTCATCTATCAATTACTGGTTTTTTTATCTCGCTGTAAGTATCGTCTTATTCGCCGCAATAGCCACTTACTGGACTTATTCTGAAGAAGACAGAGTTTATTTGATTTCGTTTTTCCTTTATGCGATACAAATGTTTTGTTCTTCTGCGGGAGTTGTCTGGTTTGAAAAATTACTCGAGCGTTTTAAAACTGAGCTACCGGGAATCACCGGCTGGACACGCGAGCGATGCGAAAGCTATTACAATGAGGCGCGAGCTTTTATTTTTGCCGACCGACATTCTTTTATAACCGCTGCGATTGTTTGTATAGCGGCAGTATTGGGTGATAAATATTTGATTGGTTCTCCATTCAGACAAGAGTTGTCGGCTAATGTTTTTCTGGTTTATGAAGTAATGTATCTTTTCTGGACAGCCTGTCTGTGTGCGGTGTTTTTTAAGTTTGCTCTTTTTGTTCGTCAACTTGGCGATCTGGAATTGCACATTCTCTTGATTCAGGAGGAAAACGCCGGTATCAGGCTGTTGGGTAAACTTCTTTTAAGAACGGCTCTGTTTGTGGTAATTCCATATTTTCTCGGCATTTTTGCCCGACAGATTGGTGGTTGGAATTTTAATCTTGCCCTGATTGGCTGGTTTGCTTGTTTTGGGGTGGCAATTCTTTTCTATATGTTTTATCCCATTTACAATATTCATCGTGCCATGATACGGGAAAAAGATCGTAAGCTTAGTCTGGTAGCTGTCGAGTTGAATCATTTTCTCTCGGGTAATTCAATCGCCAGGGAAAACATTCATAACATCAAGAATTTAATCGAAATCAGAGATCATCTTCATGACATCAACACCTGGCCCTTTGATATGAACAATCTGGTCGGGCTGCTTTCTGCGCTGGTGATTCCAATGGCCTCCATTCTTATCGATCGCTTTATGAAAGGGGGCTGAAAGGTGCGATTTTTTTCTCAACCCTTTGTTTATAGCTTGAAATGAGTTATATTTTTAAGAGAGGCATTTTGAGAGTCACACCAATAATTTTCTTTTAGTTGCTATGGCAGAAATTCTTTTTGAAATCTTCCAGGAGGCAGCTCATGTCCAGAATCAACGTTTTTCTTTCAGATCTTCACATCGGTACCAGCGCGGAAACTAACTGGTATCAACGCGAATACCACCAGGAAATGCTTAAGACCGTTCTTTCCTACATTATAGACAACGGTGAAAAGATCGGTGACGTTATCATTCTCGGCGACTGGTTCGAACAGTGGAATTATATGCCTACCGCCAGGGTACCTGAGTTAAAAACGATTTTTGAGCGAAACCCTGAGCTATTTACGCGAAGCCATGACAACCTTAACTTCATAACTGCAATGGAGGCAATAAAGGGGAATATTCGTTACGTTAATGGCGACCATGATATGCTTGCCGAGCTAAGTGAGATAAACCGGCTTTTTGGCGCCCATACCGATAAAAAAGTCCTTCCCGGACATGGCAATGACTGCGCAAAGGCATCAGTGGCCAATACTTTTTATCTGAATGGAAAGGTTTGGGCTGAGCACGGGCACCAGAACGATCTTTTTCACAAACCGAGTTTAAACGAAGAAAACCCATGTGCTCCGCTTCCTTTGGGATATTTTATCAGTCGTCTTTATTGTCATTTTCTTGATAAAAGAATTTCGAGCATGCATCGGCGCGACGCGGCTTGTATATCTGGATGCTCTGATTCAGAGTTTGCCAATCTTGGTTTGCACCTCGTAAAATTCATGGAAGAACTGGTTAAACAGATGAAAGGGCAGAAAGAAATTGATGCCGCACAAATCGTCGTTGATCAGCTGATGCAATTCAACCGAAACTTTCACGTTGAATTCAACCTGAAAAGCGAAGGGTTCGGCATGATTGATTCTTTGCAGATTGGGAAATATTTTCCAGGTGTAATGAGTTATGAAAATTTTGTAGATACCTTATTTGAAGCAGAAGTGGCCTACGCAGGACTTGGCAGATTTGCAAACAAGCATTTCTGCGAAAACCCCGGCACAAAAGTTGTAGTCATGGGACATACTCATCGTCCTGTTTTTGAGTTGGCAGGTGCCGGCGATACCAGGCTATATGTAAATTCAGGCTATCTTTGTCCTTCTCGTCCTGACATAGAATCGGCGACCCATTTACCCACTTTTGTAGCAATAGAGGCTCTCGATAAAGGAAAAATCGAAGTATCGCAGAAAATAGTACAGTTTAACAAAGTTTTCGCCATAGTTGATGGTCCTGCCTACCAAATCTGAGAAAAAAGATAAAAAAAAATTAAAGTTCTTGCAGCACAGAGTGGTTTAGTGTTATCAAAATCTGCTTTCGTGCCAATTAATCTGCAATTGGACAAGAAGGCAGATTTGTTTTTTTAGTATTTATTACAGCATATTTGCAGCACCTGGAGTATCAGAGTATATGAGATTCACTTTCAGCCTTTCTTTTCAGATTGCGGTCCTTTTTACCCTTATTTCAATGCTTGCGGTAATCGGCGCAGGCTCACTAAATTATCTAGAAAGCCGAAAACTTATAGAGCAGCAATTTGAGAAGTCGATGAGTGATATTGCTGTGACAATAAGCAATGGCTTGAATGAAAAAGCTGACTCAGCTGCGGCATCGATTTTCAGGGTTGCCGCTGACAAAATTCTGGTTTCTGGCGATAAAGAGAAAATCAAAGAATTTTTAAGAATTGTTGTTGAATCTTCGACTTTCTTTAATAACATTTACTATTTCTCTCCTGAAGGCCCGATCGTTGCCGCGGCTTATGCAGACGGAAGGGATACGCAGAAGTATTCGGCAGAAGATTTTACGACGTATCAGGAAAGTGATAAGACGGTTGCGGTTTATGACAATCTGATCAAGGCTCGCGATACCCGAACTCCGGTGTTTTCTGCTTTCTTCAAGTCGGCAACCGATCGCTTGATGAATACCTTTATTGTTCCGGTAATCGAAAATGATGAAGTTAAAGGTTTGCTTAGCTGTGGAATAGCTTTTGACAGCAGCTCAAAGCTTCTCAACATGATGAATGATCTAAAGCCACACCCTGATGGATTCGTTGCTTTGTTGAGTCTTGACGGAAAAGTCGCCTTGAGTGCAGGAAAGGTTCCTGAGATTGTGGCAAGCTTTTCCTCATTCAATGGTTCCGAAATCAATATGGTTAAAGAATCAGACTATATTCAGGCTGTTCAAAGAATGGATAAGACCGGTCTTGGAATAGTGACGGGTTTGCCTGAGTCTGTTGTTGTGGATTTGTTACAGAAACTTCGTTCCGGTACAATGATTTACACCATGGGTGTCGGGCTTTTTGCCTCATTGATGGGATTAGTTGTCGCTTCGTATTTGATTGCCCCTATTTCGAAACTGGTGAGTGGCTTGAAGAATCTCAAAGAGGGTAAATCGGTAAAAAAAATTGATTGCAGAGCTTCAGGAGAAATTTCTGAAGCAATTGTCGCTTTTAACGATTTATGTGAAAAATTCCGAAAGCCCGGAGATTAAAAAATAGATTTGGCTTATAATGACCGAAGCGGTTCAGTTTATTTTTGACAAAGGTCGAAAAAAAAGTAATTTTTTTTGATTAAATTCCTGCTAACTATTGCGTAAATCAAAACTTTCATTAAAATTAAAGGAAAGTTCAACCGGTACACCCGGTGAACTTGTGTTTAAATCGTAATTTTCCAGATTGGAGTGAGTGATATGAGAAAAAATACGCTTAGAGTTCTCAGTCGGGTTATGTGCCTCATTCTTCTGGCCAGTGTGATTCTGCAAGCTCCTTTGATGGCGGTAGAAACCATACCTGTCAATGTCGGAGGACAAACTTTCAGGGTAACACCAGGTCAGTGGGTATCTGTAAGATCAGGCACCAATATTACCCATTATAATGTAAGATTTGTTAACGGTCGTCCGGTCGCTCTTGAGATGAGCCAGTATACCAAGCTGGTTTTTGGCGAAGCCGGTGTGGCCGGAACGGTTGCTGATGATGTTGCTGCAGCAGGCAGCAGCAGTTCAAGCTCCAGTTCCAGTTCCAGTGCCAATAGCAGCTCTTCAGGCAGCTCGACAACTTCTGCCAGTTCAGGAAGTTCTTCAACTTCAGCTGGAACTGCCGGTTCGGTTGCTGATGATGTTGCTCAGGGTAGTGCCAATCCAATGGGTGGCAATGGCGGATTCGCCGATGATATCGCACAAAGCGGTTCGGTTGCAGATGACGTAGCTCAGGCCGGCACAGCCGGTTCGGTTGCAGATGACGTAGCCCAGGCTGGCACCGCCGGTTCGGTTGCAGATGATGTAGCCCAGGCCGGCACCGCCGGTTCGGTTGCAGATGACGTAGCCCAGGCCGGCACCGCCGGTTCGGTTGCAGATGACATAGCTCAGGCCGGCACCGCTGGTTCGGTTGCTGATGATCTGGCAATAACTGGTGGAACTGAAACCACGCAAACCACTCAGACTTCACAGACAACAACTACTACCAAAAGAACCTGGGATCCTTCACGACATCCAAGAGATCCTCAGACCGGTAGATTTATTTCTCATGAAGAAGCCATCGAGCGCGGCCTTATGGATCCACCGGCCGGTTCTACTGCAGATGACGTGGCTCAGGCTGGTTCAACCGCCGACGACGTAGCTCAGGCCGGTTCAACAGCTGATGATGTTGCCCAGGCTGGTTCTACTGCAGACGATATAGCTCAGGCAGGCACTGCCGGCCAGGTTGCAGATGATGCTGCTCAGGCCAATGGCAAACCAGGTTTCGGTGAAACAGTAAAAGGTAAATTTCAGAGCGGTTACTATACTGGCAAAGGTATGGTCAACCA
>JASURT010000119.1 GCA_030446435.1 Candidatus Ozemibacter sp.
TTGCTGAATTGCATGACCGCTTCGCCGATTGTAGGGGTGTAAATTATCGGCAAAAGCTCTTCAAGGTGGCTTTCGAGCAGCCTGAAAAAGAGCGTGGTATTGGTTGCGAAAACCTGCATAAGAAAGAGGTTTTTTTCAAGGTCGCCGGTTTTGTTTGATAATTGCCAATAGATTCTGGCTGACTGCTCTTCAATAGTTTCTATGCGGGCAGGAAGTCTGCCGGTCAGATCAAAAAGCTCTCTTTCTTTGGTGCTGAAAGCTGTGCCTTTGTTGTATCTGGGATTGCTTAGCAGCTGATCGCCAGATAAATCAAATATTGTCGCTGACTTGTCTGCGCTCATTTTGGACTTATTCCAGGGTTGAGGGCTGATCGAGGTGCCCTTCTCGGATTACTTTATAATCGCCTGTTTCGGGGTTAAGATCGTAAATGCTGAAGTTGGTTTTGATGTTGAAACCTTCTGATCTTACGGCGAAATTAATCGATGCCGACCCCAGCTCAGAACAGCTGCGAATGCGATGAAACACATTTGTCGGCCAGACCAGCATGCCCGGCCCATCAAAAGCCAGTTCACCGTCAATTTCAATTCGATCAGGGGTAACGACTACACTTACTATTTTTCCGTGTTTTTGCGTGTAAATATCGACGAACCTTCTGCCGTGAAGAACCATAAGATTGTCGGCCTGGTGGGGGTGCATATACCATGGGCGTTCAACATTGCCTACCGGTCCGGGTGAAGTTGCACCGACGGTGTGAATTACGCGATCGATTCCGTCTATTTTGGGCAGCTCTTTGTTTGAAAGATAATCAAAGTTAACCCCCGGGGTTCTTCTAAGTTCGCGTAACGGAATGATTTTGTAAAGACCTTCAATTTCCTGAGGAATTTTGGTAGCAGACATTTGATACTCCTGAATTCTTCTCTTGTTTTCATTATCCTATCACATCGATTTAATTCGCAGAAACCACCAATGGCTTTTTTATCTTGCTAGAAAGTCTGCGGCGAAACTGCCTGGGCTTAGCACATAAGGAGCAAATGCGCCACAAAGCAAATTGGTAATCTGGGTATAAGGCACAATGAAGATGATTCCGGCAATGCCGGTTAAAATGAGGGTTACGACAATAAGAAGGCCAAGGATCTGCAATTTTTCCTGGTATGGTTTAAGGTATTTTTCGAAGAAGCTGAACATTAACCTTGCCCCGTCAAACGGCGGAATTGGAAGAAAATTCACCAGCATTATGGCCAGACTTATCGAAAAAAGTCGGAAAATAAAGGTGTAGGCAAAAATTCCTGCCGATTTTGTTGTCAGAGAAAAAAGCAGCTCGAATTTGGGAATCAATGAAATGAACAGGCCCGTTATCAGGCACAGAAAAAGGCTGCCAATGATTCCAGACAATGAAAAAATGATTTCACACGAACGTTTGCGTTCAGAATCAGCGAAAGACATCTGAAGATCTTTTCCCCAGCCAAAAACAATGGGATACCCGCTGATGACAAGAGCAACCGGCAGTAAAGTGCCGACCAGATCGAGATGACTGATGGGTCTGAATTTTATATGTGCGCCGGCTTCATTGCCCATAAGCTTTCTGGCGGTAGCAACGTGAAAATACTCGTGCCATAAAATTGCAATGATGAAGGCTGGAATGTCGAAACTGAGTTGATTGATTATGCTGAAAATTGCCTGGCTGTTCATGGTCTGAATAATAGCACAAAATCAAGGAAAAAATGGTAACAATCGATTTTTGTGCCTTGACAGCCCGGGGCAAATAACGCATTATTGAGCGCAAAATTTGTGTGATAAAAATAGCTTTAACGCGGAGAAAATAATTGCAGGATTTCAGAGAATTCGTTGACAATAATATTGTGGTTTTCGATGGCGCCATGGGCACTATGCTTTATCAAAAGGGCGTCTACATCAACCGGGTTTACGATGAGTTGAACCTGTCGCAACCAGCATTGGTGCAAGAAATTCATCACGAATATCTCGAAGCCGGTGCAATGGTTCTTGAAACCAATTCGTTCGGGGCGAATCGATTCAAGCTGCACCCTCATGGGCTGGCAGACAAACTCGAGGTGATAAATTTTCAGGCTGCGAAGCTTGCGAAAGAAGTGGCTGGTAACCGGGCTTATGTTGCCGGGGCAATCGGACCATTGGGTATCAGAATCGAGCCCTGGGGAAAAACTTCGGTTGAAGAAGCTGAGGCGGCTTTTGTAGAACAGGCCAGGGGGCTGCTTGCCGGAGGGGTTGACCTTTTTATACTCGAAACCTTTTTTGATATCAACGAGATCAATCAGGCAATTAAAGCGGTCAGAAGTTTGACCGACAAACCTATTATTGCCTCTATGACCATAAACGAAGACGGAAACGCTCTTTATGGTACAAGCGTCGACGTGTTCACCCCAAAGCTTGAAGCCTGGGGCGCAGATATGATCGGACTCAACTGCTCGGTTGGCCCGAAAACCATGTTCGATGCCATTGAAAAAATGCGCGAACTAACGAATCTGAATTTGATTGCTCAGCCTAACGCAGGTCTGCCCAAGGTCGTTGATGGCAGAATGATCTACTTGTGCAACCCCGAATATTTCGGTGAATATGCCAAAAGATTCATTCAGTCAGGAGTTCGTATGATAGGCGGCTGCTGCGGAACAACCCCTGAACACATCAAATGGGTTGCAAACGCGGTAAAAGCTCTAAGCCCCGGGGGCAGAAAGATCATTTCGATTTCATCACAAAAGCAGGCCGAAATTGCAGACCAGATCGAAATCGTTCCGCTTGAAAAAAAATCTGAACTGGGTCGAAAAATCGCTGAAAAGAAGTTTGTGGTAACCGCAGAACTGACTCCGCCAAAGGGGTGTGACCCTTCAAAGGTTCTTGAACGGGCCAGGCAGCTAAAAGACGCAGGCATCGATGCCATCAACATTCCTGATGGGCCCCGAGCTTCGGCCAGGCTTAGCCCGCTGGCAATGTCGGTGTTGATTGAACAACAGGTCGGTATCGAGACCATTTTGCATTATTGCTGCCGCGATCGCAACATTCTTGGCATTCAATCTGATATACTGGGCGCTTACGCCATTGGTTTGCGCAATATTCTCGCCATAACCGGTGACCCGCCAAAAGTCGGCAATTACCCGCAGGCTACGGCAGTTTTCGACATCGATGCGATTGGTCTGGTAAACGTTATACATCGTCTGAATCATGGTGCCGACCTGGGTAACAACCCTATTGGAAAACCAACCGGCTTTCTGGTCGGCATTGGCGCGAATCCGGGCGCAATTGATCTCGATCTCGAAATCAGCCGATTTGAATGGAAGGTGGATGCCGGGGCTGAATACGCGATTACTCAGCCGGTTTTTGATGTTGAACTGCTCGAGCGTTTTCTTGAAAGAATCAGTCATGTAAGAATTCCTGTATTTGCCGGTTTATGGCCACTGGCCAGTCTGAAAAACGCTGAATTCATGAACAACGAAGTGCCGGGTGCTTCTGTTCCAAAGCCTTTGCTCGACCGCATGCGCAAAGCCGATACTGTCGAGGCACAGCGTGAAGAAGGCATAGCCATAGCCAGAGAAGCACTGGAGCGAATAAGACCCATGGTTGACGGAATTCAGATCAGTGTTCCTTTTGGTAGAGTTGAAAGCGTTTTAAAAGTCATTGAAGTGCTTGGTTGAAAATCGGGAGAGATTAATGCAAAGAATCAAGGTTGAAGAATTCAAAAATCTTCTTTCGCAACAGGTGCTGATTTACGATGGCGCCATGGGAACCAACCTGCAAACCCAGGACTTGAGTTCTGAAGATTACGGTGGCTGCGATGGTTGCAGCGAAGCTTTGGTGCTTCATTGCCCGCAGGCCATAAAAAAAGTGCATCGTGATTTTATCGATGTTGGTTGCCAGGTTATTGAAACCAACACCTTCGGAGCCACCCGAATAACCTTGAAAGAATATGGTCTGCAAGACAAAGTCGCAGAAATCAACAGGCGCGCCGTCGAAATAGCCCGTGAGGCCATAGATGAGGCTTCTCCGCGAGAGCAGGTTTTGATTGCCGGCTCGATTGGCCCGACTTCGATGCTGCCATCTCTGGGTAACATTTCTTTCGATGATATGTCTGAAGCTTATTATGAGCAAATGCAGGCCTTATGGGATGCCGGCGTAGACATATTTCAGATCGAAACCTGCCAGGATCTGCTTCAGATAAAATCTGCCCTTTATGCTGCAGACAGGCTTTTCAGCGAACGAGAAACGCGTTGTCCGGTCGTGGTTTCGGTTACCCTGGAACCTTCAGGAACCATGCTGGTTGGCAGTGATATTGGGGCTATTACCGCGACTCTCGCGCCGTTTACTTTTATCGACGTATTGAGCATAAACTGTGCTACCGGGCCGCTTGAGATGATCAGGCACGTTGCCCACATGGTCAAGAACTGGCCACGGGCCGTTGGGGTTATGCCAAATGCCGGTTTGCCTGAAAATGTCGACGGAAAACCTGTATACAAAATGACTCCGGAAGAATTTGCTGATTTTCATTTCAAATTCGTGAATGAATTTGGTGTGAATATTGTTGGCGGCTGCTGCGGCACCAGGCCTGAGCATCTGCGAGCCGTGGTCGAAAAAGTATCAGGCATTGAACCGGTCGAGCGCAATGTTCGTCTTCAACCTCAGGTAGCCAGCCTTTTTGGCGCAGTTTCACTGCGACAGAAGCCGGCTCCTGCTATGATTGGTGAAAGAACCAATGCCAATGGCGCACGCCAGTTTCGTGAGCTTCTTGAAAAAGAAGACTGGGAAGGCATGACTTCGATGGGCCGCGAACAAGCAAGGGGTGGGGCACATCTCGTAGATCTTTGTGTCGCTTTTGTCGGGCGCAATGAAGTTGAAGACATGAAAACCATCGTTGAGATGTTTGCAACCCAGGTAAATTTGCCTTTGGTAATTGATTCGACCAATCCTGATGCCATAGAAGCTGCATTGAAAAGACATGGCGGCCGCTGCGTAATCAATTCGGTCAATCTCGAAGATGGCGGCATTCGCCTTCGCGAAATAGCAGCGCTAGCCCGCAAATTCGGTGCGGCATTGATCTGTCTGACGATTGATGAGAACGGCATGGCCAAAACCGCTGAAACCAAGCTCGAAGTCGCTGACAAGATTTTTAAAATTCTCACCGAAGAATTTGCATTTTCACCTTCAGATCTGATTTTTGATCCGTTGACTTTTACTGTGGGCAGCGGAGACGTAGAGTTAAGAAGCTCTGCGTCAGAAACTCTTAAGGCAGTAAAACTCATCAGCGAAAAATACCCGCAAGCCAATACTCTTCTTGGTTTAAGCAATGTTTCTTTTGGTTTGAACGCGGCCAGTCGCGAAATTTTGAATAGTGTTTTTCTAAAAGAGGCAATCGATGCAGGTTTATCTTGTGCGATCGTGAACCCGGCAAAACTGCTGCCGGTTCATTCTATCGATGAGAATGAGCGCAAGCTTGCTCTTGATTTGATTTATAATCCGAGAAATGACGGCACTGAACTGAAAGCTTTCATGAATGCTTTTGCCAACAAAGCCTCAAATCGACGTTCTTCTGATATTGAATCTCTTTCAGACCCTGAGAAGCTGATGGAAAAAGTCGTCGATGGTGATGCAAGTTCTCTTGACTCATTGATTCAGCGGTTGTTAAAAGAGATGCAGCCTGCCCGGATCATCAACGAAATACTTCTTGTAGCAATGAAAAGGGTGGGTGAGTTGTTCGGCGCCGGGCAGCTTCAGTTGCCTTTTGTGCTTCAGTCGGCAGAGGTAGTGAAAAAGGCGGTTGGCATTTTAGAACCCCTGATGCCTAAAAGCGAGCCTGATCCTGATCGCAAAATGATTTTGGCGACTGTCTCAGGTGATGTTCACGATATCGGCAAAAATCTGGTTAACATTATGCTGTCTAACAATGGCTATGTTGTCGTAGATTTGGGTATCAAAGTCGACGTTGACGAAATGATAAAGGCAGCACAAGAGCAGAATGCAAGAGTTATCGGCATGAGCGGGCTGCTGGTAAGATCTACGCAGATCATGAAAGAAAATCTCGAAGAACTCAATCGTCGTAATTTTCTTCCGGTGGTAATACTGGGGGGGGCTGCCCTGACACCGGAATATGTCGCCAACGAATTGCAACCGGTCTACAAGGGCCAGGTTTACTACGCAAAAGATGCGGTGGATGCTCTGAAAATAATGGAAAAACTGAATCAGGGCGAACAGGCGTCTGAACCTGTTCAGAAACCAATCGGGCGAGCAAAACCCGACAAAATTGTTTCCAGACCAGATGATGAGTCTATCGGCCATGCGAATCGTCATCAGTTTGTCAGCGCTGAAAACCTTGTAAAGGCGCCGTTTTACGACAATCATCTTATCGAAATACCGTCTAATGAGCTTTTTGCGTTACTATCGCACAAGGTGCTTTTTGAAGGTAGATGGGGCTTTAAAAAGGGCGATCTGAAAGACGAAAGTTATGGACAGATTCTTGAAACCCGGGCCAGACCAGCTTTGAATCAATTTATCGAAACCGATAAAAAGGCTGATCTTTTTCAGGCCCGCGCTGTCTACGGTTATTACAGATGTCGGGCCGAGCGAAATCGCATCAGGCTTTATGATGAGGCCGGTATAACCGTTGGAGAGTTTGAATTTCCTCGCCAGCAGCGGCTGCCATTTCTTTGTCTTTCTGATTTTGTCAGCGATGATCAGTATGATTTGATTGCTTTGTGGGCGGTAACTTTGGGTGATCGCGTTATTGAAGAGGGCAAGAAGCTGTTCGCCAACGACAAATATTGCGATTACCATCTTTTGCATGGTCTTGGCGCAGAGTTGGCAGATTGCGGTGCGGTGCATCTTCACAGGCATTTTCACCGTGAGCTTTTTCCTGATAAACCTTTGACTGGCGAAACTCCTGCGGGTTGCCGATATTCATTCGGGTATCCTGCCTGCCCTGATCTTACCGCTCAGAAAGAGCTGGTAAGATTGTTAAAAGCTGACAGAATAGGCATAAGCCTGACCGAATCCTGTCAGATGGTTCCGGAGCTTTCGGTTTCGGGCTTCGTTCTTTTTAATCCGCACGCTCGTTATTTTGTGCCCTGATTTAAGAAAGGATTTTCTTCTGCAATACAGTTCGGTGCAAATGTTTCCGGTTAATCGGCGAATCTTTTCGCGCAATGTTTTTTTAAGGCGTCTTTCGCGCAAAGATGCCGAAGATTATGCGGGCTTGCTGCAGAAAAATCGTGATTTTATCGAGAAATGGTTTCCGCCGCTTCCGGAAAGTCTTGATGTAGCCAGAGCCTCAGACTGGATTTTGGATGAGCATCTTCAATGGAAAAGGGGAGAAAGGCTTGATCTGGGCGTGTTTTTGGCTACGTCGGGCGAGTTGGTCGGCCGAATCGCTTTACATTCAATATCTTATGGTATTCAGCGATCGGCGGGCGTTTCTTACTGGATAAGCCGCAGTAATGCCGGTAAAGGTATTATTACCGAGGCCCTGGCAACCATTTGTTCGCTGGCTTTCGAAGAATTGCTGTTTCATCGTATCTGGCTCAACATACCCTCTGATAACAGGCCTTCGCTTGCGGTTGCCCGAAAACTCCGATTTCGCCAGGAGGGCTGTCAGGCCAAAGCTCTTTTTCTCGATGGAAAATGGCGCGATACGATTGTCTTGGCAATGCTTGAAGAAGAGTATAATGAACTTGCCGAAACCTGGATTAAAAAGAAGTATCTGGGAGTATAAAAAAAAACTGACTCATCACCCTTAATTGGTTGCAGGCAATGAGTCAGCTATTTTACAAAGTTTTTCAGCGAATCGATCTTTGGCGCAAATTCGCGTTTGAATAGGCCGAGGCAGGCATTCGCACGCTGAAAAGAATCTCTTCGGGGCGGTCTGGGTAGACGGCTCTGAAGATCATCAGCCCATTGCTGGTCGTAGTTATCAGAAGCCCGCCGCCTTTGCTGTTGCCGTATGCCGGGGTCATGCCAACATCGATGCTTATCAACTGTGAGTTTTTGTGGGCGATTTTCCCTTTCTGACTCAATGCTCCGATGGTGTGACCAAAAGCTACACCCATTATTCCCAGAACTTTCAGGTTTTTCTGAATCAGTTGATCGTTTTTCCACCAGTCGCGGTTCCACAAAACCTGATCGTGGTTCATGAAAATTCCTTTTTTCCAGTCTCCTCTGGTGATGTCGTCCTGAAAGTCTGCAGCTAGAGTTGAGCGAGTGACGGGGCGGTTGGGCAGCCCGCCATGCACGAACATATAGCCGTTAACGATCGCGAATAATGGTCGATTCCGAATCCATTGGCCATAAAGACCCTTTTCGCTGATTGCTTCATGAAAATCAAGACCGTCTCTGGTAAACGAATCAAGGGTATTCTGATAATGCTGTTTTTTATGAGAGGTTAAATTCTTGGCCCAGTCTTCAACCTGACCATTCAAAAGCATGGCTTCGTGGTTTCCGACTAACGCGATGACTCTTCCACCTTTTTGCTTTGCCCTGGTTTCAAGATCCATTATCGCGTCATAAACCTGTTTTGAATGAAGCCCCCGGTCGCACAGATCGCCTGTCATAACCAGAACGCTGTCATTTCCGATCCATTCAAAGCGGAAAGGGTGATCGGGAGATTTGCGGGCAATTTTCAGGGCTTCGAGGGTTGAAGTCAGCTCGTCGAAAGCGCCGTGAACATCACCAACTGCGCAGATCCTCGTCGCGCCTGTCACCTCTACCCAGGCAGGAAACTTCTGCCAATCGCGATCATACGCATAGCCGCTGATGCTTATCAGCACCGTTACAAGAACAAAAGCGAAAATTTTAAGTTTCTTCATTTCTTATCTGACTCCTTTGGTTACCATGATGAAAGCGAATCGGTCTTAACCCCTTTGGGGTAAAAGTAAATGGTTTTGCCAGGTATATCGACGCCCCAGTCCCGGCCGGTCTTGAGCGCGATCAGGTCCAGCAGTTCGTCGAGAGTTATGTCTTCTTCGTCCAGGTCGAGCTTGAAAGCCTGGTCTTCACTAAGGCCGGCGATGCTGAAGCTGTCCCCGGCTTCTTCGCTATAGACTGAGACAGCATGAGAAAGAAGAGTGTTGCCATCATAATCCTGGCACTGCCAGGTTTTCATAACCATGAAAACTGCAGAACTCGTATCTTTAGGATACATTGGAAGACTTGAAGGCGAGGCATCACCGGAGCCTCCAGCCTGGGGGCTTCCTGAGGGCAGATTTTCAACCGGGCTTAGAGAGTCTGGTTCGATCACCACTTCATCAGGTATGGAAGGAAAATCGCTGCCGCTGTCTTGAACGTCCTGCTGTTGTGACGGCTGTGGGGTGGGGCGAATGATGATCAGCGGCTGATTCTCGGGTTTGCTTGAATTCTGGGTGTCGGTCGGGTCAGAAACCTTGCTTTCTTTAGGTTTCTGGGGTGTAGGCTTAATGGTTGTCGGCAAAGGAATCAGGGTTCCGTTGCTGGTCTTTTTCTGTTTTTTTTCTTCAGCCTTTTTCGAAAGCTTTTCTTTGGCCTTCTTGATCTGCTTTTTCCCGGGCATGGGAATAATCAGGCCTGAATCATCAGCGCCAAAAGCGGGCGATAATAAAATCGCCATAGCCAGCAGTAAAGAGAACCTGTATTTATTGTTGTTCATTGTTTATCTCCGGATCGTAGGTGCCATTAGAGTCAATTTTACTTTATAATGATGATTGTGGCAAAAAATAAATGTAAGAGAGTTTAATCATGTTTCAGAAGACCGGAAGTTGCCTTGCCTGCGCATTTTCTTGCTGATGATTTTGTTAAGAAAAAAAATGCTGTTTTTTGTGTACATAATTTGTTGACTTCCTGAATAACTTTTGCTAATCTAACCGAACCGCCGCGAGGTGGCAGAGAATCTCAAAGCGTTATAGCCAAATATAACGAAAAAAAATCAAAAAGTAGTTGACTAACGAAAACGAATTTGATAAGATGGGTTTCCTGCTTCGGTGGGTCGGCCAAAAAAGTGCCGAATGCTCTTTGAGAATAAGATCAAAAGACTTAAAAATGACGCCAAGCGGGTCTTGTTGAAAGACAAGATCCTTTGAGACATCACTTTAAGGGTGATGTAATT
>JASURT010000120.1 GCA_030446435.1 Candidatus Ozemibacter sp.
ATACATAGCAAAAGCCTCTTTGGTCAAAAGATGAACCGGAACGGAATCTGAAGAATAAGCGTCAATGATTAGAAGATCGTATTTATGATCTGGAGCTTTGCCAAGCTGAACTCTAGCGTCACCGACAATTATGCGATAGTCGGCCTTGCAGCTTTTAAGATAGGTGAAATAATCGGGGTTTGACGCAATACTTACAACCATCGGGTCTATTTCATAAAAATCGAAATTCTGCCAGGGTCGCCCATACCAGGCGATGGTGCCACACCCAAGCCCCACTACGGCCACATTTTCGGCCCAGCGATTTATCAAAGCGGCTCTGAAAATATTTCCGACCGGGCCTTCACGCGAATAATATGAAAGGGGCAGCAAAGGCCTGACATCTACCTTTCTTTCGACCCCGTGCAAAGTCGTGCCGTGACTGAGACAGTAGAAAACGTCTTTTCCTGAGGGCAACTTTAAATCTGCATCTACAAAATCAGCGCCGGTTTTGATTCTGGTAATTTTGTGAATTCCGAAAAAGCTGCGTCCGATGAATAAAATGCGCTCGTTATTCGTCATATAAAACAACGACATGAAAACGCCCAGAAGAAAGAGAATTCCGGCCATTTTTCTGAATCTGTAAAAGAGGTGAATTACCACAAAAACAGACGTGACGGCGAGCGCGCCCAGCCAGCTTACCAGCTTATCGGCCGTAATTTCTGAAAAAGAAGCAAAGCACATCAGAATTAAAATCATCGCAAAAATGACGAACAATTCCCGCCAAAATGAAAATTCTTCGTCAGCCTGACTTTTATAGGAAAAGGTTGCGGTTAAAACCGCAACAACAATGGTCAAAATGTATTCAAGCTGAGTCTTGAAAAACACCGGAGCGAGAATACCGTTGAACAAACCGCCGAGAATTCCTCCCACTGACATCCAGACATAGAATGAGTTTAAAAGGGCGGGTACCGGCCGATCATTGGCAAGCCTGGCGTGAAAAGCCATGCAAACGGTGAAAAGAAAGAAAAAGTGCAGGGGTATCGAAAACCACGATCTTTCGGTCAGACCAAAGAAATACATGGTCGCGATCAAAGCTGACATCGGCAGAAAAATCCGGTCCCAGGCTATGGCTCTGTATCGGTTTGTGCGGGCAAAAACCAGAATGAATGAAATCAGATAAATCGATAATGGAAATATCCATAGTAAAGGGCCTGAAGCAATGTCGGTCGCTATGTGCGTAGTTACACCCAGCATCGCGCTGCAGGGTATGAACCCCCACAGAACCCATTTCATCGCGACCGGCCACGATAAAGTCGCATCGTAAAATTTTTCTTCGAGCCTGGTTCTGGCAGAAATTTTCGCTGAACCTTTCCATAGGCTGAAAGCGCAGGCTGCCACCAGAAATGTCTGCAGAATATAAAGGGCCGACCAGATGTGTTTGTGAACTGTCAAACTGAATAGCGGCTCGAAAAAGAATGGATACATCAGCAAAGCCAGAAGACTGCCTGCATTGCTCGCCGAATACAGAAAATACGGATCTTCAGAGTCACTTTGCCCTGCTTCTGAATACCATCGCTGCAGCAAAGGCGCATTTGCAGAAATCAAAAAGAACAAAAAACCAATCGAACCGGTAAGGCGGGCAAAAAGCCACGAAACCGGAGAATCAAACGCCTGATCCAGGTTCGAAAAATCGACATCTAGCGGCAGCAACAGAAAACCCAATACCATTAAAAGAAGATGAATGACCGACTGTTTTTCGCTGCCGAGGCGCTTTATAGATTTTTCGGCGTAAAGATAGCCGGCCAGCAGGGCAGTCTGAAAGAAAAGCATGCAGGTGGTCCAAACGGCAGGGGCGCCGCCAAGACAGGGCAAAAGAATTTTTCCAACCAGAGGCTGTATGAGAAACAGCAAAAAAGACCCGATAAAAATTGCCGTTCCATAAATGTGAACTGTCACAGCCGGGCTCCGTTGGGATAAGAAGTAAATCGGGGCATTTTCATGCCCCGAAAGCGATTCATTCTTCTTCGACGATTTTCAGGTGCAATTCTTTCAACTGCGCCTGGCTGACTTCTGATGGTGCCTGCATCAGAAGATCCTGGGCGTTCTGATTCATCGGGAAAGCGATTACTTCACGAATGTTAGGTTCATTGGCAAGCAACATAACCATACGATCAACACCTGGCGCTATACCACCATGCGGCGGAGCACCAAATTTGAATGCCCTGATCATGCCGCCGAACTTTTCATCGACGACTGAACTGTCGTAACCGGCAATTTCAAATGCTTTATACATAATTTCGGGTCGGTGATTTCTGATCGCGCCAGAGCTGAGTTCGACACCGTTACAGACGATATCATATTGATAAGCCTTGATTGTAAGCGGATCTTGATTCAGCAATGCATCCATGCCACCCTGCGGCATTGAAAACGGGTTATGACTGAACTGAATCTGCCCGGTTTCTTCATCTTTTTCAAACATTGGGAAATCAACGATCCAGCAGAAGCGATAGCTGTTCTTTTCCCGCAGTTCGAGCAGGTCTGCGAGATGCACTCTAACCTTACCCAAAATGACCGAAGCCGATTCTTTAGTGTCGGCGACCATCAGAATTGCATGACCGCTTTCGCAGTTCATTCTTTCTTTCAAAGCTTGTTTGGTTGCGTCACTTAGAGGCTTTGCAAGGCTTCCTTTAATTTCCGTGTCGGTGAATATAAGTGAAGCCAGGCCCTTTGCACCCGCTTCTTTGGCGAATTCTTCGATGTCTTTGAGAAATTTGCGAGATTTATCTGCCATTTTCGGCACTGCAATCGCACGAACCACACCGTTGTTTTCGACTACTGATTTGAAAGCATTGAATTCAGAGGCGGCAAAGATATCAGACACATCGGCGATTTCGCAGGCAAATCTCAAATCGGGCTTGTCTGAGCCGTATTTAAGCATTGCTTCTTCAAACGGAATTCGTGGGAAGGGAGGTTTAGTCACATCCCAGTTCGAAAATTCGCTGAAAACGCCATAAAAAAGGTTTTCAAGTGCGGCAAAAATTTCATCCTGGGTAACGAAAGACATTTCGATATCGAGCTGATAAAATTCACCGGGTGAACGGTCAGCGCGTGCATCTTCGTCTCTGAAACAGGGAGCTATCTGAAAATAGCGGTCGAAGCCTGAAACCATGAGCAACTGCTTGAATTGCTGTGGGGCCTGAGGCAATGCGTAAAATTTTCCCGGATAAAGACGACTTGGAACCAGGTAATCTCGGGCACCTTCGGGTGAGCTGCTGGTCAGAATCGGAGTCTGAAATTCCTGAAATCCCATTTCTATCATGCGACGACGCAGGCTGAAGATAATCTGCGATCGTAAAAGTATGTTTTTATGAAGCTTTTCGCGACGCAGATCGAGAAAGCGATAAGAAAGTCTGGTTGTTTCAGGCGCATTGTCATCATCGGCAACCTGAAAAGGAATAATGTCTGCGTAACTCTGAATTTCTACCGAGGTTGCTTCTACTTCTATCTCTCCGGTCGGCATATCTTTGTTGATATTTTCGCCGCGGCTTCTGACTTTGCCTGAGATAGTGATGACCGATTCAACTCTTACATCTTCGAGGTCCTTGTAAACCTGAGTACCAGGCTCGGCTATGACCTGAGTAATGCCGTAATTATCGCGCAGAGTCATGAAAAGAACTCCGCCAAGGTTTCTTTTGCGATGAATCCAGCCAGAAAGTTTTACTTCGCTGCCGGCATCCTTTCCCCTAAGTTCGCCACAAGTATGAGTTCGATATTTTTGCATCAGAGTTGTTCCTTTTGCGTCTGAAATTTGTCTGCAAAGTGTAGCGCAAACCAGAGCTTAAAGCAAGTCCGACGCGGTTTTTACAGGGGAAGGATTATTTCGGCTTTCAGGCCGCCCTCTTCAAGATTGGTCAAGGTGATTTTGCCATTGTGCGCCTGTGCTGCCTTCTGGGCAATGGTCAGGCCCAGCCCGGCACCGCCGGTTTTTCGATCACGGTCTTCATCGCATCGATAAAAGGGCTCAAAAATTCTTGAAAAGTGAACTTCGTTGATTCCGGGGCCATGGTCGACTATGGAAATTTTCAGCCGGTCGTTTTCTGAATCTTTATCAAGCATGATTTTAATGCTGGAGTTTTCGGGAGAGTATTTTATCGCGTTGCGCAGAAGATTCTCGATAGCCTGTTCCAATAAAGCGGCATCTGCATTGATTTTAATTTTTTCGAAATCGTTGCATTGCAGTTTTATATTTTTGGCACCGGCTTCAAACTGGCCATCTTCACATATCTTTTTAAGTATCAGGTCAAGTTCGACTTCGGCAAACTCGCATGAATCAAGGGTTGCACCAATGCGATTCAATTCAAGTATCTGACCGATCAGTTGGTTCAGCCTGGCAATTTCGATATTGATTCGATCGAGCATAGAGCTGTCTGCAGTTGTTGATTTTTTCTGCAAAATTTCAAGGGCAACCTGCAGCCTGGCCAGGGGCGATCGCAGTTCATGCGAAATATCGCCAAGCAGCTTCTGCTGGCCCTTAATCATGGTTTCGAGCTGATTTGCCATCTGATTGAAGTCTGTTGCCAGATCACCAATTTCATCATATCTGTTAAGAGCCGCTGAGGTAATGCGCGTAGAAAGCTCGCCGGAGGCAAATTTTCGGCTGGCCTCGCTGATATCGATCACCGGTCTTGCCATGTAGCGGCCGAGAAAGTAACAAAGAGGCGCTGAAATAAATATAAGTAAAGGCAATGCATCAAACACCCGTCGCAGGAGAAACCACTTTCTATTCGAGTTTTTCCAGGGCAGGTGCCTTAGGGCGACATATTTGTTGCCGGCAGAAGAAGTTACCAGGCAACCCTGAAAAAACAGCCCTTCTATTTCGACAGAGTTAACTTCTGCACCCGCCAGAATCTGGCCGGCAAAAGCGACAATACGGTCATGATTTTTTTCTACCGCCTTTTTGAAGCCTCTTTGTTCTGAAGAAAGCTTTTTCTGAAATTTCTTCATGTTTGAGCTTTTGGATTCTTCTGCAGTGTTAACCGGCTCACTGCCTGGAACCGGCCTTGTTTTTCGTTTTTTCAAAAGGCTGCCGGGAAACCTTTCAACCTCATCGAGAATATTGTTAAGTTCGGCATCAAAAAACCAGTCCACACCTTTGATTGCCAAAATGGCCGCTGCCGAAGCGCCTTCGCTTTCATAGGCTTCAGCCATGCGTCCGGCGGCCTCGAGAAGATTTTCGAAATGAATCTGGTCGAACTGCCTGGTTTCAGGCTCGATGTAGACATAATAAACATAGGTTCCGACAAGAACCGTGGTAATTGCGACGATGGCCCAAAACCACAGAAAAAACTTCAGAAACAGCCTGGAGCCATAAAAGCGCTTAACAAGGTCATTCTTCTGGTCTGACATATAGATAACCCACGCCCCTGACTGTTTTTATTCTTTCAAGATCACCAAGATGATGTCCTAGCTTGCGGCGCAGGTTACTCATGTGAACATCGAGACTGCGATCGAAATAATCAAGTTTTCGCCCGAGAGATTTTTCGGCTAATTCCTGTCGGTCGACGACCTGACCCGCGTTCTGCAAAAGCACCTCGAGAATGCTGAATTCTACTTCAGTACAGGGTACAGCCTCGCCATTCTGCAAAACTACCCTGGTATTTCGGTCAAGCGTGAGATCGGCAACCGCAACCCTAACCGAATCAGCATTGGTTTCGTCATTGGTCTGTTTTTCGGTACGACGGAAAATAGCCTTGATTCTGGCCACCAATTCGCGTGGGCTGAAAGGCTTGGGCAAATAATCATCAGCGCCAAGCTCAAGCCCAAGAATGCGATCTACTTCGTCACCCCGTGCTGTAAGCATGATTATTGGAATTTCTGAAAACGCGCGAATCTTCTTTAACAAATCTATACCGCTTATTTCCGGCAGCATTACATCCAGGGTAATCAGATCAAAGACATTGTCACCAACCATTTCAAGGGCTTTATTGCCAGAATTGGCGACTTCAGTGGCGAACCCTTCCGACTCCAGGTATTCCTGGGTCAGACTGCAAAGCTCGACATCGTCGTCAATAATCAGAATCTTTTTCAAGGCATCTATCTCCACCGGTTGTTAACCGCGCCATTTATATTGTCATTTAGCGTCGAATATTTTTCAAGAAATTTGGCAAACTTTCAATCATAAGAAATGTAAAGAAAATCGTTGCGGTCTTTACATTTCTTAGAAAAAAACAGCCGGGATTTTGCGCATTTTTTTCAAAATTTTCTTATGCTTAATGTTAGGTAAGAAGTTCCAACCTTATGAGACTTTTTTGCCCAGTTCACTCCGAAGTTGCTTGAAATCAGGAAGATTCAAGATTCACAGCTTCGGGGTGAACCCTTTCTTTTCAGCGGGAAAAGCCCCTCTTCTGGCACGGGCAAACCATCTTTTTTAAAGCTATTTCAGCTCGTAAACAGAAGCTGTTTTGGTTTTTTCAGTGTTAACAAAAAATTTGCCGCGCCGAGCCAGTTCAACGAAAAAGCTGTTGATCTTTTCGAGCAGTTCTATTCTTCTGGCCCGGTTTTTACTATCAAGGTCGACTTTGAACGAGAACTCAGCCACGAAAGGTTTTTTTTCGCCTTTCTCATACCAGATTGAAAAAATGGTTTTCGTCTTTTTATCGCCAAAATAAATTGCACCGCGCTGAATTCTTTTTTCAACGATGCAGACATTATTAACCATGGCAAGTTTGCTTTGTGCAGACAAACCCAGCCTGGCCATTCCCGGGAAAAACTGGAAAAGATCTTCAACTGCAGCAGGAACCCGCTTCAAACCAGGGATTTTCGATGAAGCGGAAAAAATAATTACCGCAGCACCGCCCTTCACAACCAGATCTTCTTCACATGAGTATTCGGCGTTCAAGCTTGAAGCCGGTTCTATTAGAGCATTTTGAACCGATTCAAGCTCAGGGGCGCGAAATTTAAGAGTCAACTCGGCTTCACTGAGCCCTGGCAGCATTTCATTTTCAGATTTTCGCGTGATTTCGTCTGCCCTGAGGCGCAAAATAAAACCCTGGCGATATAAGTCATTCTCAGCAGTATCGAAAAAACAAATTTCGCGATCAGGCTTCTCTTTCCGGTAAGCTTTGGTTTTCAGGCCAAAATCTGTTGAGACCTTTTCAACCAATTGCCAGAATAATTCACAGCCTTCTTCGGCAGAGACAAATCTTTCGGCTTTAAGCAAAATTTTGTATTCACGCGACGAAGGCTGCAGATTCTTGGCCAGAACACCAGCCTGTCGGCAAAACAGAAGGGCCAATAAGATAAATACGGTTTTCTTCATGTTCATTACCACTTTTTGAAAGGCTTTTTTATTAAATTCGAATTGAAATATTTCGGATCACCGGTAACTTCTTTGCCCACCCAGTCGGGCAATTTAATTTTCTGGTCTTCAGACTCAAGCTCGACTTCGGCAATTACCAAACCCTCGTTGTCACCTAAAAACTCGTCTACTTCCCAGGTCTGGCCGGCAAATTCGATTTTATAGCGTCTTTTTTCGATCAATGGCTTTTCACACAGATAATCCAGCATCGCTTCTGCGTCTTCAGCAGGAATTTCATACTCGTATTCAAGTCTAGTTGCGCCAATGCTGACGCCTTTAACTGTCAGATAGCCTTTCTTATCGATTATTCTTACCCTGACCGTTCTTTCTTTGTCAGTTGAAAGATAGCCCTGACAACAGTTGGTGCTCTTAGCCAGAGCTTTCCAGTCAGTTGATTTCACCAGATATTTTCTTTCAATCTCTTTGCCCATCTCAGAATCCTTTTTCAGAAACGGAAAACATTTCAACAGTTGATCTGACGGAGAACATATAACCGAAGTTTTCATTTCGTTTTTTTCGCTCGATCTGAATTATGTCTTAGCCTAAGGTATAGATTAATCTGAATGATAATTGAATCTCAAAATGCGCGCAAGCCAACAAAAGGAAACAGCCCCGAGATCGGGGCTGTTTTATGAATCAGCTGCTGGTTTCTTCGATAATGCTCCGGAGAGAGACGAGGGAAGGAGAGGTTCAATACCGCAAATCCAACAGCCTCTTAACAGGAGGAGGTTCATGAGTATGAGATTTTGGTCGGGCAAACTACAAATATATGAAGCAATTTTTGTACCCGATTTCATTCAGGATGGTCATCGAGCCAAAAAAAAGAACAGTCTCAAACGAGACTGTTCATGGGGTTATAAATCAGAGAGAGAGGTCATTGCCTTCAACTGCTTATCAATAGCCGGAGGGACACTTAAAGTGACCTCCAATTATCTCATAGGCTTGCTCCTTGGGAGTTGATTTAGAATTAAGAGAGAGATGTAATTACTTATCGCAGAATTCGTGCCAACTTTATTTTTTGCGCTGGAAAAATTTCATGTTTTTTGAGAAAACCCCTCGTCAACAGGGTCATTTCACCAGCAGGACCCTATTCTGCGTGACTCGACAAATCGACGATTCTTGACCCGCGTCAAACCCAACAAAATTCTACTTTTTTTCGTAGGTATTACGAAATATCGGGCACGAAATATCGTAGCAAGTGATTTTACTTTAAAGGTTTAATTTCTCGGTCGAGAACGAATTTCAGCAGATGAATGTTTTTACCTTCGGCGAGAAACCTTGCTTCATAAGTCGTTTTAATGTTTTCTTCTGCAGATATCGATTCTTGCCCATACAGATTCTCGCATTCCTTAATGATTCGCAGGCCATTTTCCCGGGCAATCCATCTTGAGAAACTGAAAAGTTCGAAATCATCTGTTTTAAGACTGACAATGCCGTTTTTTTTCAAGATTTTCAGATATCGATTGAGAAAAAAAGGCGAGGTCAGGCGCCGGCTTGGTTTGCCTGAAAACGGATCAGGGAAAGTCAGCCAAATTTCATCGACTTCAGTCTCGAAAATACGATCGATGAAATCGATTTTGCTGCGAATAAAGGCGGCGTTATCAATATTTGCTTCATGAACCTCTTTTGCGCCAAAATAAAGGCGCGAACCCTTGATATCCAGACCCATGAAGTTTTTGTCAGGATAAAGGCGTGACAAGCCAAGAATATATTCACCCCGACCACAGCCAAGTTCAAGAACGATCTCGCGAGAATTCTTAAAGTAACTTTTTGCCCAACTGCCCTTCAACTCATGAGGTTGTTGCAATAAATCTTTTGCATCGAGTTCGATCAGACAATCAAAACTCTTATTCTCGGCAAATCTTATAAGTTTCTTTTTTCCCATTACCAGCCCCCGAGTTTGTTGAATGGCAGAATAAAGCAATTAACCACCAATTTCAACCCCTGATGTCAGACCGAAAAAATTGCGCTACTGCATTCGGCAAAATCTTTGGTCAGGCAAATGTGACGCTTTCAGAAACAATGACAAATCGGGGCTGATTATAATATATTTCAATGAATGAATAATCAAAAGCGACCTGTAACCTGTTTCGAAAAGGGCAAGACCGTGGTTACGGTCATTTTACTTTTTCTCCTGATGATTCTACCTTTAAACCTGCTTTCGTCGAAGTTGCTTTATTTTGAAGAAAACGAAAAAAAGAGACACAAAGTCGAAATCACCAATCTTCTGAATGATGAATTGAGCGAATTCAAACATGATCTTAACCAGGAGAACTTTCTCAACAAGTATCTTCGCCGAAAAATTCCCGAAGAATGGTTTATAAATAAAATTCTCACAGCAACCTCTCTTCCGGCGGAACTTGCCGAGCAAGACTTTAAAAGTCTGCTTAGACAGATCTATGAACGCCTGGACTCGGATCTGAAGCCGTTATTCATTGTTCTGGCAGATTCTGAATTAAAAAACGTCTATTTCAGGTTCTCTCATGCATTTACCGACCAGAAAAAGGTGGGAAAATTTGCAGTGAACTTAAAAGATGAACAGTTTCTGGCACGCTACCTGGCAAGCTTCGCCAGTCAGGGTAATGAAGATAAATTTAGATCGGCATCGCCACCGGCCAGGCCATCGCTGCCAGTATCGGCTCAAGCTGTTCAAGAAAGGATTTTACCATTGTCGGCGAGCTGGTAGAGCTTGCCGAAACTCTTGAGACCCTTACT
>JASURT010000011.1 GCA_030446435.1 Candidatus Ozemibacter sp.
TTGGTTTAAAATTCTACTGTTGAGGATATTTTTTATTTAACAGGAGGATTTTATGAACCAGTTACCTGGTAAACTAATGCTGACCAACATCGATCGAGTTCCCGGTAAAGAAATAGTCGAACATTATGGCCTGGTGGCAGGTTCGACAATTCGCGCAAAACATGTCGGCAAAGACATTATGGCAAGCATAAAGAATCTGTTTGGCGGCGAATTGACCGGTTATACCGAATTGTTGAATGAATCGCGTCGTGAAGCCACGGAAAGAATGATTGCCCAGGCTAAAAAGAAGGGCGCGAACGCCGTCATAAATGTAAGATTTTCGACATCATCAATCGCCCAGGGTGCAGCAGAAATTTATGTCTATGGAACAGCCGTAAAGGTGGAATAGCATGGAAGATCTTATCGGGATTATTATTACCATTGTTGTTGTTTTGCTCTTTACCTTCGTGCCTCTTGGTATCTATTACCTTATCGGGAAGCATTTCGAAAAAACGCATCTTGAAGATATAAGAAAACGCGAGGCGAAATTTCTGCAGATGTCACTTGTACCTTCTTATGTTGTCGATTCAGACCGACAGATCGAAGCTATGGGTCTGGTCACCGGAGGGGTCGTCATCGGCTCTGATCCGTTTAAAAGATACATTGCCAATCTGGTCAACCTGATTGGCGGTCGGGTTTCGGTTTTTGAAACCCTGCTCGATCGTGCCCGCCGTGAGGCCATTTTGCGCATGAAAGAACGCGCAGCTGCTTTAAGGGCTGATGAAATCGTTAATTTTCGCATGGAAACCATGAGTCTTTGTTCTGGAAACGATGCCAAGCCAATGGGTATCGTTGAGGTAATGGCCTACGGTACAGCAGTTCGTTACGCAAAAGAGCAGAAATGATGAAGTATGTTCCCAAAGTGATTGACGAAGAAGACAATTATTCAAAAGAATCGCACTGGTGGGGGGGCATCAGGGTTTTTCTCAGAGTGATTCTTGTCGTTCTTGCCGTTTACATGTTTTTGGGAATTATCGTCGATTTCGCGGTGCCCTATATTCCCCTTTCCTGGGAAAACGCTCTTTCAGCACCGATAATGTCTGAAGTAAATCAGATGGGTACAGTTTCGCGGCGTTATGAAATCGCCAAAATTCAGAATCTGCTCGATTCCCTGGCAAAGTTAATGCCAAAAGAGCAGCAAAGGTCATTTAAGGTTGTCGTCGTCGATAAAAAAGAAACCAATGCCCTTGCGCTTCCGGGTGGAAATATCGTTCTGTTTTCCGAGCTGCTGAATGAAGTGCAGTCAGAGAATGAGCTGGCAATGATTCTTGCTCATGAACTGGGTCATTTTGCTCACCGTGATCATTTACGAGGCCTTGGGCGAAGCTTTCTTTTTTATATGTTTTCGGCTCTGCTGCTTGGAGGCGACAATGCTACCGCCAGAACGTTCATGAATTCATCTGGTATTTTGACCAACACCTATTCGCGATCGCAAGAAGCCGGTGCTGACAGATTCGCTCTCGATCTCATAATCAAAAAATACGGGCATGCGGGCGGAACTTTGGATTTTTTCAGAAGGCTTGCCGGCAAAGAAACTTTGCCGGAGTTAACTCATTACCTGTCTACTCACCCGGCATCAAAGAAAAGAGTTGCAGCTTTGCAAGAGATCATTGACGAAAAAGAGCTTGCAGTCGGCGAACCTTTGCCGGTTTTCTGGCTGAAAGGCGAAAAATCGCCTTGAGTTTTATTTGTTTCTTGCAGCTTCGATCAGAGCTTTGAAAAGCCGGTTACGATGTTCTATATCGGCTTTTTTCATGCTTTCAGGGTGCCACTGAACAAAAAGACCAAATTTCCCGTCGCTTCTTTCAAGTGCTTCAATGACTCCATCTCTGGTTCGGGCCACGACGACGAGATTTTTGCCGGGTTTATCCACAGCCTGATGGTGCCGGGAAATTACCCGCGTGCTGTTTGTGCCAAGAACTTTTTCGAGCAAACTACCTTTGGCAATTCCTACTTCATGAAGATTGGTGTACATTTCGCCGTTTCTATGACAGACTGTTTCGCCGATCATGCTGGGTATGTCCTGATACATTGTTCCGCCCTGACAGACATTGGTGAACTGCATTCCAAGACAAATGCCAAGAAGCGGCTTACCTGAATTCCAGATCGCTGGTAAGAATTTTTTTTCAAAACTGTATCGTTGCGGGTCCATGGGCTTGGTTGTAGCATGCTGAGACTGACCGTAACATTCTGGCGGTATGTCTCTGCCGCCGGTTAATACTGCGCCGTCGATTTTCGCGATAAATTGGTTGATGATGTCTGGATCTTCTGTGGGGGGAAGTATCAATGGGATTGCCCCGTTCTCGATTACGGCTTCAACGTATTCGTAGTTCACCTGAATCTTCTCGTTGCTAAAGGCGGCAGTAATGCCTATTGTTGGACGGTTGTCGGCAATAAGGATACCTGAAAAAAGTGCCAGATACAAAACCAAAGCCAGTCTTAAATAAGAACGAATCATGTTAACTCCTTTGTAGAAGATTGTGATATAATTGACTGAGAAAATCGATCGCAGAAAAATAGAAATTTTAGTCAGAATACCATAAATAGATAAATATTGAGCAAAAGGGAAGATTCCATCATGCCGAATGATGAAAGTCCTCTTGTCCTGATTGTAGACGATACGCCGCATAATCTTCAGGTTGCCGGCGAAATCCTGAGTCGCGAAAATTTCAGAATCGCTCTGGCGCAAAGCGGCCCCGATGCAATAAGGTTTCTTGAAAAAAGGAAACCCGATATCATCCTGCTCGACATAATGATGCCCGAGATCGATGGTTTTCGTGTTTGCCAGTATTTGAAAGAGAATCTTGAAACCAGATTTATACCGGTGATTTTTCTTACCGCCCGCGCACAGATAGAAGACATAATCAAAGGTTTCGAGATAGGTGGGGCAGACTATCTTACCAAGCCGTTCAACGATCGTGAGCTGGTCGCCAGAGTCAAGGCCCAGCTTGAACTGGTTCGCCTGCAGGAAATGCTTCGTGATAAAAACAGAAGACTTTTGGAAGAAATAAGGCTGAGAAAACAGCGCGAACAAGATCTTGTCGATTACGAAAAAGGGCGTTATGTCGGAGTATTGGCCGGAGGCATCGCTCATGAATTCAACAATCTTCTTCAGGTTATTCTTGGCTACGGAGAGCTGATCGACGAAACATTAGCACCAGGCTCTGAAGAAAAGCTTTTACAGACTGAAGTTCTCGATGCCGGCAGACGAGCAGCGAAAATGGTCGAACAGCTGCTGTTGTTCGCAGATCGCCGCCCAAAAAGAAATGTCGAGAAGCTCGATCTGGTCAAGTTTGTCGAAGATAGAATCTCTCTTTTTAAAGGGATTTTTTCAGAAAAGATCAATATAAATTTCGATTTGCCTGATAAAGCATTACCGGTAGTTGCAGACAGGGCCGAGCTTGCTCAGGTCATGATCAATCTTTTGCTTAATGCCAGCGAGGTTTTGAGTGACGAAGGCAAAATCGACGTGAAAATCTACGAATTTGTTATCGATGATGAATGCGCCAAAAAGTTCAATATCGAAAAAGGCAAATCTTTTGTCGCGATAGATGTTGAAGATAATGGAAGAGGCTTGACCAGCACTCAGCTGGAACGAATTAATGAGCCCATCGTGTCTATAAACAATGAAGAGGGCATCGAGCTTGGTCTGGGCGTTGTTAAGGCGGTGGTCAAACAGCTTGGTGGCCAGGTTGAAATAACCAGCCAACCTGAAGAGGGCACCGTATGTCGATTGCTTATTCCCAATGCCGGAGAAGCCATGGTGAAGAGCAGATTTTTCAAACCCTCTGCAGATTCAAAAATTACCTCAGGTAACGGTGAAACGATTTTGCTGGCCGAAGACGAAGAACAGGTGCTGTTTCTTGAAAAGAAAATTCTTGAAAAGCATGGCTATCGAGTACTCGAAGCCCGAAATGGTGAAGAGGCAATTGAAATTTTCGCCAAATATCAGAATGAAATAAAGCTGGTTCTTCTCGATATCGGCATGCCTGTAAAAAACGGTATTGAAGCGGGCAAGGTGATAGAGTCCATGGGTGGCGATGCCCGTGTCGTATATTGCACGGCCTATACAGATAAACACTTCGAAGAAGTCGCTGAGAAAGAGCTTATTTTGCAAAAGCCTTTTGAAAAAAATGAGATCGTAAGTTTGATTAACGAGACCATTCACGCGGCTTGATACTTTTTATCTGAACTCTGAATAAAAAAAGAAGCTATCTTTATCGGTAGCTTCTTTTACTAAGAGAGATAGAGAGTTATTATGAGGTTATTATTTGAGGAAGGTTCTTTCGGGCATTTCTACGGTGGTTTCAACCGTTTTTCGGGTAAAGTCTTTTAATTCATTACCAAAGCACATTGAAAAACCGGCATTTCGTGTACCTTCGTAAGGAGCATAAAGAGATGCAAAATATTGCATTGCGCTTGCCGGGCTAAGCTTGTCTTTAGAAAAAGCCAATCCTGAACAAAGAACGATTACCAACACTGTGATCAGACCAAGCATGTATTTCTTTGACATCTTCATGATAATGCTCCATTTATGAATCTGTTGCTGAAATATAAAGCACAAACCATGCCAACCTGTACCCTGTGCTTGAGATAGAAAGAAAAATGCCTCGATAATACCGGTTTTAGAGTTGTCGGCGAAATTTCTACCCGTGAAACCAAATTCATTCAAGAGTAAAATTAAGGTGCGAAAAATCACAGCCGCTGAAAATTTTTCACCCAATTGCTGAAAAATTGGCACTTATTGTTCGCAACTCTGAAAAATCCCATTCTTTTGCATGTAAGCTATAAGCTGTGATCTTAGACTGCTTTCGCTTAGTCCCCCCCAGATCGGTGCAATCAGAAAACGAGGTGGAACTCTGTTTATAAGTCTTTCTATGGCTATTTTGTCTGAAAGATAAGTCAAAAAGTCGCCGAGAGCTATAAGATAGTCATCAGCCGAAAAGAGCTCAAATTTTTCCGGGGCTTCAATGAAATCCCGGGCAAATTTAGAGCCTTTTATGATTTGAAGATGATGAAGCTTGAGAAGAGAAAGACCTGAACCAGAAAGAAGCTGTGCAGCTGTTCTTCGATCTTGTTGAGTTTCTCCGGGTAAGCCGAAAATCAGATGACCGCAGGTTTCGATGCCGGCATTCGTAAGCCCCTTGATTGCTTCAAGTGCCGTCGAAAAGTCATGGCAGCGATTAATTGCCTGCAAAATATTGTCATTACATGACTCAATTCCGACTTCGACTCTGATAAAGGTCTTCTCGCGCAAGCGCTTCATTAATTCAATTTTCTCAGGGTTCAGACAATCAGGCCGGGTAGCGATTACCAGCCCTTCTATTCCCGGCATTTTCAAGGTCTTTTCGTAAAGGTTTTCCAGATATTCAAGCGAATCATGAGTTGCAGAATAACTTTGAAAGTAGGCATAAAATCCTGAACATTTGTATCTTGAAGAAAAAAAAGCCATGCCTTCTTGCAGTTGTTGCTCAACTGATTTGACTGCAGAGCAGTAAAAAGGCGAGAAGCTTTGATTGGCACAGTAAGCACATCCTGAAAAAGAAAGAGTGCCATCGCGGTTCGGACACGAAAATCCGGCATCGACAGGAATCTTCTGAAGTCTTTTTCCGTCTGCGGGCTTGTAAAAATTAACTGGACATGCTTGCATCAAAATTTGTTCTGCAGATGGTCACAGATCTGCTGCATCGATGAAAGTATGCTGCCCATACTTCTTAATGAATCAAGGAAGGCTATACCCTGAATAGGGTTGTGTTCACCTGATTTTATTCTGTCGAGTTGATTGGTTCTGGCCGCCTGATCAACAAGGGTTTGCCCGTAGATATTTTGTCTTATTTCTTCGGCTTCGCGTTCATTAACCGAAAGTTTGCCTGTCAGATGCTGAAATACTTCTGCGGTTTTGCTGAGACAAAGATGAAGCTCTTCGCGGGCCTCATCAGAAAGCTTCATATTTTCTTCGGCCTGGTCGAGAAAAATTGAGACAAGCTTTTCAAGTTGTGATGAAACTATCTCCATGTCTTTGTTCAGGTAGAGAAGTCTGGTGACCTGCCGGGTCAACTCTTCTGAAAGATCTTTCTGGGCAAGAGATACCAGAAACTTGTTCAATTCACGATTGATCTGATCTCTTTGTTTATGAAGGGTTTCTATTGCCGAAGAAGTTGCCGCGACCTCGTCAAGGTCAGCATCCTGATTTTGCAGAAGTTCACATATTTTCGTGAATTTTTTATTCACGATCGCGATGGTGCTGATAAGTTGCTGCTCAGCCTGGGCGATGGCGATAGGAGGGGTTGCCAGAAGTCGCTTATCGAGGTTGGTAACCGCAACCTGTTCGTCTTCAGTTCTCGGAATGATCAGCATGGCGATGCGTTCAAGAAGTCCTGACAGGGGCAAAAATATCAATCCGTTGGCTATGTTGAAAAAGGTGTGGGCATTCGCCACCTGACGCATCTGATCGTTAGCGGTGGTCATTATGAAGTTGGTGTACATATCAAGGGCGGGCAAAATAAGCAGGGTGCCGAATGTGTTGAACAGACTGTGAACCAGTGCCGCTCTTCGGGCATTTCTCGATGTTCCGATAGAAGCGAGCATGGCTGTGATACAGGTGCCGATGTTGTCACCCAGAATAATGGGAATGGCGGCTTTAAGTGCAAGAAAAGCATCATCACCAAAAGCACCGGTGCCAATGAGGCTCATGGTTAAACCAACAGTCGCCGAGCTGCTTTGAACAATCAGAGTTACCAGAAGGCCGGCAATTACGCCCAGTATTCGATTCTGAGAAAGAATTACAAAAACCGTTTTGAACGCTTCATGTTCACGGTAGGCTTTTAAAGTGTCGCCCATGAATTTCATGCCGAGAAACAGTAATGCAAAACCAAGCAGAGCTTCGCCCCAGGACCGGTTTTTTCGTGATTTGCTGAACATTATCATGCCGCTGCCGATTGCCAGGGCTGGCCATGCCAGATCGGTCAGCTTGAATGCTATTAGCTGGGCAGTGACAGTGGTGCCGATATTTGCGCCGAGAATAATGCCGATTGCCTGTTTTAAACTCATAATGCCGGCATTAACAAAGCCAACGGTCATTACAGTCGTAGCCGAGCTGCTTTGAATCAGTGCTGTTACTCCAAGACCTGTTATCATGCCGGCGAGGGGACTTCGCGTAAGGGTTGAAACTATTGTTTTAAGTCGGTTACCTGCTATTCTCTGTAAGCTCGAACTCATAAGGTTCATGCCGAATACAAACATGCCAAGCCCACCGGCAAAAACAGAAAAAGTGTCTCTTGCCTTTTTGCCGTGATAAAAATGCAGATAGAAGAAAACGACAACAAACAGAGCTATTGCTGTCCACTTAATGATCAGTTTCAGGTTTCTCTTGGCGCTTTTGCTAAACATTTGTACAATTCCTGGGTTGGTTAGAGTTGTAATTTAAGTTCGCGCCAATCGTAGCAAAATTTATACCAGAATCCTACTACTTTTTCCTTATGTCAGCGCAGATCAGCTTCAGGTCAAAACCGATCTCTCTTATGTGAGACACAAGAATTGGTACCAGCTCTAACCCCTGTTTTATCTTGTTGTTTTTGGCAAGGTTTTCGATCTCCAGAGCCAGTTGAAAAGCTTTGTTTGCTGCAAGCATTCCTGCCAGACCTTTGATCGAATGAGCTGTTTCTCTTAATTTTTCAGCTTCTTCAATTTTTATACATTCAGAAAGCTGGTCGATCAAAACCTCTGATCTTCTTGAAAAAATGTCATTTATTTGCAGAATGTTTTCCGGCTTTTGCAAAATTCTGAACTGAAGCTCATGCAGATTGATCTGTTTCAGATTCAATTCTTTGGAATCGTTTGTTGGTGCTGATTTTACTTCCAGTTGCTCTGGGGCGTTCTGCTCTGGTTGTTTAAGGGCAACGCATTTTTCGGGAAGAATTTTCTGCAGTGCCTGCAATAAATCCTGGGGGAAGTAGGGCTTTGATAGATATTCATTCGCTCCTGCTTCTACGGCTTCGTTACGTTCTTCTTCGGTTGAAAAAGCGCTTAGGGCGAGAATCGGCAGTGAAGAATATCCATTTTCAGAATTACGAATTCTTTTAATGGTTTCAAGACCATCAAGTTCAGGCATTTGAATATCGAGCAGGGCGGCATCGAATTGCTCTTTTTCAAGTAGTTTCAAGGCTTCAAGACCATTTAGGGCCGAACTGGTTTCGCCACCATATTCCTGTAAAATCGAAGTGGCAAGAAACAGGTTCGTTTCATTGTCATCGGCAACCAGAAATCTTAACGGCCGGTTGTCGCTCACGAGTTCTATTTTGTTCGTTTCTGATTTTTTGTCATCTTGTGCAACTTCAGTTGACTCGCCTGCTTTTACTGGTATTTCCAGGAGAAAGGTAGTGCCTTTTCCTCTTTGGCTTTCAAATCTAATTGTGCCATCGAGCAATTCTATAAGCTGTTTGGTTATTGCCAGGCCGAGCCCGGTTCCTCTTAGTTCTTCAGGGTTTTGCGGTGCAGAATGAACGAATTCTCTGAAAAGATTTGTTTTAACATCTTCAGATATACCTTCTCCGGTGTCCTCAATGATAAATTTCAGGGTTAAATCCTTATCATTGGCTGAAGAAAGAATGGCCTCAAGTTTTATCTCGCCTGATGATGTAAACTTCAGAGCATTGCCGGTGAGATTCGATAAAATTTGTCTGATTCTGTTTCCGTCTGAAACTACGATTTCCGGGATACGGTCATCGATAATCATTTTAACCGTAACATTCTTTTGTTCTGCTCTGATGCTGGTAATTTGTTTGAGCTGCCAAAGCATATCCTTCAGATTGAAGGGCCGCTTATCGATGCGCAATTTTCCGGCTTCTATCTGTGACAGGTCAAGGGTATCGTTAAGCAAATCAAGCAATGTTCTTGCGGTGGCAGCAGAAAGGTCGAGCAGCTTTCGCTGCTCCTGGTCACTACAGTCTTTTCTAATCATTTCGTTAAGGCCGATTATTGTTGTAAGTGGAGTTCTGATCTCATGACTGTTAAAGGCTAAAAATCGGCTTTTTATTCGATTGGCCTCTTCAGCCTCGACCTTGGCCTGATGCAATTTTTCTTCGTATTTGATTCTGGAAGAAATATTTCTTATGAAAAGCAAAATTGCGTTTTCGCCATTGAAAATTGTAGTTGCACCGTTTACCTCGGCCATGAAACTGCTTTGGTCCGTTCTAATAAACTCTCTTTCGTGAAGAAACGATTTGCCGGAAAAGTCGTGGGAAGTTTTCTTGAAAGCCGTTTTTTTATTACCCAGAAGTTCGTTAAAGGATCGGCCTACAGGATCATGAGTAAATCCAAACAGATTTTTGAACCCGGCATTTGCTGAAAGAATTTCCAGATTTCTCGGTGATATGATCAGAATACCCTCAGGAGCATTGTAAAATACCGCTTCAAACTGTTTCTGGGCAAGCTGTAATTCTAAAAGCAGTTCGGACTTTTTAACATTACCGATAAAGAAACCGAGAAGAACCAGCGAGAAGATGGAAAACACGTTGAATGCTATGAGCTTTACCGTTTTGATGTCTTCCAGGCTCTGCATAAGCAATACCTGCCAGTCGCCAATGCCTAAATCGAAAAACGAAACGAAGAAATCTGCCCGGCTGATAAATACTTCATTCTCTGACTCGGAATGGTTTTTGCCGGTTTCGATGCGGGTCTGACTGTCTGATTTTTTATCGGTCAGGTGAAGTTTTTTACCGACCTGTTCTAAATCGCTTGAGAGAAAAACTTTTCTTTCTTTGTCCAATAGCATCGACGGATGATACAACCCGAAATACTGGTTAAGATCGTTTAAATTACGTTTTACAGCGCATACCCCTGAAATAAGACCGGTTCTATGGCTGTAAACAGGGTAAGCAGAATAATATCCCAGCTCGTTGGTGAACTTTCCATAGTCTATCAGCCTGCCATTCTGGCCCAGTATTGCCTGTTGAAAATAGCTGCGAAAATGCAGATATCTGCCGAGAAAAAGTTCTTTTTTATCTGAGGCGGCAACAACCAGGCCTTCTTTATTCATGAGATAGCAAATTCCATCGGGAAAATTCTGTGAGAAACGATTGAGGAATTGGTCCAGATCGGCTTTGTTTTCAGCAGTTTGCTCGTCAAGAAAATTGGCCAGAACCGGTGTGCCGGAAATAAGGCTGGAGGAAGTGTTTGCAAACAGAATTCTCTGGTTAATAAGTTTTTCGAGACCTTCTCGCGACTTTTCAAGCCGGGTCTCGATACGTCTGTTTTCTCTAAGAACCATTGCTTTCGACAAAACTGCGCCGGCAATGTTAATCGAGGCCAAAAGCAATAAAAAGGTTATGGGCGAAAATATTTCCCAGGCTTCAGCTTTTTTGTTCGAACGTTCGATTAGATTGGCTTTGGTTTTCATTATCAGCATTAGAATGCAGAAAAAAACCAGAGAGACCAGTTGAAAAATTTGCGCCGGACCGATAACGGAATAGTTCTGCCGTTGAACCAGAGAAAAGGTTTGCTGTTCATTGACAATACTCAATATCAGCTGAATGATCATGGAGCCGGCAATCGAGAAGGTCAAAAAGACCCCACCGCGGACTTTAGGGTGCGAAGATTTTTTCAGACCAAAATAAAGTTCTGTACTTAAAATGATTGCAAGAATAGTGGTGATGATTGCGCCGGGGCCAAAGAAGAGATCGCCGGTAAAAAATAAGGCGATGGCGAAGACTATGCTCAGGGGAATGTGTACGAGCGCACTGATGCTGAAACCGAAAGCCTTTTTCCAGTTTCGGCGTATGAATTCCTGACCGAAAAGCAATGTTAACAGCTGAAATAACTGATTGATAAAAAGTGTTTCTGAGCTGTTTAAAATCAGATACAAAGAAGTAAGCAATCTTGAAAGACCGTATGACAGAAAACAGAGAGTTAAATAGTTAGAATGGTGTGAATCTCCTATGCGGCGGGGAAGAATCAATAAAGCCGAACCCAGCAGAATTAGAAAAATTCCGCTTAAATAATAAAAATACCAGGGCTGGGCAACCAGACTGTCGAAAATAATTTCCATTAATCAGGGTGCAAAAGTTGTTCAGACTAATTTATAACCGGCTCTCTTTTTTATAGCGATAAAAATAGCGGCAAAAGAACCCAGTATGCAACCTGCTCCCAGGATTATGAAGAGCAGACCCAAAGCGCCAAGGGCTGCTCCGGTGAAACCATAAAGATAGTTTTCCCAACTTTTCATTGCTATCCTCCTCGATTCTCTAAATAACAGGTTAGGTCTTTCTGTTGGAAAAAGCAAGCTGTAAAGTGTAAGATGAAACCTGTAAACCTACATAAGGAGAAAACTATAATATGCAGGATGGAAAAAATAATGGCCCCGTTGAGGATGCCATAATCAACACGGAAAAGTTCAATATGCCTTCTCCTGAAAACATGAATCGGGCTTTGGTCGGCCTTTTTATTCTTTTTCTGATTGTTTCAGGAGTTATGAGCTCTTTTTACAAAGTTGGAACTGAAGAGACAGCAGTGGTGCTTAGATTCGGAAAATTTTTCAAGACAGCCGGCTCAGGGTTGCAGTTCAAATTGCCTTTTGGAATCGACCAGGTATATCTGGTTAAAACCGGAAGAATTCTCAAAGAAGAATTTGGCTTCAGAAGTATCAAGCCAGGCATCAGAAGCCAGTATCAAAAACAGGGCTATAACGATGAATCTTTGGTGCTGACCGGCGATTTGAACGTTTCTGATCTTGAATGGATCGTGCAATACAAAATACAGGATCCGTTTAAATTCCTGTTTAGAATTGCTGACCCAAGAACTACAATTCGCGATATTTCAGAGGCGGTAACCAGAAAAATCGTTGGTGATTCAAATGTAACCGCAGTTTTGACTACTGACCGAGCCATGCTTGCGCACAAAATTCATCTTGAAATGCAGTCCCTGCTGGACTCTTATGACATCGGGGTTAAAATCGTAACCGTTAAGTTTCAGGATGTTAACCCGCCCGAAAGTGTCAAGGCTGCGTTTAACGGGGTGAATGAAGCTGAACAGCAAAAAGAAAGTCTTATTCAACAGGCTCGTGAGCAATACAATCGCGAAGTACCAAGGGCCCGGGGTGAGGCCAAACAGATGATTGAAGAAGCTGAAGGCTACGCCCTCGAGAGAGTCAATCGTTCAGAGGGTGACGCCAAAAAATTCCTGGCACTTCTCGATGAATACAAGGCTTTTCCTGAAGTAACCAGAAAACGCATGTATCTTGAAACCATGGAAAGAGTATTGCCAAAAATCAAAGATATCTGGGTTGTCGACAGCGAAAATGGTAAAACCGGCAACTTGTTACCCGTTCTTCCATTGCAGGGGTTTACCGGAGGTGAAAAATGAAAAAACTTATCGCAGCAATCGTTTTAGCAATAATTCTTTTTGTCGTCTTTTCTTCAGCTTTTGTCGTCAGAGAAGGTGAGCAGGCAATAGTTACCAGATTCGGCAAACCGGTCGGCGAAACCAGACATGCCGGGCTTAATTTCAAAGTGCCTTTCATCGATGAAGCAAGCTTTTTTGAAAAAAAGATTTTAAAATGGGATGGAGATCCGAATCAGATCACAACCAAGGAAAAGAAATTCATCTGGGTCGATGCCACCGCGCGTTGGCGAATCAAGGACCCATTGCTTTTCATGAAGACTGTCGCCACCCAGCAGGGCGCGCACAGCCGTCTTGATGACATCGTCGATTCTGTTGTAAGAGATGCTGTTTCGGGCAACTATCTGGTTGACCTTGTTCGTGGCGCAAGTTACGAGCAGGTAGCCGAAGAAACAGAAACAATGATCGATGACGAAAACAGAAAAAACCGTGAAGAAATCATCGGAGACATTCTTGCCAGAGCCCGCGAAAGCACACCTGATTACGGTATCGACCTGATCGATGTTCAAATCAAACGTCTGAATTATGTAGAGCAGGTTCGCGAACGTGTTTATGAACGCATGATTTCAGAACGAAACAAGGTCGCTGCCGAATATCGCTCTGAAGGCGAAGGCACCAAGGCTGAGATTCTTGGTCAGATGGGCAAAGAGCTGAAAAAAATCAGATCTGAAGCATATCGAACTTCGGTAGAAATCAAGGGCGAAGCCGATGCCAGGGCAGCAAGAATATATGCTGATGCGTTCAGTCGGGATCCTGAATTTTATTCGTTTTATCGCTCTCTTGAGAGCATAGAAAAAGCTGTTGGAAGTAACAGCAAGCTTGTTCTTTCAGCTGATTCAGAAATTTACGGATATTTGAAAGATTCGCGTAAACGAAAATAGGTAAATAAAAACCGGTTACGCAGCTTTTGTTGGTAAGGGCTGCGTGACCGGTTTTTTATATTTCAGATATCTTCTTTTATGGAGTCGAGTTTTCGCAGAAGAACTTTTTCAGAGATTTTACCAGGTTTGAAAATCGTTTTAAGAACCTCATATGCTTTTCTCGCTTTTTCGTGATTGCCGCAGGTAAAAATATCAATCTGTACCGAACAATGTTCGGGCCAGCTGTGCAATGTTATGTGAGACTCGGTTAAAAGAGCTGCTGCGGTGTAGCCGTCAGGAGAAAACTGGTGGTATCTGACCAGAATACAATTCAAACCAGATTCCTGAACTGTCTGTTCAAGAATTTGCCCGCCCTTTTCGCCTGATTTCAGCAGTTCAACCGGGCAGACAGAGAAATCAGCAATGATATGAATTGAATTTGGCATAGTTTTCATTTTGTTTTAAAGAGCCCAAAGATCCCATCCTTCTTCATAATAGGACTTGATAACATGGGTGTCAATCGTATTCACTTCGGTTTCAATTTCATCGATATCATTGGGAAAAACTCCCATAGATTTAAGATATTCGGTATTAACGAACTTGTTTTCAACTTTGATTTCGATGTTGTTCCAGTCCAGTGCGGCATTTGAAGCCATTACGAAGCCCCATTCGCCAAATGATGGAACATAGGCATGATAGGCTTTCGCTTCGAGTCTTACGGTCTCAGAAGCAGTAGCATTGGCATAAAGAGGGTTTTCAATGGCTGCAAAGGTATTTCTGATGCACCAGAAAGCTTTATGTGAATAAAGCGGTGATGTGGCCTGGGTAACTATTATGCCACCGCGGCTGAGCTTGTGGCTGAGAAGCCGGTAAAAAGTTCTTGAATAAAGACGGCTTAAGGTAAGATTGTCAGGGTCAGGAAGGTCGATAATAATTACATCATAAATGTTGTTGTCGGTTTCGAGAAATTTCCAGGCGTCGTTATTGACGATTCTGGTTTTAGGGTTGCGCATCGAATCTTTGTTCAATTTTCGCATTATGATGTTATCTCGCGCAAAGTTGGTGATTGCCGGGTCTATATCGACCACAGTAAGGGATTTTACCTCGTTGAATTTCAGAACTTCCCGAGCGGCTAGTCCATCGCCGCCACCTATGATCAGGATGTTTTCGCGGGCATGGGCAGCCGATAATGCTGGTAATACCAAAGATTCGTGATAGCGATATTCGTCCTGAGAACTGAACTGAATGCTGCCGTTGATAAACATACGTATATCGGCCCGGGTTCTGGTTACAATCACTCTTTGATAAGGCGTCTGGGCACTGTAGATTATTTCGTCGCGATAAAGGCTGTCTTCGGCCAGAGAAGATATTCGATCAGAATAGAAAAAGCAGGTTGAAAGCAGAATCAGGGCTGTAACCGTAAGTATCGTCAGACCCTTTTTATCGACGATTTTCTCTTTGAAAACAGCTATGGCACCACCGCCAACCGCGACATTGATGATACCGAAAAGGAGACTGGTGCGAACCAGACCGAGTCTTGGCACAAGCACCAGCGGAAAAAGCAATGAAGCAAAAAGAGCTCCGATGTAATCGGCGGTCATGACATTTGAAAAGAGAATCTTTAACGTGCTGTGCTCTTTGAGTATGCGCAGAATAATGGGAATCTCAAGACCAATCAGAGTCCCGACCGAAACCGAGATGATGAACAGAAATGGTGAATAATTTTCAAGATATGAAAAGGCAAAAAACAGAATGATCGAACTCATTCCGCCCAATACGCCGGTCAAAACCTCGACCAGAATGAACCAGTCATGTAGTCTTCGATTTATAAACCTCGAAAGAAAAGAGCCCAGACCCATAGAGGTCATGAAAAGACCTATAACCAAAGAAAACTGATATACTGAATCGCCGACAAGGTAACTCGAAATCGTTCCCGCCAGAAGTTCATAGACTAATCCGCAAACTGCAATGAGAAATACTGAAAATAAAAGATATAACTGCAATTGATTTCAACCTTTCAGCGAATGAGTAGAAAATAAACCCAAAGAGGGCAAAAAGACCCTCTTCAGGTTTAAATTACTTTTTTTTATTAATCCCGATTTTATTAGTGCATTGCAGAAGCGATAATGATTGACAGACCAATCATTACTGCTCCGATGATTATACCGAGAGAAGTATTCTGATCGATTTCGATTTCTTTTCTGACAGAAAAAGGTGAAATCTTGCAGATCAACCAGAAAGTCACAATATAAATTACCAGACCAAGCACTGAATAAGCTACTGTTGAAAGGATCGGACCTGCTGACAATTCGGCAATTTTAGTTTCCATAAATATCAAACTCCAAACTTATCTAACTTGAATTTTACTGAAAAAATAAATTTTTCAGGTTACTTCCCGTGCATGAAACCGCGATGACCAGTGCCACCACGAACAAAAACGCTTCGTTCTCTGATGTTTTTGGTTTTGTTTACTTTTGGGGTGTCACTGAACCCCTGGGGCGAGGCGTAGTCAGTTGCCACAGCAAACATGGTCAGGGCAGAGAATGCTGCGGCGAAAATCAATGTAAGTTTACTCATCAATCATCGTCCTCATCATCGTCAGCCCAACGCTGTGCTTCAAAAGTCATTTTCTTGATGAAAAACGGAGCACCAAGCACCAGGCATAGAAAGAACCAGGTCAGAGTGTAGTGACCCTGTCTGACTCCTTCGCGGATTTCTACAATCGTATTCGATAAAGAGAAGTTTTTCTGAGGATCGTTTCCGGTCCCGCCTTCTCCGTCTACGGCCAGCTTGAATTGACCTTTTTCTGGAATCTTAAAGTAGGCGGTAACTTCAGTAGAACCTTCTGACCAGTATTCTCCGCCTTCATAGCCTTCATAGTATGAAAGCGCGGTCGGCATGTCGAAATACTTGGTTTTCTCTTCCTTGTCGACTACCCTGAAATTATAATAAGACCACTGGTTTTTGAGACTCGGAGTATAAACCCTTATACCGTAAAGTTTTCCAGGTTCTTTAACTTCAAATTCTTTAGAAACTTCACTTTGTTTGAAAACATTGGAGCCGAACTTCTGTTTAAAAACAAGGCTGCCATTGCTTGAGATGAAGAAATACATGAAAATTGCAATCAGTGCTGCGAGCATTGCACCTTTTGAAAAGCTTTCAAAAAGGGGCGAAGCCACAAATGGCTGGCACGAAAAAACGCCGGTTGGTTCGAAGCTGTTGATTTTAAACGCTTCATTAATTTCTTCGTAAGGGATGTATTCGCCCCAGGAATATTCCTGTTCTCCGCCACGCATTTCTATGCAATACATGTAGGGTGGGCAGACTGCATCAACATAGCGAACTCTTTCTTTCGCCTTGGCCTGCCAGGTAAGCTCGCCTTCAACATAGCTGATCGCAGCGCCGCTGCTTTCAAAAACCTTGAAGGTTTTGTCACGAACCTTGAAAGAGGATTTTCTCGGCATAGCCAGGTCGACAGGGGTGTCGGGAAGATCTTTAACCTCGTGAAGCATAACCCAATGCCCATCTTCATAAACAAGCCAGACGTAGCCGTGGGTTGGTGAAAACAAAAGATATTCAAGCCAGCGATAAACTTCGCCGCACTCGCGTTCTTCCATTTGTATGACACCTATGACTGTGAACATAACGCCTTTTAGTTTGCCTTTGAGACCAATTTTCATTGGTAAAAACGGGCGCTTTTGGTTCAGAAACTGGTGCAGAACCTTGAACTCGTCTTTGGTGTCAAGACAGGAACCACAATACTGGCAGACAATAGATTTAACATTATGCCCACCTCTGATTTCGATCGACCCTCCGCACTGGGTACATTTTATCGACTTAAGGGCAGCTTTTGTCGCAGTTGCACTCATATTCAAACCTCGACAATCTCGAACGGATCGACCCATATGCCTTTGTAGCAGTCGATTCCGCCATCCTGATACTCAATGGTGAAAGCGGTTCTTTTTGGCCCGAGCAAATCTATATAGTTATAGGTTTCATTCGGAACAATTTTGAACGGAACTTCACCCTGGGCACCGACCATGGTTGCGGTGTTTTTCTCGACAACGGTCATTCTGATTCTGTTTATCATCAAAGCGCCGCCAACCTTAATTTCGTCGAATGTCGGCAACGAAAGCTGCTTCTGTACCAGGTGCTCGATGGCGATGTCACCTTCGTCTACAGAAACCCAGGTTTCTTTACCGTTGTCGCTGCGAACGAACCATTCATCCCAGTAACCGTCGCCATAGTCATAGCGCACTCGTCCGACGGGTGTGAATTTCCAGTCGGTATATTTGTAGGTTTTGTACATTTCGAAGATGCTGGGAACATCGGTCAGTATCGCGGATTTCCCCACGTCTTCCATTTTTCCGTTGGTGAGCAGATGTGTGGAATTACAGGCCGGACAAACGACCATTTGCGGAGATCTGGTTACCTGATTGATAATATTGCCGCATGATGGGCAAGTTAAGCTGATGGCCATCCTCTAATTTCTCCAATTATGTTTATTCACTTCAATACTATAATTTTTTCGGCCCTAAAGTCCAGTTTAGTAAGCTGCAAATGAAAAGCGCCTGAATTCTTTTTTTCAGGCGCTTAAGCAGTTGTTTTCTCAGGTTTTCAGAGAATCATTTCAATATTTTTTTTAAATAGAATGAAAGTTTTTAAGAAATTTTTCGCGCTCTTTGGGTTTCATACGGTGCTGACTTGTTAAAAAGCCTGATTTATCCATCTTCTCCAGGAAGTAGGTGATCATCTTTTTCCACCAGGGCCAGTCATGATTGACATCGAAGCCCCACAGGTCCAGCAAAACCGGAATGTCGTTTTCGTGCAGATTTTGACAAAGAATCCGGGCTTCGCCTATCCATTCTTCCCAGGCGCCCTGGCCACTGCATACGATAAGAAGATTGTTCTGCAGCTTTTTTACAATCTTTGGGTCGCTCAGGTCGCGGGAAAACATTATTGGGTTGTTGTAATAGACATCCTGGTTGAAAAAACCATCGAGAGTGAAGCCGATGTCATAACAGCCGCTCAGGGCGATGCCGAAGTCAAAAGATTCCGGGTGTTTCAAAAAGAAATTAACGGTATGAAAAGCGCCAAAACTACAGCCATGCGTGATGATACCGGCATTTTTATGTCCATCGGCAAGTATGTGCGGAACAACATCGTTGACTATGGCGTGGTCGTAATCATTGGCGCGTCTGGCTCTGTCTGCGGGGTGGGCTTTGCTGAACCAGCTTTCATGATCGAGGCTGTCTACGCAATAAACCTGCAACTTGCCCGCTTCGATAAAGGGTGCAAGTGTGTCGATCATGCCGAAATTTTCGTAATCGAAAAAGCGGCCTTCCTGAGATGGAAAAACCATCATGGGTTTGCCCTTATCACCGTAAACAAGCATTTCCATCGGTCGGCCCCAGGCCTGGCTTGGGATTTTTCTGAATTCTCTTTTCATCAGGCCTCCCTGATGATGTCGTCAATGATTTGACGCATTTCTTTTTCGTCTTTGGCGCGTGGCAGATAGCCCCAGTGTCCCATTACCGTGTATTCGATAGGGTTCATGGGCTGACTGTGAACGATTTTTTCGCCCCATTTCTGGTAGAGCTGGTCATGAGAAAGGGCGTAATGCCTGTCGTGTTTTCTTCCCACGAATCCGCAGTGGTAGAGGCGTTCAAATTTTCTTTTTGACTCTTGACCGGCCATGATTGCTGCCCACCAGTCGTAAACGTCGATGTCGCAGGCAAAATTGAACATATGAGTTGAAAGGCCGCCTGGGGGTCTCATGTTGATTTCAAGGGCTTTCAGGCTGCCATCTGCGAGTCGGAAAAATTCAATATGGAAGAATTTCTCTTTGATTCCGGCTGATTTAACCACTTCTCTGCCAAATTTTTCGAGGTCGGCAGGAATTTTTTTAACTGAGTAATACCAGACGTTTTCGTTTTGTTTGACCAGATTATGAATGTCGTTGCTGAAGATGTGAGAGGTGAAGAAAACAATGTTTCCGTTCTGGTCGGTTAGACCGTCGAAAGACTCGATATCGCCTTTGACGTATTCTTCCATGAAATAATCATATGACTGCTTAACCGAAAAGAAATGTTTCAGGTCGGCCAGATTGTTGATGGTATAGGTGTCGGCTGCGCCAACCCCGATGTCAGGCTTTATGAAAACCGGATAGTTGTCATTGATGAAGTCAAGACACTGATCGAGATCTTTTACCAGGGTACCTTTGGCTACCGGTACACCGGCGCGGGTAAAGACGTCTTTCATTTTTGACTTGCGTTTCATGAATTGAAGATCGTCTGGTTTTGGCCCGGTTACGTCAAATTCTTTTCTGATTTCTGCTTCGAGTTCGATCCAGGGTTCAAGGTGTGATTCTACACGATCGATTGTCCCAAGATTGTTCGCGAAGAAATGGCAGGCGTTGATTACTTCAGAATAGTTTTCGAGCTGGCTCACTTTATAGTGACCGGTTAAACTGTTTCTGACCCGGCTGTCCAGGGCTTCGTCAGGAAGGTCTGAGATGCCGAAAACTCTAACGCCGTACTTTGCCAGACATTCAACAAATTGGGAAAAATGTGCAGGATAATGAGGTGAAAGATAGACTAAATTCATCTGTATACGTACTCCGTCAGTTTGAGTTTATAAACTTATACACGATTTTTGCTGATTCAGGAAGACAAAAATCAATAGTTAAACGAGACGAGCATCTGCTTTTTCCTTTGTTTGTAAGATTTCAATAATGGTTTTTTTGCGAAAAAAAACTGCAAACTGGTTCCAGTTTAGCTTTAAAATCATTATAATAATTTAAAATTGTACACTTTGTGCTTATCACGAGTAAGGAGAAAAGATTATGAGAAAGCGGTTTCTGCCAATTTTGCTGGTCGTTTTGCATTTATTGGCACTGAGTCCGTTATGGAGTGCAGACACTTCTTCAACGGCTTCAGCGCGAAAAAAGACAGTTACGACCAGGAAAAAAGCCACAACAACGAAGAAAAAAGCAACTACCAAAAAGAAAACTACAACCCGAAAGAAACCCGCCAGCAAATCTACCAGTAAGGCTAAAAAATCAACAAGCAGCAGATCAGCCGCTTCTAAAGCTGATCAGCAGGCCTTGATTCAAGAACTTTCAATGCTTCAGGAAGTCTGGGTAAGAAAAGTCACTCTTGAATATCTTGGCGACAAAAGAAGCGACAGCTTTTTAAGCGAAGTTCTCGCTGATTTTTCAAAACAATTGCAGAGAAATTTCGTCAGCAACATTCGTGGTGATTACAAGGTTGAGTTTTTTGCCAACTATGCCGCAAAAGCTGACGAGGTAACTGATAAAGCCTATGCCATGTTTAAAGACAACCCTGCTCTCGACGGGGTACTTGGCGCTGTGCTTAAACAATCAGAATTTCCCATGGACCTCGCCTTCTATGACCTGGTAAAGAAAGTTCACCAGCGCAGAAAATTTCAGGTTACCAATGGGGCAAAAGAGCTTGAAAAGCTGCAGGCTTATTGGCAGACAGTCTATGGAAAAATGCGCGAAAACGCCAACAAAGACAGATATGATGCCGTTGCAGCCATGTATAAAGGTGTCGGTCCGAAAGAATTTCCGATTCACTGGTATGACGATGCCCAGCACGCGGTAGCGTTTGAAACCGAAGGCGCTAACCCGACCGCACCCAAAGCGCAGGGCCGCAGAAAATGGACCGTTCTTGTTTATGTCTGCGCCGATAACGATCTTGAACGCTTCGGTCTGCAGGACATCAACGAAATGGAAGAAGTCGGCAGCAGTAAAGATGTAAATGTCGTCGTTCAGATAGATCGTCTGCGTGGTGGCAAGGGCGATACAATTGAAGATGGTAACTGGGTAGGCACCAGAAGGTATTACGTAACCAAAGATACCAACAAAGCCAAAGTAACCAGCAAGATGGTAATGAATCTTGGCGAACAGAATATGGGTAATAAAACTACCCTCGCTGAATTCCTGAAATGGGGCGTCAAGACTTACCCGGCCGATAACGTTGCCGTGGTAATCTGGAACCATGGCATGGGCTGGTCTGGTATCGCTCATGATCAGGAGTCAGACGAATACATCAGAGTACAGGATGTAGCCTGGGCACTGCGTGAAGGCCAGAAAGAGCTTTCAAAAGTCAATAAAAAAGCTTCTAAATTTGCGATAGTCGATTTCGATGCCTGTCTTATGGGTACAATCGAAGTTGCTTATGAAATCGCTGATTCAACCATGTTTATGGTTGCTTCTGAAGAAACTGAACCTGGTCAGGGCATGCCTTATGCCGATTATCTCGGGCCTTTGATCAAAAATCCTGACCTTTCGCCGAGAGAAGTGACCAAGCGTATGGTTGGCACCTATGTTTATTCATATGCCAAGGGTGGTTCTGCCACAAGTCAGGTAATACAGGGTTCTCCGGTTACAAAATCAGCGGTCGATCTGAGTAAGATTCCCGCTTTGGTCAAAAAGTTCGACGAACTCGGCAGAGCCTTGCTCGATAATCATGAAGTTTATGCAAAATTGCTTATCAGTGAAGCCGGTCGCTTTGGTGGCATCAGACGCTATTCTGACGACACTCTCGTTGATCTGACCGATTTCGCAATTCAGCTTGCGCAGATGCCTGATGCTCCGTCAGATATAAGAGGGCTGTGCATCGACATTATCAAGACTATCGGTTACCCGGTAGCGAATGACAAGCTTTCAGCCCCTGTAATCATTACCGACGAAAAACCAGGTGTGGTTATCTGGGGTTTCAATGGCTGGAGAATGCCCCCCAGAGAACTCTGGCCGGCAGGCACAAGAGTCTTCAGGTCAAGAATGGCCATGACCCCGTTGCGCCAGCTTCAGGGCGGTGGATACTATTGTAAAATAGGTCCTTTCCAGCCGGTGGTTGATGAAGCTCTTGAAAAAAGAGTATTTGTCGATGAAATCAACTATCAGATCATTCGAAAAGATGGCAAAGCTCTCGACAAAAGAAATATCAAACAGTCTAAAGAATATTTGATCGTTTCCAAATTCCCCGCTCATTCGCCGATGGTTATCGAAGGTCATACCCAGGGAATGGGCGACAGCCGTGGCTTGTCGATCTATTATGCTCCGTCTTACAACTTCATAACCGGCTACAAGGCGATGAAGTTTGCCAAAGACACACACTGGGACGAGTTTCTTGAAACCACTCCGAAGTTTGTAAAAGAGGCTGATGTGCTTCTCTGCGGGCAGATGGTCCAGGACCCGATGACATTGCCTGTTATAGCTCAGGCATTGAAGGCAAACAATGTTAAATTCCAGGTCCTCTGGGATGCCTCGGTATTCGGCTTCAACTTCAAAGATATTTTGCGTCAGTTTGCCGGCAAAGGTGCTGTAATAACTGACAGCGTCAGTTCTAACAGTCTTGGCCAGCTTTCACCAAGTTCAGACGATCTTATGGATTACCTGAACAACGGTGGCAGATTGCTGATTGCAGCGCAGTCTTTTGAACAGTCGAACATCCATCGTGGACTGATGAAAGATTATCTCAAGTTCACCTACGTAGATGACGAAAAAGACTTTGATGAGCTTGTCTGCAAGAGCAGCAAAGGCGATTTCAACATGGTTCTGAACGGAGATGAGTCATCAAGAACCGCTTCAGATGTAACAATCATGAAAGTCGGTCACCCGGGTAAACTGATTGTGACAATGCCAGACGGTCGTGGCGCTGGTCTAGCCGTAACTGATCAGGGGCGTTCCGGCAAAAATTACACGGCTGTTTATCTCGGTTTCAGACTCGAAGCAGTTGGTGACACCGAAGCCAGAAACAAACTGGTCGGTGAAATACTCAATCGCATTCTTCCCGAAAGACACCAGATGAGTCTATTCTGATACAAGAACCTGAAAGGGGTCATCCGTAAAAGGATGACTCCTTTTTTTCTTGAGAAAATTGTTTTGTTTATGGTAATAATTCTGCAGAGAATCAGGGAGGTAAGGCATTGAGTAACACCCAGCTGACAATTGATAATTCTCGAACCATACCCGTATTCAAATTTCAGGGAAACTGCAATGTCGAAGGGCTTGAGAATTTGCAGAACGAGCTGAAAAGCTTGCACTCAAAGGGCAATAGTCGATTCGTTTTTGATTTTTCGGCCTGCAAACTTTTGAACAGCCCTGCCATGGGAGAGCTCCTGGATGCTATTTTGCTTGTAGACAGAGAGTTTGAGGGACATATAGTGGTTTCTGGTCTTGATTCATTGAAAGAAACTCTTTTCACCATTTCAGGAATCATACCCATCGCTCAGGAAACCAGAAGTGCAGAAGAAGGAATCAGGCTTCTAACAGAACTTCAGGCCTGATTAATTTTTTTGTTACCTGAATTCTTCTTCGCCCGTATTACAGATATTAAAAAGTAAAAGATTGTCAGGGAGAAAAATATGAGAAAGTTCAAAAGATTTTCGGTTCTCATGCTGATTGTGTCTTCTCTTTTCATGACAGGCTGCGATGCCAGTAAAATTCTCGAAGTTATTGGCAATGTCGCAAAAGGCATTCAGGAAGCTATACCAAAAGTTAAAGAAGTTATCGATACGGTTGCAGGAGCGGTCAACACTGTCACTGATACCACCACTGCAAACAATAACAATAATAATGCTGAACAGGCCAACAACAATAACGCCAATGTTGCCATAAATACAGCCGGTGACGAGGAAGATCTAGGGGGAAATGCCCCTAACAATGCTGCTTCGCCTGCGACCAGCGGCACTGCAACAGCTCAGCAGGCCGCAATAGGCCGGGCGATCAGAGGTCTGGTCGGCAGCACTTCATTCAGGGGACGTGAAGTGGACGGCGGCAACCTTGCCTGTGCTCAGGTCGTTTCAACGGCTTTGAGAAATGCCGGGGCGCTCGACAGAGTAAGTCTGAATTGTGATACGGTCGTATCAGACCTTCGCGCAAGAGGATGGCAAAGGGTCAGCGTGCCTCCTTATCAGGAAGGTGACGTGGTGACCTGGACTACCAGCCGAGGACCCGGTCGTCACATCGGCATAATTGTTCAGGATGGCAGTTCTTACGCCGCCATTTCAAACAGTTCTTCGCAAAGAACCCCCAGAAAGCATGCCATAAACTACCTGCCGATTACCCAGGTTTTGCGAAAAGTCTGAGCAGGACCAGGAGAAAAAAATGAAAACCATGAATCTTACGCTGTTTGTCTTGTCTGCAATATTACTCGCCGTTCCCGCAATGTGCGACTGGAACATCTCTTTTGGTGAAAGTGAATCTCAGGTTAGTTTCAGTGCCCCCAAAGGCGCTGAAGACTTTCCCATGGGCCCCAATTCATTTCGCATGATAAATGATGACTTGTGGGTGCTCGATTCTGTCGGTGGCCGCCTGCTTTCTTTTGATAAAAACGGAAAACTGACCGAAAAAATAAAAATTCCTGGCCTTGGCAAAGAATTTTACCTCGATGATTTCGCCGCACAGATAGATAATGGAAAAATCGTTTCTTTCTGGGTGGCAGAGCGTTTTGCCAATGTTTTGACAAGAGTTTCCCGCGACGGTAAAGAACTGGCAAAAGCTGCTTCAGAAAGCCTTGCTCAGCTCGATGAGCTTGCCGTTGACAGTAAAGGGCAACTTTACGTTGGAGATTACGGAAAAAGTCAGCTGGCGGTTTTTTCTAATGAAGGTCAGTTTTTGCGCGCTATTCCCTGGCAACTTTCCGGTTTTGCCGTCGACCAGGCTGATAATCTTCACATGATCAATTTTGTCTCTGGTTCAGGGCATCAGCACCTGGCATTGAATTCTGAAGGCAAAGAACTTTTTCGAACCGATATAGGTTTATCTGATATGCAAAACCCAAGGCTTTGGAAAGTGGGCGAAAACGATTCGATAATAATTTCGTTCATTCCCCAGACCGGTAATCCTACGAAGAATGTTCTTTTTTCTATCGCCAAAGACGGAACCATCGTAAAAAAGCTTGATTACAAAAATCCTTATTACATCGCCAGATACCTGGTTTTGGGCGAGAAGAAATGCTGGGTGGTTGATGCCGATTATCTGAAGGCTCCCAAAAAAGGTATTGAATTGAAGCAGGTAGGCAATTTTTAAAAGCTTTTGCTTTTTTATCCGTCTGTTGCCGAGGGGTCGGTATACCAATTGCGGTTCAGACCCGGGTTGTTGATGATCGAATTAAGAATCAGCGGGTTAACCGTTTCTGAAAATTCGGCTATGAACACTTTATCAGGGTCTATGCTACCGCTTTTGGCGGCCGACGAGTCCTGATCGAATAACTGCAATGACACTCTGAAAAAGCTTCTTGAAAAGCCGGCGCTTTTGATCGTTTCAGGTCTGATTTCGAAGAAATTTACCTTGTCGCTAAGAACTTTTCTCTGGCCACCGGCTTTTGCACCTGGATGAGACGGGTGCAGAAAGACTACACGTTCAAGTGTCTTAAAAATAGTTCCTGATTTAGATATGAGACGATATTCAATTTTATTAAGGCGTCGATAGGCCATTCCGCCTGAAGAGGTGGGAATGACCTGGTTTTCATACTTGCCACCGCTGAAAGTATAGAAGGAAATTTTGATGTTACCGCCTGAATCGGTGGTTTCATTGAAAATATTGTTTATACTGTGCATTTCGCCGTCGACAAGCGGAAATGCCGATGCCGAAAGATCAGATTTGATCTGGCTTAGCAGCTGTTGTCCGTGCATGATGATATTGTTGCGCTGAACACCTTTTATCGCGGATTTACTGCCGTGTGAAAGAATTCGGTAGGTCGGAATAATGACCAGCATGAGAATGCAGACCACAACCATAAGCTCAATCAGAGTGAATGCCTGGCGATTCTTCATCTTTGCGGTTTCTCCATCACGATAGTGGAATAGCTGATAGAATCTCGCGTCAACCAGGCGCTGGCACGGTTGCTGTCTTTGACTCTGATATCAACCTTAATCAAGATTCCCTCACCGGATTTACTTACTTTTTGAAAGCTCACTCTGCGTTCAAAAGAATCTGCTTCGCGAAAATAGCTGGTCTCAGAAAATACCGGGCTGGCGAGTATGCCATGCCATTCATCGAGCGGAAACAAATCAGGTTTGTCGATATAGGTCTTTGCCCACTCATAGCCCATTCCCTGAGAAAATTCGACGATTTCTTTGCCGAGAGAATGAGCCAGAAACTCATAATAAGCATCCATGCTTTGAGTGTTTGACGATTCATTGATCAGAAAGAATGAAAGCAGAGCTATTTGCATGATCAACAGGCCGATCAATACTTCAATTAAAGAAAAACCTTTTCTTTTCAATGCATTATTCCTTGCTGAAACTGATGTTTTCGAATCTTATCCATGGTGAAATGGTTATGGCAAATCTTTCTTCATCTTTATTCTGCACTTTCAGACGATTATCATACTCTATTTCGCCCGGCGTTGAGGGATACCGGTTTAGATTGAGCCTGTCAACCCCGACTGCGCCATGAACCCTGAAGCTTTTGTTCGGAATGATCGAAGCGTTGTTTGAATCGTTGAAGGCAAGAAGACTGGCTTCGATCGGTTCAGAAGTGGCTATATTGATGTTGCCCTTTCTGGTAAAGAGAATGCACAGGTCTTTTTCAGGATCTTCTCTTTTAAGACCCGATTGAATTGTAAAACCGTTCGGAGCAAGAATGGCTCCCTGGCCCCTGATAGTTAGACTGCCCGAGGGTGCAGAAAGAACTACCGGCTCTAATTCAACGCTGATGATGCCGCGCAAATTTAGAACGCCGTTTTTACGATCATAAACCCCGCTTGTTTCAAGCTCTTTTGCTTTAAGAAAACGGGTTGCGTAAAGAGTGCAGTGCCTGAATGGACGAAAACCTTCGCCTCCGGTTTGATTAATGCTGCTTAACGGCGTGCCGTTTCTTGAATAAAAATTCGGGGGAGCAGAAAATTCTTCTTCGGGTGGGGTTTTGCTTATGCTTTGCCCTGCAGCGTAGAGATACTCTTCAGCGAATCTTGAATGAAGCGGAAAAGGCGGATTCAGCCTTTCCATAATTGATTTTATTTTGGCGGCATGAATTTTTCTTGTTCTTTTCGCATCCGAGTCCGGGATGCTGCTGTCGCTAAGATAGGCACAATCAGGGTCCAGCGCCAAAAAACCTTTTACTGAATCTTCGATCATCTGTTTGCCTTCTGCAGGAATTGGGTCGCCGGAATAGGTTGTCATATTAGATGTATCGAAAGTGAACTCTGACAGATACAGAAACTTCTGGGTAATTGCACCTCGCAAAAAGCTTTCGAGATAGGCCCGACTCTTGCCCCCTTCGATTACCAGGCCGGCTGGCGCGGTGACAAGTCGCTTGTTTCCCTGAACGATTTCCAGATGATGTCTGGTAAGATCTTCGCAGTCGTTTTTTGGCGTGGTATTGGCTGCCGGAATGATTGAAGTGGTGAAAATGCCTTTCAGCCCTTCATAGGTGCCGCCTGTGTCAGCCTGAGGAATCAGCTTTATGCATTCATCCTGATCTATTTCGAACTTATTGGCTGAAAGAGAGGGTAGAACCTCTTTGTCGGTCTCTGAAGTGTTCAAAAAGATTCTCGAATTTTCGTCATTCTGATCGGCGTTGCCGAAATAAATCAGACCTCTTTGCTGAGCTGCCGCCGAGCTTTGATCTTTTACAATCAATCTGGGACTCTGGTTAAATGACTGCCCGGGATATCCTTCAGTGAATTCCCTGATGCCGTCTCTGACAAGAAGGGCAAAGTCGAGCGGAAAACTCATCGCATAGGAATTTGATCGCTCATTATAACTTGATACCAGACAGGCTGATTTCAAATCGAAGTGTCGCTTGCGCCTGCAGCTTACAAGAACTTTGCCCGATGATGATTTCAGGGCTGCTTCAAGGTTCAGTTCCAGGGTTCCAAGCCCTTCGCCGTCATGATAACTGTGACCTTTAGGGTTCTCGATGCGCTTGTCGAATATTCTTGCGCCGAGTGTGTATTCAAAATTGGCGCCGAGTAGAAGTTCTGATCTGTATTCTTCGAATAATGGGGCTTCTACCGGAAAAAACGCTTTGTCGAGCGAAGAACCCTGCATCTGGCTGACAATCTGTTTGGTTAAAGAATCAGCCGGGTCACGGGTAGAAATCTGTATGTGGCTGAAAGCAGAATCAAGAATGATATCGGTAAGATTTCTGAGTCTTTCACGATTTGCGTGATGAAAAGATGAAAAGGCCAGTTGTCGTGAAAAACTGTGATAAAAACCGATAAAAATACCCATGATGACGACAACCGAGAGGACAAGGTAAAAGACCATTCCTCTTCGGTTGAATTCAAGTCTTGTTAGTTTGAATGAACCTTGTTTCATTGCGTTGTTAAAAAGAGCTGTTTCAGTCTATGTCCTCCTGGTCGGGAGATACAAGTATGGTGCCTACTGCATCCTGGTTGTTTTTTTCGGCAGAGATGCTCCAGCTTTGTCCGGGGGTTAGAAGCAATTCTGACTGATCGTCTTTTTGAATCACCCTGACTTCACCGGTTTCTACTTTTATTTTCAGGCCGTTTGCCGACGAGGTAATCTCGGCTTTTGCGCCCTTAAGTTCTATTGTCGCCAAAGGGGTTTCGATTGTCAGCGATTTTTTTCGGTTTTGTGCCTCGATGATTGCATGCCCGTTCGACAATGTAAAACCCGAGTTGCTGCTCGAGAAATCAGCGCCGGTTTCAAGTTTTATTCTGGCGTCGGCGAAAGGTTCTATTGTCATGTATTCAGATTCAACCTGCTTTATTTCATCGTTCGCAATTTTGGGCGTTGTAAACTCTTTGTCTGAAATATCTTTGCCGATTGGTTTCTGTTGATTGTCATTCGGGGCGAGAACAAGGGCGGTTATTGCCACCAGAGCGGCAATGAAAACCGTCGCTACGCCCGTAAGCGAGGTTGTGTTTGGAAGAGTGTCGGCATTGGCATCAGGGGCACTGTTTTTTACCGCAGTTAAGATTGTGGCGATCGATGAAGCTTCTTTGGCCGAGAGACCTTTGCGCGCAGATTTAAGCTTTTTAACAGCTTCTATCGAAGCGCGGCATTCTGAGCAGGTCAGAATATGCTTTTGCATTTCCTGCGAAAGCGAATCTGGGTTTGAAGAAATTTCTTCTATCAGTTTTTCACAGATTTTCGCCATATTGTTCCCTCGTAACTTCAGCTTTCATCTTTTCAAGTATGCGCATCATGCGCATCTTGATCGCGCCGATCGTCAGCCCGGTCAATTCTGCTATTTCTTTATATTGCAGTTCCTGAAAGAATCGCAATTCAACCAGAATCTGTTCTTCGGCAGTAAGCTTTTCAACAAGTTCGCGTATGTAAGAACGATTGTTCGACTCATCTTCAAAGGTTTCGCTGTATTCTTTTATGAAATTCTGCTCAAGAAATTTTCGTTTCGTTTTTTGTTTTCTTGTCCAGTCGATAAAGGTGTTTTTTGCTATTGAAAAGAGCCAGGACTTGAAAGACCGGTTGGTGTCGAATCTGTCAAGCGCTTTGTAAGCCTTTAGATAGACTTCCTGTGCCATATCGTCAACATCAGATTCCGGCAGGCCCAGATATCTGAGAAAGAAACTCAAAGATCTGTAAGTTTCTTCAATAAGCTGCGAAAATTCTTTTTCATTGCTCACAAGGAATGTTCCTTTTACCTGTAATACGATCGAATTTTAAAAAGATAACAAAATTTAATTGGTTTTTTTTATGGAAATTGTTTTTACGATAAGGGTTCCGTCTGGCGCTGCCTTGAAAGGCAACCCCCTCAGATTGATTCTGTCTCCCGGTATCAGTCTGAACAGTTTGCCAGGTCTTGGCAAGGCTTTGACTTTTTTATTGTCAGAAGTAATGCCGATAAGCGCGCCGTCTGAATCATTTATCATCTGAGTTACAAGCTTGAAATCCTGAACCTGTCCGGCGACAGGCGTTGTAACTACAGCCTTTCTGGTTGAAATCGTATCTGGAGTCTCAGAAGTTAGAAACCAGAAAAAAGCAGTAATCAGTGCCGCAGCCGCCAATACTTTTTTCAATGATGCAAGAGTGCTGCCAATATCTGAAATTTTTCTAGAAATACCGCCCCAGTCGACCCTGGCCTTGATTTTTTTCAGCTTTTCTTTTTCTTCTTTTAAAGCTGCATTCTGGCTGCTTTCGTCTTTCTGTGTTTTTTCTGTCAGAAGCTGATGTATTTCTTCTGCATTCGAGATATTCAGCTCTTCCAGGGTATTAACAAGTTTTTCGCGGGTTTCCCGAAAGATCTTTTCATACTCACTTCGGGTTTCCAGCTGCTTAAGGTCGTTTACACTTTCGATCAAAGGGTTGGCAAGATAGAAGGTCAGACAGGAGTTTATCAGCTCAGTTTTGCTTTCTTTACGTAAATATTCGCTTAAGATTTCTCTTACAGAAGAGAAATCAAAATGTATTATTGCACCGAGAGCTTTTTTTCTCGTGTGTTCAGAAGGGTCATTAAGCATTGCCGATAAGAGTTCTCGCGCCATTTCAGGTGAAATGCGGCAAACATTTCGCAGCAGTGTGGTGCGAACCAGTATAGATTTTGAGTTTATATGACCCCTGAGAAGAAGAAGGAAACTTTCGGAGTCCAGTTTGGCAAGGTAATCGAAAGCGCTTGCTGCAAGCTCTTCTGATTCGCTTTTTATCAAGGCTTTTGCTTTTGCCAGCCAGCGGTCGTCATTGTTTTCTGTTGCCGTTCTGAAGGCAGACGACAATATTGATGAGTCATTGCTTTTGAATGCCTCGACAATATCGCAGGGTTCGGCTTCGGCCCTGGTCAAGCTTAAGTTTTCACCCTGAGTTTCTTCGGGTTCAGGGATTTGTGAGCTAACAGCTGTATCTTTTACCTTAGCCGTAGTTTCGATCAGGGGCTCTGGTGTGGCGGCCTTGTTAAGCCCCTTCAAAAGTTCAGCGTTGTCTTTTTCAATTTGTTCGACAACCGAACGAACTTTCGGGTTTTCGAGCTTCTGCCGAAAAGCCAGTGCGATTTGCTTCTTTCTTTCATCATTGGCTTCTTCATAAAGTGTGGCGCAATTCAAAACGAAATATCTGATTTTGACTTTCTCGTTGTATTGTCGCACTGAGACTAGAAATTGCTGAAAATTGTCGCAAATCTCAGAAATTTTTATAATTTCAAGGGCTTTTTTTAGAAGATCCTGAAGAAACTTTTGTAACGAACCATGGGTTCGGGCTATCTGTTCGCACAGCCGAAAAGGCGTTTCTTTATCGGGGTTAGAGATAATTATGGCGGCGGCAATTTTTGTTAATTTGGGGTCTTGCTCACTGAAAAGAATCTCAAAAAGGCTTGATTTAATAAGTTCGAAAGGCATTACCGAACAGACGCGTAGCGCAGCAAGCTTGCCGTGATAATCGCCTTTGCGAAGGCAGTCCTGCAAAAATTCGGCGGCGGTTTCGGGCAGTCTTCTGGCAAGGCCTCTGATTGCCAGCGCTCTTATGAGCGGATCGGGTGCCAGAACCAGTTTTTCGAAATTCTTTTGCAGAATCTCAGGATATGATTGAATGATGGCTTCAAGGCAGGCCAGCTGCAGTGATGAAGAATCTGCAAAAAGATTGCTTTCAAGAAAATTTTGCATCGACGCTGGCCAGCTGCCCATGCATTTCCTTATCAATTCAGCTGTTACTACGGGGTGTCTTGCTGATTCGACAATTTTCCCTATCTTTTCTTCCGGGTTTTCTTTCACAAAAAAAGCAGTTGAAGTGGCTTTGATAAATTGAAGCTGTTGTGAAGGTTCAAGCTGATTGAAGCGCGAAAAAATTTCCTTCTCATCGCAAACTGTCTCTGCCTTTTTGCTCTGACCAAGTCTGTCTTCAATGATTCCGATCGCGTGCTCCAACAGCATGCGACATTCAAGATCAGTTTCGTTTTCAAGCGTTCTTTGCAATGCCTCGAGCAAATCAACCGATCTGCCTATGCGAATGGCCTTTTCGATAGCAAAGATTCTGAACGTTTTAAGAGGAACTTCCAGTTCCTGAATTATGTTTTCGACTTCCTTCAAGGCTTTTTTCCTGAAATAATAGCTGCAAGCCTGTTTATTGTGCCGTACTTGCCAAAATCTTTCAATCTGTTTAATGCTTCAGCCAAAAAATGTACCACCCGGCTGAAAAAACGTTGATTGAAAAAGTAAACACGGATGCATTTAATCTTTCTCCGAATTTTCTTGCACTCACTTTTGCAATTAACAAATCAATCGAGAATTTCAGACTTAACTTGTTGGTTTTATGAGATTTTTGTTAAAATAATTGTGAATAAAATAATGAGGATCAGTGAATGAAAAAATCGGGAACCAAAGTATTCGTCAATCTGCTTTTTTGTGTTTTAGGCCTTCTGTTGATAAGCCA
>JASURT010000121.1 GCA_030446435.1 Candidatus Ozemibacter sp.
ATAGCTTTCACCAGAAACGTATCTGAAGGCTTAAGTATTCTGGCAGGCGGACTGGACTGGCATTCAGGCGATAAAGTTTTGATTAGTGACATAGAGTTTCCGGCCAATGTTTACCCTTGGCTTAATCTTCTGGATCGTGGCATTACAACAGGCTACATAAGAAATTTTTCCGGCCGCACCGGTCTTAAGCAGATCGAAGAAGCAATTTCTGACGAAACCCGTGTCGTTTCATTAAGTTCTGTGCAATTTTTCTCAGGTTACAGAGCTGAACTGGAAGAAATCGGGGCATTTTTAAAAGCAAGAAACATATTGTTCTGCGTCGATGCTGTTCAGCACATAGGGGCATTTCCGCTCGATGTAAGAAAATCCCGGATAGATTTTCTTGCCGGAGCAGCCCACAAATGGTTGATGTGCGGCGAAGGGCTCGGCTTTGTTTACTGCCGTAAAGAACTTGCAGAAAGCCTGAGACAACCCGTGGTAGGTTGGCAATCAGTCGAAGACTGGACTTCCTTTTTGAGTTACAAACTTGAATTGAAGCCTTCTGCTTTAAGATTTGAAACCGGCGGTGTCGCGGTGGCAGGAATTTACGCTTTGAACAGCAGTCTTAAATTTATCAGGCAGATTGGCATCGAAAACATTTCTGCACATATTCTGAAACTTTCCAAAATGATCAGGAAAATGGCAAGAGAACGTAATTTCTCGCTTATTACCGGCCCTGAAGAACCTGAAGAAACTAATTGCTCAGGAATTACCACTTTTAAAATTGAAAGCATCGACGCTGACGACCTGGCACAAAAACTTGTGCAGGCAAAAATATTCGTTTCGGTTCGAGCCGGCCACATTCGTTTGAGTCCCTCTTATTACAATACTGAAGATGAAATAGTGAAATTCTTCGAAATTCTCGACAGTATTCTGACCGATCAACAATGCTGATCTATTGACAAAAGCCTGTTAATGCGGTAATTAAAGCAGACAGTAACAACGGAGAAAGAAATGGAAAATTATAACCAAGAGGCGACTCAGACCGTTAAGCTGCCCATCGGAAAATTCGAAATGGTAGCGGCAATCGGCTTTTTCATAATGATAATTTCGAATTTTTTCAGCTTTGCCCCGATCGAAGAGCGAACCTGGCGTGAGATTGGTGTAGGTATCCCGGTCATTTTTGCCTGTCTTGGCGGCATGGCTCTTATTTTCAGGCGCGATTTCTTTTCAAGTTTTTTTATTGCCATGTTTTGCGCTTTTTTCATAACCCATGAAATAATCATCTGTTACGACAATCGTGCCGTTGAAATGGGCAAAGAGCTTGGTGCCGAAGGCTGGTTTCGCCCCGTAGTCATGATTTTCAAAGATGCAATGAATCCGTCTTTTTGCACTTTCTGGGCCCTTTCAGGCATTTCTCTGGCCCTTGCAGCAATCATAACCGGCTGGCTTTTCCAGGTCTATCAGGGAAACAAAAAAGCCCTTCTTGAATTTCAGAAAGAAACCCCTGAATTAAACGCATAACCCAAAATGGTTGTGTAGAATTTTGTCTGTAATTGGTCTTTTAAAGATGCGGTTTATTGAGCGCATTTTTAATGCTGTGATCTTTTCAGATAAGGTTCAGCACGAATAAATTTATCTGAACTTGTTTCTTGGCCCGAAAACTTCAAGAGCGATCTGTTTCAGCCGTTTCAAATCCATTTTGCCTGAACCCAGAACCGGCATCTCGTCGACCTTGATAAAAAATTCCCGGCGGGGAATAAAAAGATTAGGCAAGCCGGCAGAACCAAGTTGTTTAAGAATATCGCCGATTCTTTCGCAGGCTATTGTGTAAAGCACTACGAGAACTTCACCTTTTTTATCATCAGGCACCCCGGTAACCGCGAAACATCTGCTTTCTTCACCTGATGCTTGTTGCAAGGCTTCTTCAACTACTACATGTGGCACCATTTCACCGCCGATTTTAGAAAAGCGGGAAAGACGATCGGTGATTTTCACAAAACCATCCTGATCGAGAGTGGCAATATCGCCGGTATTGTACCAGCCATCTTTTAAGACTTCGGCGGTAATTTGCGGCAGGTCAAGATAACCGTTCATGACATTCGGGCCTTTGACAAGCAGCAAACCCGGCTGGTTAAAGCCAAGTAATCTGCCGTTATCAGGGTCGATAATTTTTACTGACATTCCAGGAAGCGGTTGGCCAACTGAACCCGGTATCGAGCCAATTTGCAGAATTCCGGATTCGCGGTAGTTTTCGACACTTATACACACAACCGGAGAGCATTCTGTCGTGCCGTAACCTTCTCTCGGAACGATGCCAAATCGCTCTTTATAGCCTTCTATGGTTTTTTGCGACAGCTTTTCAGCACCGGTTATCAGGTTTTTTACCGAGCCAAGCTGTTCGGGCCGACATTTCCTAAGATAGAGCTGAGCAAAGGTCGGGGTGGCAAAGAAAAATGTAACTTTGCATTTTTCGCAGATCTCGCCGATAGCAGCTGCATCCAGGGGGTTAGGATGAAAAACGGCAGGCAACCCGAGACCTACGATCATCCACATTGCAAGATAGCCGAAAGAGTGAAAAACCGGTAGTATCTGCAAAATCGAATCATCAGTATCGAGTTTCAGATATTGATCGGTCTGTCTTAAATTGCTTATCAGATTGAAATGGCTTAAAACCGCGCCTTTTGGTTCACCGGTGCTGCCACTGCTGAAAATTATGGTTAACGCATCATCGATGTTTTGTGCGAATTCCTGCCCACATAATTCTTCAATCGCAGAAATGGGCATAAAAATAGCTATTAGAACCGCAGAAACCTTGTCGAGAAACGAAATTCTTCTGGCAATATCTTCAATAAAATGCTTTTCTACAGAATCGGGCAAGATACCTGGAAATCTGGAATCGACAAGTTTTGCAGTGATGACGGTTTTTATTTTTGCCTGCCTTATCGCAGATTTCATTGCAGCTTTTCCTGCGGTAAAATTCAGATTAACGCTGGTTCTGCCGGTTATCGATGCGCCGATATTCAGCATTGCAGCAGCAGGAGTAGTCGGAACCATCAACCCGACATTTTTCTGGCCTTTCCAGATTTTATTCACAGCTCTGGTAAGGGCGATGGTTTTGATTAGAAAAGCCATTCGCGTAACCTTGGGCTGGTTAAAATCGCCAAAAGCCTGGGTAAATGGTCGCCTTCGCATTGTTCGAATAAACATTCGATGAATCGGTTGTTCATGCTTGCGGCGCATTTGCCAGGCTATGGGGCCAAGATCGACGACTGCCTTGCGCAAATCAGCATTTGAAACAGAAGAGGGCAGGGGGGTGCCGATCACCATAGTTGTTTTTCGGCGAAAAACCGGTGGCATTCTCGTGATGAATCTACCACCACAAAAGCTGAAGATGCTTCCCCATAAGTTGTCTAAATAAACTGGAACGATGCAAGCTTCGGTATATCGTAAAATTACCTTGATGCCTTTTCTGAATGGCAAAACGGTGGCGGTTCTTGAAACATGGCCTTCCGGGAAAACACAAACCAGGTACCCTTCTTTTATCTTTTGGGCCGCGAGTTTTAAAGATTCGATGGTCTGCCCGATTTCTTGCGAAGTAACGAGTGTTATGCAGTCGAAGTGCTTTACCCATGCTTTTACAAACCAGTTGCTACGCGTTTTTTCTGAAATAAGAAAATAGACTTTTCGCTTCAAGGCTGCTCTGATAAGTAAGCCATCAATGAGAGAAATATGGTTCGATGCGATCAAAGCACCTTTATCGGCTGGCACATTGGCAAGCCCGCTTATTTCACAGGGGTAAACAAACCTGATTACCGACAGAACCAGTTCGACCATGATTTTATGCGGAATTAAAGGGGCAAGTAACCTGGTTATAGTCGAATAGACAACTTTACAGGTTTTAAGAATGAAACCGTCGGTAAGACTGTAGGGAAGGGTCTGAACGTTGTTTTTGCTTTTTCTGGACAATTTTTGCGTCAACTTTGTATTATAATTTTATAAACAGCCTGAAAGGATTTTTTATGAGAGCAGGGATTTTCTATATTTTTTCAGACCTTCACGAACAAATCAAGATTAAAAAGATGCAAAATGATTTTTTTTCGCTAGTTTCACCGCTTTTCAAGGTCGAAGAGGTGCAAAAATATGATTTTTCCTGCTGCGATCTGGTAATTATTTCGGTTTTAACCGGAGGAACCGAAAACCAGTTTATCGAAATCTGGCCAGACCTGCAGAATTCAGGTCGCCCGTTCATTCTTGTTGCTTTCAACAATGATAACTCTTTGCCTGCAACGCTTGAAATAAAAACCTGGCTGAATGAACACAATATTGCTGCGCCTATAGTGCACGGTGATCTTGAAAGCATAGCCCAAAAACTTGCCCTTCAGGTTGAAATTCACCAGACCAAAGCTGCCATTGCCCGTGAAACGGCCGGCGTAATCGGAGACCCATCTGACTGGCTGATTGCCAGCAACCCGGATTATCGGGAACTTGAGAAAAAATTGGGAATTCGCTTCAATTTAATTCCCATGACTGAATTCAAAAACCTGCTTAATAACCTTAAAGAGACGGAATCTGCCGATTTCAGTAAAGCTTTTGCGAGATTCTTCGAGGGCAAGGACCCGATTGAATACAAAAAAGCAGAAAAAATCTACCTTGCTCTTGAGAAAGCTTTGCATAATTACTGTCTGACCAGCTTAACCATAAGGTGTTTCGATATACTTGAAAGTGAAACAACCACAGGTTGTCTGGCTCTTTCACTGCTTAACGACAAAGGCATCGTGGCCGGTTGTGAAGGAGATGTGCCAACCCTGGTTTCAATGATAATCGCTAGACACGCAACGAAAAAACCGGTTTTCATGGCGAACCCTTCAAGGCTTTCAGAGAACGAGATTGTGCTGGCGCATTGTACCGCCCCATGTTCGATGCTCGAAGATTTTACAATCGACACTCACTTTGAATCTGACACGGGACTGGCTGTATCGGGGTTGCTGCCACAGGGGCCGGTTACCTTGTTCAAGATAGATCCCAGGGCAGAAAGTTATGTCTTGTCAGAAGGCAAAATTGTTCAGTTCGAGCATGAGAAAAACCTTTGCCGAACTCAGGTCAGGGCAATTTTTGAAGGCATAGAAGACAGGTTGCTGAAAAAGCCCCTGGGGAACCATCAGGTTCTGATTCAGGGGCATTACGGGCAGAAAATAAAAGAGCTGTGCGATCTGTTGAAGATAAAACCTGCCTGGTAACCTTAAGACCAGGTTCAGCTTATACCTGACTGGCATTTTACATGATCAGCTTTTTTCAACCGGCTTTACCCTGAGCGGCGACCTTTTTCATTTCAGCGGCAATCTTTTCTTCGTCGCCGAGGTAGTAGTGCTTGATAGGCCGCAAAGTTTCGTCGTCGAGTTCATAAACCAGCGGAATACCAGTCGGAATGTTCAGTTCAGAAATTTCAGCATCAGAAATTCGATCGAGATGTTTTACCAGGGCTCTAAGGCTGTTTCCGTGGGCTGAAATTAGAACCCGGGCCCCGGTTTGAATTGCCGGTTTTATCTGGTCATTCCAATAGGGCAAAAATCGGTCAACCGTATCTTTAAGCGATTCACAAAGGGGAATGTCTTTGGAATTCAGGTCGGAATACTTGGCTTCATTGGCAGGATTACGAGGGTCGTCGAACGCAAGTTCAGGGGGGGGCGTGTCATAAGACCGGCGCCAGATATGAACCTGCTTTTCACCATATTTTTGTGCGGTTTCACTTTTGTTCAAACCTTGCAAAGCGCCATAATGGCGTTCATTAAGACGCCAGCTTTTAATGATAGGTATATACATCTGATCAAGTTCTTCTAAAGTCAGCCATAAAGTTTTAATGGCTCGCTTCAATACGGAAGTATAGGCGATATCGAATTCGAAACCACCCTTTTTAAGAGCCTGGCCGGCGAACAGGGCTTCTTGAACCCCTTTTTCAGAAAGAGGCACGTCTGTCCAACCGGTAAAACGATTTTCAAGATTCCATTGGCTCTGGCCATGTCGCAATAAAACAATCTTTTTCATATATCGCCTCCCGTTAAAGTAAATGTACCCGATATAGATTACTTTTCAACCGAATAACAGGGCAGGGCAATGATTGACTCAATCGGGTATGGGATCGTGTGCCAGAAATCTTCGTTGCGATCTGAAGTATTTGAAAGGTGAATAATAATAAAAATTGGCGATTCCGGCGGTGTAAATACAGGCATAACGCTCTACGAGTGTGGCAAAACGCGAGATTTCGTTGCCTGCACGCATAATTTCGCCCCAGTATTTATTGAAACCCTTTTGACTTTCAAAAATCAAATCACGAATTTCATCGTCGAGTTCCATTAGCTGGTTTTTAAGATTTTCATATTCTTTTTTAATCAGGTTGTAGTCGCCTTCTTTAAGATATAGCTTTTCACGAAGGTCAAGCGAAAGATCTTCAAGGCGTTCTTTCATCTGCATTTTTTCAGCAATCCGGGCATGAACCTGCATAGTTTTCTCGAGAATGGGAACTTCTTCGGCCAGCTCTTGAACGACCAGACCGGTTCTCCAGCCAATCGTTTCTTTCAGGGTAACGACATCACCAAGAATGTGGTCGCCGAGATAGAGTATTTCCTGGGGAGAAATACCGAGATGCTTTTCGATTATCGGCGCGTTACCGCCCTGATAAATGCCATTCCATTCAATTTTACCGTAGAAATTTGACAACAGGCCGGTTTCACGGTCTACTCTGAGAAAATTCTGCCGCTGCAAAAAGAAATTGGGTTTGTTGGCGGCAACGATGATAAGGTCGAAAATATCCTGCCAGGGCACGTCCAGGAATGGTTCAAAACAATATTCCATTACTCGTCGGCTGTAATGGTAATCAGAGTTGGTGATTAGGGCGATTTTTTTGCCGAATTTGCGCATTTTCAAGAGAGTGTCGACGATTCGCTTGTCCTGTATCAGATACTTTTCAGGGTGCTTGATTACGTCACCTTTCAGTTCTTCTTCCTGATGTGAATCGTTTAAAGATTTTCGCACTTCTCTAAAAAGCTTGCGGTAATTTATCGGAATATTCTTTGCTTCGAAATAATCGATAAGCTGAGCATAAATTCCGCCCTCGGCGAGTGAGAACAGGGTGTGAACTATGTAATATCTCGGGTCGGTCAAATCGATACAATCAGTTCCGAAAAGTTCTTTTTGCTCTTCAAAAGAGAAGAAGCTGGTTCCGTGCGAGGCGGTTCTTACAAAACCATAGCGATTGACTTTCAAAAAGTTGCCGGTTTCGGTGTCAATTACCAGCCCGCGAATGATAAAATCTTTATCGAATTCAAGCGACTTTATTTCAGGCGGGTAACCATATTCTTTGACCAGCTTTTCTTTAACAATCTCGTAAGCTTTGGTTTCAAACGCCGGCACGTCATAGGTTGCCAAAGTGTAGTCCATATCAAAGCCGACAAGCTTGATAGAATTCATATTCAGGGTTCGGTTAACGAAAATTCGGTTTTCGCTGGCAACTTTTTTTTCTTTCATTTCTTTTCACCTTCGTAATTAATTATCAGTAGAGAGAATAGCATAATTTTGGTCATAGAAAAACTATCTTAAGCATCAGTTCAAGGAAACGATAAGTCGTGCTTACCGTGCTGATTGAAATGCGCTTGTCTTTATGGTATTAAATAAGCATGAGAAGAGTTAGATTCACAAATTTGAATAAAAAGTCTTTTTTCAAGGCTTTATTCAAAGATCAAAGGCGAGCTGCGGTGGTGCCTGAAAATAAAGAGCACATACCAGAACCAGCAGCAGCGCCGATTCGCACCCGCAGAATAGTTTTTGCAAGCGGGTCACGTCTTTTTGCCGCCGCCAAGGTAAAAGAGATAAAAATCAAATTCGTTTTAAAGAAGTAATTTTTATTGAACCTGCTCGCTTCGACAGGCTCAGCGAGCGGTCTTAAGCGAAAAAAATCCCGCACACTTTGTCAGGCAAGGTGTGCGGGATTTTTTATCGTTTTTTTCAGTTGGTTTCAATCACCAGGTTGTCATCAAAAACAAAAAGATCGCCATCGATAACCAGCGCTTCCATTTTTGATCTGATATCGAGCGGATGACCTGAAAACAACGCCAGATCTCCATCGTAACCCTTTTTAATTTTACCCAGTCGTTCATGAACGCCGAGAATCTTTGCCGGGGTTTCGGTAATTGCCTGTAAGGCCCGTTTTTCATCAAGACCGTGCTGAATAGCCATTGCAGCGGCAACCCTGAGTGTTTCGATCGGAAGCCCTGGGTAATCGCAGGTAAGAGCGACTTCAACCCCTGCATCCATGAGGATTTTTGCGCTTTCGAAGGTTTTTTCGCTCATTTCGTGTCTGAATCTGGGCATCAAAGACGGTCCAAGCACCACGGGGATTTTCTTTTCCGCAAGCTTGTCAGCGATCAGATGAGCTTCAGTGCCGTATTCAATGACGATTTTCAGATTGAATTCTTCGGCGATGCGAATGGCGGTCATGATGTCTTCGGCGCGATGAGCACAGGCTCGCATTGGAACTTCGCCTCTGATGAGCGGCAACAAAGCTTCCATGTCGATTTCACGGTCTTTGACCATCTTCTTGCTTTGTTTTGCAGCCAGATAGTCTTCGGCCTTCATCAGGGTTTCGCGAATCAAAGCCGGCATACCCATTCGAGTGCCGTGTGGTTTTTCAAAGTCGGCGGCATTGCGCTTGGGTTGTTCACCAAAGGTCATCAGAACCCCGGCCTGTTCAACTATCAGGCCCACATCGGCCGAGTTTCCATTGGTTTTGAGAATTGAGCACAGACCAGCGATAGGCAGTTCAGAAGCCGGGCAAACCATACAGGTCGAGATTCCGGCTCTTCGCGCATCTTCTAACCCTTTGTCTCTCATCTTGATGCCGTCAAGGGGGCGAAGATGAGGGGTTATCTCGGGCTGAGTCTCGGCCATGTCATTCACGGGCACGGAGTTTTCAAACAGACCAAGGTGGCTGTGCGCGTCAATCAGGCCAGGAACCAGGTATTTCTGGTCACAATCAATGACTTTTTCAACGTTCTTGAGAATTCTTGAGCCGACCGAAGCAATTTTTCCCTTTTCTACCAGAACTTTCTGGCCGGGAAAAAATGTGCCGCTCATGAATATACGAACGTTATTAAAGATAATAGACATTTAAAAGCACCCCTCTCTGATGTCAGAGGTTAATCAAAGAACCTTGTTTCCATCGATGAAAACAGCCTCGGTTTTTGATCTTGAATCGAGCGGATGACCATTCCAGACTACTACGTCGGCATCGAATCCCACGTCGAGTTTGCCGAGGCGCTTATCAAGACCCATGATGATTGCCGGGTTTTCAGAAATGGCTTTAATTGCTTTTTCTTCTTCAAGCCCGTGTTTTACGCACATTGAAGCTGCGACATTAAGGCCTTCGATCGGAATAACAGGGTGATCAGTTGTGATTGCAACGATACAACCTTCATCCATAAGGGTTGCGACTGTTTCAAAAGATTTGTTCTTGAGTTCAGGTTTTACTCTGCACGAAAAAGTCGGGCCAACAACGGCTTTTGCTTTCCAGCGGCCGAGTTCTTTGGCGATAAGATGGCCTTCGGTGCAATGTTCAAAAACCATATCAAGATTGAATTCCTGGGCAATTCTATAGGCGGTGATGATATCATCGGCCTGGTGTGCATGAGCACGCGCCTGAATTTTGCCTTCGATAAGAGGAATCATGGCTTCGAGCTTGATATCTCTTTCTTTGAAATCTTTGGTTTTTTTGCGTTTGAGATAGTCCTGGGCTTTCATCAGCCATTCTCTAACAACGGCAGCGGTTCCCATTCTGGTTGAAGGGAATTTTTTCTGGCCACCATAGACGTTTTTCGGGTTTTCGCCAAAGGCGAATTTCATGCCGCAGCTTTCGCGAACAACTGCGTCTTCAGCCACATTTCCAACCATTTTAACGATACAGCACTGTCCGCCAATTGGATTAGCTGA
>JASURT010000122.1 GCA_030446435.1 Candidatus Ozemibacter sp.
ACCGGCGACACCGTAAGTCGTGTTACTGAACTGCTTCACGAACGCCGCGACAAAGCTGCCGGCAAAGCCCGCGTAGCAGCAGGTTCGTATGACAACTCAGAATTGGTTATGAAAGAAAGCGAACAGGAAGCCCTTGGCGACGCTGCTCTTGCCGAATTCATGGCCATGAGTGGTATGGATACAACAGTTACTCCTGACGATGTAGAAACCGTTGAACCCATTCCCGAACGCGGTATGGGCCCAATGGAAAAAAACTGATTCAACGGAGGATATATGAAGAATTATTTGAAAAATTTCTGGTTCATAGCACTTTTTGCAATGCTGATTACGGCCATACCTGCCATGGCCCAGGAGCAAACCCAGGTTGAAGCCCCTGATACCAACTCGGTCACGACTGTAACTGAATACAAATTCGTCCCGCGTGAAACCTTGCCGCCTGTTAGCGGCACTTCAGGATATCAGTGGGATGAAAAAGAAAAGATCGTCGTTTTTCCGATCAACGTTTGGGCAGGCTGGCTGCCGATTATCGCCGCAAACCATGGTTTCGCCCCGAATGAAGATAGCGTATTTTTCAAAAAATACGGTTTCAAAGTCAACCTGAAACTCATCGATGATCCGGTAGCAGCCAGAGACGCCTACGCTTCTGGTAACAGCCATGTGCTGTGGGGTACTCTTGATATGATCGCTCTTTTCGCGCCTGATCTTATGAAAGACAGTAGAACCGCGCCAAGAGTTTATCAGCAGGTAGACTGGTCAAGCGGCGGTGACGGCATCGTATGCCGAACCAAAATCAGATCAGTTGCAGATTTGAAGGGCAAAACGATCGTTTATGCTCAGAACAGCCCTTCACAGTATTTCATCAGCAACCTTCTCATCAACGCCGGCATAAATCTCGATGAAGTAGAGCACAAATACACCTCAACGGCTTTTGAAGCTGCTGCTGCCTTTGTTTCTGACCCAAAAATCGATGCCTGCGTAAGCTGGGCACCAGATATCTATACCATTCCTGAAAAAGTTGCCGGCACCAGAATTCTTACAACAACAGCTGAAGCCAACAAGCTCATCGCTGACGTCTGGGCCGTTCGAGCCGACTTCGCCCGTGATAAACCCGAAATAGTTAAAGGTCTTGTCGCTGGTATTTTTGAAGGCATGGACCTTCTTGAAGATTCTACTCATAAAGCCAAAGCTTTTCAGTGGATGGCCGACGGCTACGGCATGAAAATCGAAGATGTTACCGCAATGGAAGCGGATTCACATTCGACCAATTTTGCTGAAAACAAATCTTTCTTCACTAACGCCAATAACCCGACAAACTTTGAAAGAACCTGGAAAAACATCTCGTTCGTCTATCATCAGGCCGGCCTGATCAAAGACCCGGTTCCTTTCAATCAGGTCATGGATTTCAGCATCATCAAAGAGCTTGAAAAAGAAGGTAAATTCAAGCATCACAAAGACAAATACGTCAGCAAGTTCGTTCCGACTTCTTATAAAAAAATCAACGCAGAAGCGCCGATTATTACCCAGACAGTCAGAATCAACTTTTATCCCAATTCTGCCAACATCTATGAACCAGCCCACGACCTGTCAGGTGTGCCGATACCGAACACCCTTTACGATCCGAACGTATCTGCCACCATGGAAAAGGTCGCTCGCCTCGTTGGTGCCTATGATCGTGCCGTAGTAGCCATTGTGGGACACACCGACAGTTCGATGAAAGGCAAAATTCCTGAAAAGATCGTGAAAGATCTCAGCAATGCCCGAGCTGAAGCAGTTAAACGTGCTCTTATCGATAACTTCAAATTTGATCCGAAGAAATTCGTGGTCGAAGGAAAAGGCTGGGATAAACCGGCAGACTCGGATAACCCGATGAACCAGGCTCTTAATAGAAGAGTAGAAATTTCAGTTTATCCACCTGAAAGCAATTAAAATCCACCTAGACCGGCGGGCTCTGCCCGCCGGCTCCAGAGGAAAATCATGTTCAACGATCTGGTAAAAAACTTTTTTGGCATTCGCATCGCCGTAAAAACTCATGAAAAAGTTTTTCTTGGAGCTATTCCCATAGTCCTGATCTTTCTGTTATGGGTTATTACCACCACTGGCAGAAATGAAACCATTATCCTTCCAGAAGGCACTTTTGAAGGCTATGAAGAAGCCCCGCCTTCGGTCGGCACAAGATTTTCAGAAGATGTGCGCTATACCATAGAAGATGCAACCCTTGAGTATCCAGAAAATGATGGAAACCCTGAAACCTGGCTGATCAAAGGTGATCAGCGAGTAAAAATAACTCTGCCAAGCCGGGCCCTTTCCAACTCGGTAAGACTGACACTTCCAAAGGGCAAGCTTGTAAAACGCAACCTTGCCGATTCGATGACTTTGTCCGATCAGCCGGCACAACAGCAATCCATTGCTTCAGCTACGGCGAGCGACCCGATAGATTTAGCCGCCACCGGCGAAGTTGCCCACACCGATTCCAATTTTTCCGGAACAATTTCCTATAAATTTGAAAATGTACAATCAAGAATTTTTTCGCCGGTCATTCTTCCCAGCCCCTGGGAAGTCTTCTCATCTCTGCCCTCTTTATGGTCAGAAAGAAGCCTTCTGACCAACATGCTTTACAGCTTTCTCAGGGTTGGTGCCGGTTTTCTTGCTGCTTTCATAATAGTTTTTCCCATCTCTCTTTTAATGGGAACCTTTTCAAAATTCAACTCAATTTTCGCGCCTTTGATGCTTTTTGGCGGTTATCTGCCCATTCCGGCGCTCGTTCCGCTGACCATGAGTCTTTTTGGCACCAACGAAGAACAGAAAATCATGTTTCTCGCCCTTGGCTTTGCGATATACCTTATGCCGCTTTTTGTCAAAGCGCTCGATGAGGTCGACAATGTTTATCTGCAAACCGGTTACACGCTTGGTGCCGGCAAGTTTCAAATTCTCAACAAAATACTGCTGCCGATAGCCATGCCCAAGATTTATGACGCAATGCGTCTGGGTTTCGGTATTGGCTGGGGTTACATCATTCTCGCAGAAATGGTAGACATGGGCAGCAAAGGGGTCGGAACCCTGATTCTTACAAGTCAGCGCCGGGGCCCAAGAGAAGACATCTATCTGGTTTTGATTGCAATCGTAATCATGGCCTTCATTACCGACAAAATCTGGGAAAAAGTCGGGCATAAGCTTTTCCCATACAGGAGCCAGGAACGATGAGTCAGAACAACAAGCAACAATCGATCTGGCGAAAGTTTGCCAGTCTTTTCATAAATTTTCCCGAGGAAAACGAAGAAACTGCACCCGTAGATTCTAAAAATAGACCCGCACAAAGAAAAGTGGCCCCACCGGCACGGGCGGGTAAAAATTCAGAGCCCGCTTCTGAAACAGGCCACGAGCCAAAAGATGCTTTTAAAAGGCCCGAAGCAGATTTCCCGTTTCCTGGTAAAAAAGCAAAACCACAGGTTTCTGCCAAAGTCGCACCCGAAAAGACCGACAATGTTAGTAAAATTCGCGATCTCGATGACGACCGAAAAAAAGAAGCTAATGACGATGACGAAGAAATGCTTCACACAGCCAAGCAGGAATTCAAGGAAGAAGCCAGAGAACTTGATCAATGCTTTACCAGCCCCGCAGGTCTGATTCACTGCCCGCCAATTGCTGAAAAACCTGAGTATGCGCCCATCGTTTCTTTCAAGAACGTGACAAAAATATTCAATAAAGGCACCCCGAACGAGTTTTGTGCCATAGAGAATGTTTCTTTCGAAATCGAAGACTTGCCTGATGTGGGTGAGTTCATCGCCCTGGTCGGCCCGTCAGGCTGCGGCAAATCAACGGTTCTGAACTTGATTCAGGGTTTTCAGGAAGTCGGCCCGCCGACACTGGGGCAAATTCTGGTAAGAAACAGGCCCGTAAAAGGCCCTGGGCGTGACCGTGGCATGATTTTTCAGAAATACAGTTCTTTTCCGCATCTTACAGTTCTTGAAAACGTAAAATTCGGTCTTGAACTAAATCGGGAAGCGCTTGGCTTCTCTGATAAAACCATGACCAACCTGGCAATGGAAATGATCAAAAAAGTCGGGCTGGCGGGCCACGAAGACAAATATCCCTACCAGCTTTCCGGAGGGCAGCAACAGCGTGTTGCCATTGCAAGAACCCTGGTATTGAAGCCAAGAATCATTTTCATGGATGAGCCATTTTCTGCTCTCGACGAGCCTACAAGAATAGAAATGCAGCAACTGATTACCGATCTTTGGCATGAAGTTGAAGCAACCGTATTCATAATCACTCACTCACTCGCTGAAGCTCTTTATCTAAGCGATCGAATCTTTATGTTCACCCCCTCACCCGGCAGGCTGAACAAGCAGATAATGATTCCACCTGAAGCAATAGGCAAGCTTCCCGGGTTATCCCCACTGCAAGTCCAGGAGAGCCCAAAATTCAAACAGGCATTGAAAGAACTAACAGACGAATTTTTGAAAATTGGTGAAATTAATTAAGTATGCTGAAGAAAAAATATAAACCCGGTTTTTCAGATCTGGTCAACGAAGCATTCAACGCCGGACTTAACATAAAAGGCATGGGCGAAGTTCCGGTTAACAAACTTTTCGTCCTTGGCACATTCATCATGGGCTTCAGCAACCCCGGATTCTGGTTCATGGGGCTTGCCCTTGAGATTGTGTATCTCTACTTTCTTTCGACAAATCCCCGTTTTCAACGCTATGTTGAATCAAAGCAATATGCAAACATTCAACAAAGCCGTAATCACAAGCTTCAGGAAATAGTTTCTTCATTAGACACACCACTTCAAGCCAGGCTAAGCAAGCTAAACAGCAATCTCGCCGAAATTAACAAGCTTATGAACTGGAACCTCGATGAATCTTCAGGTTTTCTTAACCAGAGCAAGCAGGAAACCCTGAACCACCTTCCCACAATATTTCTCAAACTACTTAAAACCAAACAGCTTATACAAGAGAGCCTGGCGCGCACCAAGCCCGAAGAAATAAACAAAGAGCTCAGAAAATTTGAACAGCAGCTTAAAGCACCCAATATAAGCCCTGCCCTGGAACGCTCGCTTCAGGGTAATATGGAAATTCAGCGCAAGCGTCTCGACAACCTGGCCAACGCCAGAGAAAACGAAATGCTTGTCGAAATGGAACTGCAGAGAATTGAAAGTCAGCTGGCGCTGGTTCGTGAAGAGATTGCGCTTGACAGCAGCCCCGAGGGCCTTTCTTCAAATATCGATCGCATAAATACCACTCTGGGTGAAACTCAGGACTGGTTGAATACTCATAGCGACTTTTTACGAAAACTCAGCGGGCCGCCCATCGATGGCTATGATGAAGTCGAAACCGAAGAGCCCCTACCTCCGCCTCGCCGAGAGGCTGAATAACAAGGACTAGAGAGATGGCAAATTATCCTGAATGGGCCAGTGAAATGGCCGAAATTTTTAAAAGCGGCTCAATAAGCCAGTTTCTTCTTTACGGAAATATAGATGACTGGGTCAGCTTCAGGTCAGAAACCGGCAATCAGCTTCAATGCCTGTCTCTTAAAGACTTTTTAACCAACATTATGTTCTCGCCTTTTGAAGTCGTTCTTTGTTATGACCGTGGGCACGGCATTAGAACCAGTAAGGGCGGCGAGATTTTTTTCAGCTTTCTCAAAGCATTCGACAATTTTCATCGCACCGGCTTCGCATCGGCCACCAGCGGAGAAAGATCTCTTATCGAAGCCAACTCCTTGCCAAAAGACCCCAAAAAGGCCCTGGCACTGATAGATCGCTTCATAAGATACGGTTTAAACCGCACCACCACCGACAAAGAAGGGCGACAGGTACCAAACCCCATAAGAATTGCGGTAATTGTCGAATACGCACAATACCTTCTGCCTCGCACAGACATTGCATATACCAGCTCAGAGTCAGTAGAAACCCTGATTAGAATACTTGATTGGGCTTCTGATCCAAATATCAACAATGCCTATATTTCTACCTGTCTGATCGCAGAAAACCTAAATGATATGAACCGACAACTGGTCGAAAACCCAAGATCAGCCAAGATTCAAATCGAGCTTCCGAACTCCGACCAGGTATTGAACTTCGTTCAGGCAATAACCGCTTCAGTAGAAGATTTTTCTGAAATATGCGACGTAGACCGCGAGTCTCTTGCACAAAAGCTTGAAGGCCTTTCTTGCATCGATGTGCAGAATTTGATCGAACGGGCAGTCAAAAACCAGCGCCGCATCACCATGGACTATCTTCGCGAAGTGAAGAAAGAAATGATCGAAAAATCAGCCAGCGGACGTATCGTTTTCGTTGAATCTACTCGCACTCTCGACGATGTTGCTGCTCATCGCGAGGCAAAACAATGGCTGCGACAAGACGCCCAGCTGATGAAAAACGGCAAACTCAAAGCTTTGCCCATGGGTTATCTGATCACCGGCCGCATTGGCACCGGCAAAACCTATCTGGTTGAATGCTTTGCCGGCGAAGCCGGGGTTCCCTGTGTCGAATTAAAGAACTTCCGCGACAAGTGGGTTGGTGCCACCGAAGGCAACCTCGAAGCAATTTTTAAAATACTGCACGCAATGGGTCAGGTTATCGTCTTTATCGATGAAGCTGACCAGGTAGCCGGAAAACGTGGTGCCGGTTCTGGAGACTCTGGCGTTTCAGGAAGGATCTACGCGATGCTGGCGCGAGAAATGGCAGATACCCGAAATCGCGGCAGAATTTTCTGGATCTTTGCCACCTCAAGACCAGATTTGCTCGAAGTTGATCTTAAACGAGTAGGCCGACTCGATGTGCATATTCCGCTTTTCGCCCCCCAAACCAGCGAAGATAAAAAAGACCTTTTCGCCGCTTTGGCAAAGAAAAACAAAATTAAGCTCAAACCTGAAGAAATTCCTGATTTCCCGGAAGAACTCGATATCGGTGGCAACGAAATGGAAGGCATACTGATTATGGCATCGAGACAATACGAGCTGCAGTGCGACGAGCCTGACGCCCGTGAAATCGGGTATTTTATCGGCGAAGCCATGAAAACCTATCGTCCGATGAGTCATTCAGCCAGACTTGAATACATGGATCTTGCAGCTGTAATTGAGTGCACCGATCAAAGATTTCTGCCTGAAAAATTCAGCAATCTCGAAACCGGTAAGATCAAAGAACGCATGGATGAGTTGAAAATGGAGCTGGGAGAATAGGTGACCTAAACCCCGCGAATACAGCTTTTTTTCAATCTGCGCGAAGAAATGAACTTGATGATTTTGATAAGAGTACCATTACCCGGCATTGAATCAAGTTCAAAATGATCAGACAGCTGCTTTATCAGGCTTAACCCACGCCCTCTTACTGTTTTTAGATGTTTGAGTGTTTCAGGTATGTTGAAGCAGCTAAGATCAAAACCGCAACCGGTATCTGAAACCGAGATTTCCAGACGATCTTCAAAAATTAAAAATTCAACCTCAAGATTCAGGTCAGAACCGCCGCCACTGTGTTCGATTGCATTGGTATAAGCTTCATCTACGGCCATGGTCAATTCGAAAATTTTGTCTTCGTTAAAACCCATGCGACGAGCAATCATCTCAGTATTATCTCTGACGATATTGATATACTGAGGATTTCTAAACCTAAGCACAACCTGTTCGGGAAAACGTCTCATTTCTGTTTGCCTCTAACTTAAATATACTCTTAAGAATATTTTAAGCAAGAGACACCTATACCCTCAGGCAGCTGGAAATTGCGAAGAGAGGCGAATGCAAACACGCATTCCGGTTGAAAAAGTTTTTTTGTGGACTTTAAAAATCAGTCTTGTCGGTAGTTTATGCCTAACTGCAGGCCAACATCATGCTTATAGCCCCAGTCGTTTGATACAGAAACCGGAACACCAAGCGAAAACTGCCATCTTGATGTAAACCACGCGGCACCAAGTAAAAAATCTACATTGCTGCCATCCGGCCCTTCTTCCATTGTCCAGGATGAGGCATCCAGTTCTGCAAGTAAAATGCAGTTGTCTGCCATGCTGTATTCAAGGGAACCGGTTGGTCTGATGCGGGAAATTTTGTCGCGGGGGTCGCTGGCAAGAGTCAGGTTAAAATGAGCTTTCCAGCGCTCGGCCAGTCTTCTTGAATAGGCACCGCCAATCTGCACCCAACCGCCACGAGTAGCTTCTGCCGGGCCGACCTGCACTGAATCTCGTGTTTTGTCAGTCATATCAGGTTTTGGCTGGTGATAATTGCCCGATGGAAATCTGGCTTCAAAGTGAAGAGTTATTGCCTGTTCGTATTCAAGGTCTTCCCAGATCTGATAACCAAACCTGATCGAAGGGTCGTGAAGACTGGTCATCGAAACCCCTGGTTGAGTTGCATCGGTGCGCTGCACTTCCCAGGACTGAACTGGCAAAGTTGCACCCACCATAAGCCTGTTTCGCAAAAAGAGAAGGTTGAATGGCATTATCCATTGGCTGCCAGAAAGATTGAAAGCTCCGTAGGGTGATTCTTTGTAGCTGTCATAACGAAGGTGAAAGCCGTAATTCATGGTTCTGACAGCCGGATAAAAAGCACTTTCGGTGTTAAAAAGCCCGTGCATGCCTCTGGCATTAACAAAGTATGAACTTACTGCTTCGGGCTTGAGGTTTTCGGGCAATTCGAATTCCATCCCTCGAAAAAACGAGACATTCTGCTCCGGCTCAGAAACGAAATAATCTGATTTTTCTTGTTCAATCGAAACAGAATCTTTACTTTCTAACTCGGTAGCCTCGGGTAAAATGGCGTCGAGAAAATCATAGTCGGGCTTTTTGTAAGTGTTTTCATCACTCTTCACTGAACCCATGGGAGCTTCAACTATTCGTTCATGCTCTTTTGCCTCTGAAAGATTCTCGACAAAGGGTCTCTTATTCGTCAGATCAGGAATATAGAGTTTTGCTCCAACATGAAGTTTTTTCGGATTGACGTGCGGGTTAGCATCGGCAATTTTTCTCCAGAGCCTCGAATTACCAAGATACTCTTTGGCAATTTTAGCCAGAGTGTCACCCTTGCGCACCTGATGAAAAGCTTTAGCACCGGCAGCTATAGAGTCATGAGAATACTTTGAAGACGAGGCATTAAGTCTCTTGAAAAGAAAGTCGGTTGAATTGCCGGCCACCGCAAAAATACCGGCAGCCAGAAAAATCTTCGAGATTAGCCTAATTCCAGAGCGTTTCATCAGCACCTGTTTCTGTAAAATATAAGTGTTACTCGGCATGAATCGGCACAAACAATAAATTGCTTTAGGAATATTTAGAAAAAAATTCGCAACAGGTTCGTTTTTCTCTTTGAAACATGGAATCATTACTGCTGATATGCTATAATTCAACAGGTTAGACATAACTTTTTTAGCCGGGCAACAAATCTAAAATAAAAAGCAATACCGGCATGTACTAGCAAGGAGGCGGTTTGGATTCTTTTTCTCATTCCCGTTTCTTTGCAAAAAAAATATAATTACGGGATATTTGCCATGTCAGGAATTTTTAAAGCTTCAGTTCTTAGAAAGTGGATCATTCCAGGTTTTCTTTTTCTAGGCGCCTTCATTTTAATCTCTTACGGCTGCGGCGGTGGCGGTGGCGGCGGTTCTTCGATAGTACTCCCACCACATGCGACAACCGGTATTATTCCGGAAAGGTTCTCAGCGATGGTTCAGTTGTCCTGACCAACCTGACCAGCTCTGTTGAACCGGCCTCTTCGAGCACCGAGATTCCGGCACAAGACTCTTTGCGGGGCAATATCGCAGTTCAAAACGCAGAAATCTGGATTGAAGACATGTCTGAAATCAGAACCAGATCTTCTGCTAACGGCGAATTTGTTCTCGAGAATGTTCCTTTTGGCAATCGCAGAGTTGTGGCTAAACTCGAAAGTGCACTCAAAATATATCTCGTGCGCAGCCAACCGATTGCGATCAGCGAAACAATTCCGGCCGGCAACGCCGGAGAACTAACGATAATTGAA
>JASURT010000012.1 GCA_030446435.1 Candidatus Ozemibacter sp.
GTAATTTTTAAAGCTCATTGGGCCAAAGAAGGCGAAGATTATATTCCTCTCAACATGTGGGACCCACAATTAATGTATGAATGGGTTTATCGTATTTATGACCTGGCTGTAAAAATGCAGAGATCAGAAGGTAATTATCAGAAACTAAAAATTCTCGGCAAAAACTTTAAGTTCGTCAGAAGAGGAAACGCCCTGGGTTTGTTTATCGACATCAGAGATTTACCTCCGGCAAATGATCCTATCTGGCAGGTTGATTAACCGTTAGTTTTCGAAAAAGCCGCCGGCAAAAACCCGGCGGTTTTTTTTATTCCCCTACTCTTTTTTCTCTCTCAATTCAATCAGCTCGTAAATCGGAAATTCCCTACTTTTTCCTTTTAATGAGATTCTTTTTATGAATTTCATTCTGCCGGCACCTTTAAGGGCTCGAATGGTTGCCGGTCCAATAATTATATTGGTCTGAGGCTCTGCGATGTGCACATTTTTCAACCTGGCAGCAGTGTTTACGGTATCGCCTATTACCGTATAGTCAAGCTTTCCATGGGTTTCACCGATGCGACCCGATATGACCATACCTGTCGACAAAGCCATTTTGGTTTCAATTCCCATTTCTGCCATACTGTCTTTTAGCTTGATAGCGGCTCGGCAAGCGCTTAGCGCGTGGGTGTCATCTTTCGGTTTTTTTGCTCTAAAAACCAGCATCAGGGTCGTTTCAATCACCTTATCAAGAACGCCGGCGTTTTCTTCGGCGATTTTATCGCCCGCTTCAATAAACATTCCAAGCCTGCTCAAAAGAAGTTTGCTGCTATTCTCTTTCAATTGTTGGTCGAAAAATTCTAGAGCAGCAAAAAGAATCGTTGCCTCGACCTTTTCTCCGCCGGGTTTCAGTTTTTGTTCGTCGACGCCACCAACAGCTTCAATTACATCTTTTGAAACGAATTGGCTGAGCTTTTCTTTTTGCGCGACGCCCAGCACCATTTCATCAAAAGCTTTTTTCATATCACCAAATTCATTTTTGTCTTCTATTTCCGGGGTCGCCTCAAAATTCTGATCAGCAACTTTTTCTGCGGCCAGTGCCAGCTCTTGAATTGGTTGCAAATAGATTTTTCGTATTATCTTCGCCAGAAAAATAAATTGTGCGAATAAAAAGGCAGGAACCAGAAATTTCAGTGCCCCGATCGCACTTTCTTCCGTTGGAACACTTACCTGTCTTGCTGCTACCAACAAAGGTGTTTTCGGAAAAACTTTTATGCCGAAGGTTTCAAGTTTCTGACCAGTTTTCTGCCAATACATAGACCGGTTTGTATCTAAAGCAATCTTCAGTCTCTGCTCAGGAATTGGCAATTTCAATTCGTTGAAAAGCTGAAGGTCTTCATTGTCACGCAGATAAAAAGAATATTCAGTGTATTCAGGAGCCAGGCCCGGCTTAAGTTCTTTCAAAAAGGCTTTTACAATTTCGAGTCTGTTGAATCTCAGCATCATGCAGCCCATATTTTTTCCTGTTGAATCATTCATTAGAGGAATTATTGAATATACGTTACGGGTTTTTGATTGTTCGAGACTGCCGAGTTTTCCGTTATTAGCTATAAGGGAACTTAAAAAAGTTGAATCGACAAGAAACTTTTCTTCGAAGAGATCAATGCCTTCTTCAAGATTATCAATATTTTTATATTCTTCTGCGCATTTAAAAGAGTTGAAAACCCCCTTGGCAAATAACCTTCGCAAAGAATCTTCTTCTTTTTCGAGGGGAATAAAATTGCTTTTGGGATTTTCAAAGCTTACAACTCTATCGGGGAAATCGAGATACAATTCTTCTGCAAGGGAATTTTGCAAATTTCGGCTAATTAAACTCTCTATTTTGCCATGAGTAAGATTTTGCTGAATTTTTTCTGACAGAAGATACGAAGAAAGCTGCAAATCTTCCTGAAAAAGATTAAATTTGTCCTGAATCTTTTCAAGCTTTCGTTGAAGAAGATTTTCTGCTTCGATTTCTATAGCCCTGTCATTTAAATCCTGCCAACTGACGTAAGACGTCAGCATTAAACCTGAAGGCATAAGCAAGGTCAGTAAGATGGCAAACGAAACCTTGGCTCTTATTCCAAGGTGCAGGTCAACGCCGAAAAAGAAAGCCCTGAGAAAGAAAAGAGTTCCGATCGCGACAAAAAAGACCTCGAACAGATAAATAAGCTGTTGATATTTTTTCAGCGGATGAATCAAAAAAGCCCTGTTCTTTGTAACAAGAATCAAAGGTAATCTTTTTCTTACTTTTGCCAGGCGTTCCGGATAAAAACCTCCCATTGATATTATATGAGTCATGAGATTCTGAGGCATGGTTGTCCGCAACTGTAAGCCGGTTTGTGCAGAAGTAAAACCGGTAATTTTTTTCAATTCCAGAGTTTTGTCGTCATTCAGTTCAGAATCAAAAAACGTCACTTCGCGGCCAAGATTGCTTTTACCGGCCTTTATCGCAGATTGAACCACTCGCGTCGATGAAATGCTTCGCCCGCGAATCATAAAAAACAGACCGCTTTTTATGGATTTATTTTTGTCTGTAATTTTATAGAAGGGCTTGTAGTAGAAGTAAACAAATCCCCCAAGCTTTGAAGAAACTGAAACCATTGTCTTTTCAGGAGAACACGGAATCGGTGCAATCAGCCCGAAGATTCTCTGAAAAAAGAGGTCGGCATCTGCAACAAGCTTCTCTCTTGCAGCTTTGCTTTGAAATCTTTCAAGTTTCTTTTGATTTGAAGGATTCAAGGCAGGAAAAAGCGGCTGGTTATTGATTTTCATCAAAAGCTTCAGCGTAAAAAAATCAGATAATCGACCCAGTTTATCTGCCACCGACTTATCGATAAACCTGCTTTCAATCGAAGCAGTGTCATTTCCGTGTTCAATTACAAGCGTGGGCTTCAAACCGGTTTTTTTCTGCAAAAGTCTGGCGGCCTGCTCAGCATCAAGGTTGGCTTTTTTCGCAGATTCAGCAAAGAAAGCGGCAAATTCGCGATTCAGATATTCTGGAATTTCAAGGTCTTTTTTGAAAATCAGGGCTTCGTTTATAAGTTCGTTGCGGGAAAGCTTTTCGTTACTTTTTTCAGCAAGCGAAAACATCATACTCAAAGTAGAATTCAAAAATAGAACAGGTAAAATAATCAGAAATAGCCAGGTTAGAAAAATAATCGGTCCCGATGGCTTGCGTTTGATTATTACATTCCGGTCCATTTCTCAGCCCTGTTTCGTTTCATAAATAACTTCGAAAATAGTTTGTCTTTCTGCCAGCTCGTTGAAACGTATTTTTTCCTGACAATTGCTGGCAGTATTTGCACAGACCAGAATTTTGCTTAGAGAAAATTCTGCAGTCAGGCTTTCGAGTTCTTCTGCTTTTTTGACTGCTTTTCCCATGACAGAAAAGACCTTTCTACCGGTGTTAGAGCCAGAAATTGCAGTTAGAGCCTGATCGCTGACGATTCCTATGCCATTTTCCAGAATAAAACGATTCTGCTCTTTTCGCTGTTCATTAAGCTTTTTCAGGTTCTCTCGCATGGCAATAGCAGCTTTAACAGCTCTAAGAGAATGATGCTCGAGTTTATCATCCTGATAAAAAATTGCAATTACCGCATCGCCGACAAACCTCTCTATAACACCTTTGTTTTCGACAATAGCCCGGCACATATGCGTAAAATATTCATTCAGGGTCAAAACTATTTCTTCGGGTTCATGCTTTTCGGTTAAAGAAGTAAAACCTCTGATATCAGACGCCAGAACTGCCATTTCGGCCTTTTCTATGAAAGAGTCTGACAGCTGATGATTTTTTTTAATATTTTCGAACAACCTTTCTGAAACAAATTTTCTAAGGTTTTCTCTTTCATCAAGAGCTCTGGTCATATGATTCAAAGAATCGGCCAGCATTGAAAATTCATCAGTTTTTTCCATTTCGACCCTGACCTTGAAATTTCCGTTTCTGATTCTTTTAAAGAAGCCAATAAAGCCTGAAATGGGCTTTATTAAAAGTTCGCCGGTAAAATCACGAATCAGAAAAACACTGATCAAAGAAAAAATGCTTAAAACAGCTGGAAAAAAGCCTGCGATCCAGGCTATCCATTGATCAGGGGCAAATTTGGATACTCCGGCAATCAATACCTAGCTGTTTTCATTATAAACCCAGCGTGAAACAGTTCTGCTTTTGCCTGAAGATTTGGAAATTTTGCCAGAACTCGTTGAATTAACAGCCCTGTCCAGAAGCAGCTTTAAACCGGTATCTTCCCGTGAATTTTGCGGGTAACTTTTTACGATAGGTCCTTCAACAGAGCGCTCTGCGAGAGAAAACCTGTGAGTAAGAAATGGAGAGTCGTAATCGAGCAAAAAAGAAGGATTTCTGCCCAGTTGCTCAAAACAGTTACCAAATCTACTAATTGAAAACAAATGTCTGAAAGCAATAGCAAAGACAGGAGCACCATTTTGGGTTCTATCTGGTATTAAAGAATAATTCATTTTGTGAACATTGTTTATCTCAGCTATGTCTTTCGTATCCTGAGATTCAAGTGCAAGGTTCATACCTTCGAGATAATTTCGCGAAATTTCTTGGAGAAAACCATCAGCCAAACCAACAAGTTCAAGCTCTCTTCGATTGTCGGCAATGCTCAAATCGAGCACACCAAGATTGTTAAGACATTTTACCGCAATCAATTTCGACATTCTTCGCGGCACTTTATTTTTTTCATGTGCACTGAGAATTTTTGCAGTTCCGGTTATATCGTGGTAAGCCGTATCATCTACCAGTACATGCGGAATACGTTCTGACGCAGTAAAACCATTGAGCGAATTTTTGTTAAAATAGAGATAATCGCAAATTTCTTTTTTAACCTTTATTGATAGCAACTGTCTTCTTATTCTAAGGTCATCGATATAAGATTTTATTTCAAAAAGTTTGCTGTCAGATTCTATTTCAACTTCTTTTTGGCCTGAATTTTCAATGTTTTCCAACAGCAGATCAGAAAAATAAGAAGTCAAAGCCAACGGAATCATGACTATAATACCGGCAATCAAAAGAAAACTTCCTCTCAATCCTGGCTCCCAGGGGAATCCGTACAGGCCGCAAAAAATAGACGAGGCGAATATCAATAATATAAAAAGTCGGTTGATTAGATTCATTCGCTTTCGGCAAGCAATGATTTCCCGGTTTAAATCTTTCTTTGAAATGCTTACCTTAAGTAAAAAGTTGCTGATTTTTTCAGGGTTGGGATTCAAAAATTGCTCGGGGTAATCAGTCATAAAATTGGTCGGCAACGAAGAATAGCAAGCAAAATCATGCTTAGATTCAACAAATTTCCCCTTCAAATCAGAAGAAAATTCTTTCAGGCCCCGATTAAACCTTTTATCTCCTTGATTAACCGCATTTTTAACCACGAATTCGTGAGTTAACTGATCACTCGGCATGATAATAAAAAATCCACCAATGAATTTTTTTTCTGTTTGAAACGAGTCAGCGTAAAAATAAACCTTATTGCCGCCGACTCTCGACGTTGCTGCTTCGAAACAAATACCTCTTCCCCGCGGAAATTCTGACATGCCACTGAAAAAGTAACGCAGAAGGCTGTTTACACGATTGCGATTGTCATCCAGAGAGACCTGTTTTCCGGCAAAAGAAAATTTCAGCACATTGTCAGAAAACTCTTTTGTCTCAGCGAGTTTAAAATCTGCAACATCAGCGACAAAGTAAGCAATGAGTCTGGTCAATCGGGCAATTCTGAAAACATCTTCACCGGCATATTCGTTTTTTGCAGAATGGTTTATATTTTGCCCCTGAAAGCCGACGCTGACAATATATTCGGGACTGATCCCCCATTTTTCTTCAAGAAAAGATCGAATTTTTTTTGCGGTATCGTTTTTGTAATACCCCGGATCACTTTCAACCTTAAATTGACCATCTGATTTTTCCTGAATCAACCCAAGTTGCAAACTGGTTTCGTTAAAAATTCTTTCCAGAATTGATTTGTTTGAGAGAGATTGCCTGAATGCGTTCATTTCTGACATTAAAGAAGATTCAGCCAGAGAAACATTTTTCTTTTCTTTTTCTTCTAAAACAGCAGAAAAATGCCATGTGGCCCAGCAATATGGAATAAGCAGAATAATGACTGCCCACAGCACATTTGACCAGTTTGTGTTTTCTTTTTTCATGGCCATTAAAAATATCATATTTGCCGGGATTTAATGTTAAAATTGATTCGAAAAACCTTTTAAGCTCAAGAGGGAAATTTTGAAGCAGCTTTTTACAAACCAATATTTCAAAGTATTTGTTATTGTTTTATCTCTGTTGGTGTCGACCGTTATGGTTCTGAAAATTTCCGGGCGAAACTGGCTGGCACCAAGTCAGACATTAAAAATCTGGTATGGCGAAGCAAACGGCGCAGAAACCTCTCAGCACTTGCTTGATCCCTATAGTTTCACACACTTTCTTCACGGAGTTGTCATTTGCTGGTTTCTGCTTCTGATAGCCAGAAATATTAAAACTCAATGGGGACTCGTCTGCGCCATTGCTCTTGAATCAATATGGGAAGTCGTTGAAAATTCGGAAGCGGTTATACAGCATTATCGCGAAGCAACCTTCGCGTTAGGTTATTATGGTGACAGCATAATAAATTCATTAAGCGACATCGTTTTGTGTTCGACGGGTTTTCTGGTCGCATCAAAAATAGGTTTTAAAAAGAGTCTGGCCTTATTTGTGCTGGTCGAGATTTTTCTGATTCTATGGATAAAAGATAGCCTTGTAATTAATATTATAATGCTGATTTATCCGGTTCAAAGCATTAAAACCTGGCAAATGGCTATTTAAAACCCTCAGTTAACGGTACAGATTTTCAATCCGATTATTCCTGAGATAACCAGGACAATGCTGACGACACGACCTATGGTAACTGCCTCTCCGAGAAAAACTATGCCGAAAATAACGGTGCCGATTGAACCTATTCCGACCCAGGCGGGGTAAGCAGTACCAACGGGCAGGCTTTTCAAAGCAACCGTAAGCAATCCGACACTGCCGACAAGTGAAACCAGAGTAATAATGCTGGGCCAGATTTTTGAGAAACCTTCAGTGTATTTGAGACCAATTGCCCAGGTAATTTCAAGAAGTCCTGCAAGAACGAGAATGATCCAGGCCATCGCCCCACCCCTTTGCTGTAACTGAAAAGAATATTACTTTAAAGATTATAAACCAGCCAAGCTTTAATTTCAAACTTATCCCCAAAACCGAAAAAACGCGTTGCTGTTTACGGCAAAATCTTCGTGCCGGTATTTGCGCCGCTTACGCAACTTCGGCGTCTCCTGACTCTCTGAAAAACCTTCCATAAAAGCGCCGTCAACCGTCAGGATGACGGGAGACCTCGACGGTCTCCATGGATGGAGACTCGTCGGAGCTTCCTATTTTCTCTGACAGAAGAAAAAAACTTAGACCTTGAAACCTGTGGGGAGTATAATTCTGGAAAATAATTAAAACAGGAGAAACACAATGAAAGTCACAACAATGAAATGCATGAAATGTGGAAAAGAGTTTCCGGTGTCACTCGATCGCTATGTCTGCGATGTTTGCGGCATCGAAGGTATTCTTGACATTATCTATGATTACAAATCAATAGAAATCAGCAAAGAAGAAATTGCCCAGAATCGTGACTATTCTTTGTGGCGCTATAAAAAAATGCTGCCCCTTGAAGAATCAGCGCCCGTTCCCCCTTTACAGGTCGGCTGGACCCCTCTTTACCGGGCAAGCAAAATTGAAGATCAGCTTGGTTTGAACAATGTATACGTAAAAGATGACGGTCGAAACCCCACTGCTTCCTTGAAAGACAGGGCCTCGGCAGTTGGCGTTGCCAAAGCTATCGAAGCCGGCGCAAAAACTATTTGCGCAGCTTCGACGGGTAATGCCGCAAGCTCGCTGGCTGGTTTCGCCGCTTCGGCAGGAATAAAAACCGTCATTTTCGTACCCAAAAGGGCGCCTAAGGCAAAAGTTGCCCAGTTACTGGTGTATGGCGCAAAGACCGTTATTGTAGACGACTCATACGACCGCGCCTTTGAACTTTCGGTAGAAATCACCGAAAAATTCGGTTTTTACAATCGTAATTGTGCATACAACCCCTATCTGGTCGAAGGCAAGAAAACTGTGGCCTTCGAAATCTGGGAACAACTAGGTTTCGACGTTCCTGACAGGGTTTACGTTTCCATCGGCGATGGATGTATTACTTCAGGTGTATACAAAGGTTTTTACGATTTAATGCAACTTGGTCTAACGGAAAAAATGCCGAGAATCATCGGCGTTCAGGCATCGGGCTGTAATCCAATTGAAGTAGCAATGAAAACCGGCGAATTCACGCCTCAGGAGGGAAATACCATTGCCGATTCAATCGCGGTCGGAGTCCCGCGCAATCGTCTCAAGGCTCTCAAAAGTCTGAAAGAATCGAATGGCGATTGTATTTCGGTTACCGACGATGAAATTCGCTCAGCTTTGCTTGAATTACCCCGAGGCACCGGAGTCTTCGGCGAACCCGCCGGTGTAACCGCATTTGCCGGATTCAAAAAGCATGCGCTTGCCAAGGATATAGATTCAGAAGAAAAGGTGGTAATTATCAACACCGGAAACGGCCTGAAAGATATCGATTCGGCAATTTCTGTCTGTACAATGCCCACACCGGTCGCCTCGGACGTCGAAGCTGTGGCAGCACATGTAAAAACTCTGGTCTGAATCAGAGCTGCATAAGCCGCCGAAAAACCAGAGATTTTTGCCTTTAAAATAAGGTTGCCTTTAGTGTTTTGCGGCGTTATACTCAGCCTGAAAAATTGCAAATCAGGAGTTGTGAATTGACTAAAATCATTGATGGAAAAGCCATTTCAGCCACAATAAAAGCCGAAGTAGCCGCTGAAGTTCAGCAGATGATCGAGGCCGGGAAACAGGCACCCGGATTGGCAGTCGTTCTTGTGGGCGAAAATAAAGCAAGTCAGGTTTATGTTTCGATGAAAAAGAAGGCTTGCGAAAAAGCAGGCATATATTCCCGCGAAATACAGCTGCCCGAAACGGTAACCATGAATGAGCTTTTGACAGAAGTTAAGAAGTTGAACGATGACAGCCAGATCCATGGCATTTTAGTCCAGCTTCCGTTACCTTCTCATATCGATGAGCAAGAAGTTCTCAACCATATTGACCCGCGCAAGGATGTCGATGGTTTTCACCCGATCAACGTCGGAAACCTCAGTCTGAAAATCGACGGCTTTGTCCCCTGCACTCCGCTTGGGGTAATGGAAATGCTCAAGCGCTCAAACATAGAAATTCAGGGAAAAAATGCTCTGGTTCTTGGGCGCTCTAACATTGTCGGTAAGCCAATGGCGATGTTGCTGACCAACGCACACGCCACCGTAACGATTGCCCACTCCAAAACCCGTGACCTGGCAGAACAGATAGGTCGCGCCGATATTCTGGTCGCGGCCATCGGCCGACCAGAATTCGTTAAGGGCGAATGGATCAAAGAAGGCGCGGTGGTAGTTGACGTCGGCATAAATTCAATCGATGACCCCAATTCGGCAAAAGGCTACCGACTGGTTGGCGATGTCGAATACGAAAGCGCTGCGGCAAAAGCCGCGCACATTACTCCGGTGCCGGGCGGAGTAGGCCCAATGACTATAGCAATGCTTCTTTCAAATACTTTGAAAGCAAAAAAGAAATATTACAATTCATAAAGGAATAATTGGAGAAACTGAAGTGGAATTAGATACCCTGTTAATGACCCCAGGTCCGGTTCATCTCGATTCAGACGTGCTGCTTGCAGGCGCCAGACCACTCAGCCATCATCGAACCAATGATTTTTCGCCGGTTTATGAAGACTGTGTTGCGAAGCTGAAGAAAATTTTTGGCACCAGCCAAAAACTTTATCTTACGACCTCGTCGGGCACCGGTGTTATGGAAACAGCTATAGCCAACCTTTTTAATGAAGGCGAAACAGTTTTAACCGTCGACACTGGAATTTTCGGACAGCGCTTCAGCAAAATCGCCGAAGCTTTTCGTTTAAAAGTAATCACTTTAAAATGTGATGACGGCAAAAAGGTCAGAGTCGAGCAGATTGCCGAAGCTCTTGAAAAGAACCCTGAAATTTCAGGCATTACCGTTACTTTTAACGAAACTTCTACCGGCATCAGAAATGATGTAAAAGCCATCGGAGAATTTCTTAAAGATAAGGGCAAAATCTTTATCACAGACGGAGTTTCGGGCATTGGCGCCCTGCCCTTCAAAATGGATGAATGGCATATCGACGTTGCTGTTTCAGCCTCACAAAAGGGTTTTCTTACCCCCCCAGGCGTAGGTATGATTGCTTTGTCTGAAAAAGCCTGGAAAAAAGTTGAAACCGTAAAATGTCATGGCTACTACTTCGATCTGAAGCTGTATCGTGACAATCAGGAATTGCCGATTCCGGCCTACCCCTGGACCCCGGCCATCAACGTCATGTTCTCGCTTCAGGTAGCCCTTGAAAAGCTTGAAAGAACAGGCATGAACAACGTTTATGCCCATTATGAAAAGCTTGCCGGCGGCCTGAGAGCAGCGCTAAAGGCCCTTAACCTCAAGCTCTTCACTGAAGAAGAAGCCTGCTCAAATGTTCTGACCGTTTTTTACACCCCCGAAGGAATCAGCCCCAAAGAAATCGTGGCTGAAATGCGCAGTCGTTATGGCATTCTCATTGCCGCTGGTCAGGCGCAATATAATGACAAGGTTTTACGCATAACCACCATAGGTGCAATCGGTGAGCGCGACCTGATTGGCACAATCGGTTTGCTCGAAATGACTCTTGTGAAAAAAGGCTGTTTGAAACAAGCCGGAGCAGGGGTTGCCGCCATGATGGAATATTTTCTTAAAAACGAAAGGTAAACAGTTTTGAACAATATTGAAGCCGAAAAAATAGATCAGATTCGACCTATTGAAGAAGTCGGGGCCGATCTTGGCCTGCTTCCTGAAGAAATCGAACCTTATGGTCGTTTGAAGGCCAAAATTGCTTACAGTGCTAAACAGAGAGTCAGCGAAAACAAAAACGGCAAACTGATTCTTGTTTCAGCAATGACACCGACCCCAGCCGGGGAAGGCAAAACCACAACCTGCATCGGCCTTGCCGACTCATTGCGCATGCTTGGTCGCAAAACTGCACTTTGCCTGCGTGAACCATCTATGGGCCCGGTTTTCGGCATCAAAGGCGGCGCAACCGGCGGCGGCAAAAGTCAGCTGGTTCCCATGGAAGAAATAAACCTTCATTTTACCGGCGATATTCATGCCATCACTTCGGCCCACAATCTGCTTACCGCATTAATTGCCAACCACATTAACCACGGAAACGCTCTTAGAATAGACCCCAAGGCTGTGCCGTTCAAAAGGGTGATAGATATGAACGAACGCAGTTTAAGAAATATAGTGGTTGGCCTTGGCGCCGGTAACGGAGTTTCGAAAGAAACCGGCTTTGACATTACCGCAGCATCAGAAGTCATGGCTATTTTGTGTCTTGCTGCAGATATAACTGATCTTAAACGCAGACTTGGTGAAATGGTGGTCAGCTTTGATGTTGATGGGCAGCCGGTAAGAGCCAAAGACCTGAAAGCCCAGGGTGCAATGGCCGCAATACTAAAAGAAGCCATAAAACCAAATCTGGTTCAGACTCGCTATTCAACGCCAGTTCTGGTGCATGGCGGACCTTTTGCCAATATCGCTCACGGCTGCAATAGTTTGATGGCAACGCAAATGGCGCTGAAACTTGCTGATCTGGTAGTTACAGAAGCCGGCTTTGCCACTGACCTCGGCGCAGAGAAATTCTTCGACATCAAGTGCAGATATGGAAAACTTCGCCCGGATGCGGCAGTGATCGTTGCCACAATAAGAGCTCTTAAAATGCACGGTGGCGTTGCAAAAAGTGACCTGAAATCCGAAAACCTTGAAGCGGTTAAAAAAGGATTTGAAAATCTAACGAAACACATCGAAAACATACAGATGTTCGGGGTTCCGGCGGTTGTGGCCGTGAACAAATTTCATACCGATACGGATGCTGAGATAAACTGGGTTCTTGACCAGGTCAAAAAGCTTGGTTTCGAAGCCGTTGTTTCTGATATTTATGCCAATGGGCCAAAGGGCGGCATCGAATTGGCCGAGGCGGTAGAAAAGGCTATCGAAAGTGGTAAAAACGAATTTGATTTTCTCTACCCTCTTGAAATGCCTTTGATCGAAAAAATCAATGTTATTGCGCGATGTTGTTATGGTGCGGGCAGCGTAACCATCCTTCCCAAAGCCAAAAGGCAACTCGAAAAATTTGAAACCCTGGGCTATCGCCATGTACCGGTTTGCATAGCAAAAACCCAGGCTTCGCTTTCAGACAACGCCAAACTTCTCGGTCGCCCCAGAGATTTTGACGTGGTGGTTAGAGAAGCCAGATTAAGCGCCGGCGCAGGCTTCGTTGTGGCAATCGCCGGAGAGATTATGACCATGCCCGGTTTACCCAAAGAACCGGCTGCAGAAATTATTGATATCGACGAAAACGGTCAGATAACCGGACTGTTCTAAATAAGGCAAGGAGTGAATGATGAAGAAGACACCTCTCTGTTCGGTGCACGAAAAACTAGGCGCGAGAATGATTGATTTCTCAGGTTGGTATATGCCGGTTCAATACTCTTCAATTATCGAAGAGCATAACGCGGTTCGTGAAAACTCAGGTCTTTTTGATCTTTATCACATGGGCGAATTCTGGCTTACCGGAAAAGATGCCCTGAAAAACGTGCAAAAGATCGTTACCCAGGATATAGAAGCCATTTCAGACCGACAGATTGCTTATACCCCAATGTGTCGACCAGATGGCACAATCATCGACGATCTTCTGGTCTATCGCTGGAATGAATACAAATTTCTGCTCGTGGTTAACGCCGCCAATATAGATAAAGATTTTGCCTGGATCAAAAGTCAGCTTGAAGGCGAAGTTGAATTGACAAATGATTCAGACGACACTGGTCTTATCGCTATTCAGGGCCCAAACGCTGAAGCTATTCTGCAGAAACTTACCCGCCAGAGACTTAAATCGATCAAATTTTACTGGTTTACTACCGGCAAAGCCGCCGGAGTGGAATGCATAATCAGCCGCACCGGTTACACCGGCGAAGAAGGCTTTGAGCTTTATTATCCCGCAGAAAAATCAGAAGAACTCTGGAACGCATTGATGGAAGCGGGTAAAGAACTCGGAATCAAACCAATAGGGCTTGGCGCACGTGATACGCTTCGTCTTGAAGCCAGACTGATGCTTTATGGCAATGATATTAACGATGAAACTACGCCAATCGAGGCTAACCTCAACTGGACTGTCAAATTTGCCAAGGGCGCGTTCAATGGCAGCGATGTCATGAAAGAACAGAAAGAAAATGGCACCAAAAAGACAATCGTTGGTTTTGAACTTGGCAAAGGGCCGGCTGCCCGCCATGGCTACCCGATCATGAAAGATGGCAAAGCCGTTGGTGAAGTAACTTCAGGTACAATGTCCCCTACTCTGAAAAAAAATATCGGTCTTGGTTATGTGCCACCTGAACTAAGCAAAATCGGCACAAAACTGGATATTGAAATTCGCGGAAAAAATTATCCGGCTACCGTAATCGAAACGCCGTTTTATTCAAGGAAAAGGAGCTAAGGATGCAGAATTTAAAAATTGCTGATCCCGAAATTTTTGAAATCGTTGAACGTGAAAAACAGAGACAGATGAGCCAGATCGAGCTTATCGCTTCAGAAAACTTTGTTTCAGATGCGATTCTCGATGCAATGGGTTCTGTTTTAACCAACAAATATGCCGAAGGTTATCCGGCAAAGCGTTATTATGGCGGCTGTGAAGTCGTTGATGACGCTGAAAACGTCGCCCGTGAAAGAGTTAAAAAGATTTTTGGCGCAGACCATGCCAATGTTCAGCCGCATTCAGGCAGCCAGGCAAATATGGCTGTTTACCAGGCGGTAATGAAACCCGGCGAAACTTTCCTGGGCATGAATCTTTCAAATGGCGGCCATCTTACCCATGGCAGCCCGGTTAACTTTTCAGGTATTCTTTACAATGTAGTTCCCTACGGAGTTGACGATGAGAATGAAATGATCGATTACGATGCCTTAAGAGCACTCGCAGTTGAACATAAACCCAAAATGATCATGGCCGGTGCATCTGCCTACCCAAGAGTTATCGATTTCAAGCGTTTTCGCGAAATTTGTGACGAAGTTGGTGCGGTACTCTGCGTAGACATGGCTCATATTGCCGGTCTGGTTGCTGCAGGGCTTCATCCAAGCCCGGTTCCATATGCTGATTTCGTAACGTCCACTACCCACAAAACTTTGCGTGGGCCTCGTGGCGGTTTGATTCTCTGCAAAGAGCAGTGGGCCAAAGCTATTGACAAAGCAATTTTCCCAGGACTTCAGGGCGGACCTTTGATGCATGTAATCGCAGCCAAGGCCGTTGCATTCAAAGAAGCGCTCGACCCATCTTTCAAAGAATACCAGCAGAAAGTTCTCGACAATGCCCAGGCGCTTGCCTCAGCACTGACCGAAAAAGGCTTCAGACTGGTTTCTGGTGGAACTGACAATCATTTGATGCTGATCGATGTCAGAAACAAGAATATAACCGGTAAAGCCGCTGAAAAAGCCCTTGATAAAGCCGGCATAACCGTCAATAAGAACACCATTCCGAATGACCCGCAGTCACCATTCGTAACTTCCGGACTGCGAATCGGCACCCCTGCAGTAACTACCAGAGGCATGAAACCTGAAACCATGAAAGAAATCGCTGACCTGATCGACCAGGTTCTTTCAGATCACGAAAACGAAAGCAATCTCGCTGCCGTCAAAGAAAAAGTAAACAACATCTGCAGCAAATTTCCCTTTTATAAATTTTAAGAAATCAGGAGAGAATAAAATGAAATACACAAAAGAACACGAATGGGCGAATCTTGAAGGCGATACCGCAACCGTCGGCATTACCGACTATGCTGCAAACCAGCTGGGCGACGTAGTTTTCGTCGAAATGCCCGGTGTTGGAGACAGCGTCGGCAAAGGCGATACCATCGGCACCATCGAATCAGTAAAAACCGTTTCTGATCTTTATTCTCCGCTGACAGGTGAAATCGTGGCCGTAAACGAAGAAATCGAAAGCAATCCTGGCCTGGTTAATGAAGATCCTCATGGCAAGGGCTGGTTGATTAAAATTAAACTATCAGACCCGAAAGAAATGGATGACCTTCTTTCTGAAGCTGATTACAAAGCAATCTGCGAATAATTTCAGGAGACAATTCTAATGGCCAATTATATTCCAAATACTCCTGATGAAGTTCAGGAAATGCTCAAGGCCATAGGGGTAAAAACGGTAGACGATCTTTTTGCCGAAATTCCGCCGGAATTGAAGCTGCAAAGCGAACTAAACATTCCCGCCGGAGTCAGCGAAGTTGAAATGGCGCGCGAACTTAAAGCTTTGGCCCGCGAAAACACCACTGTCGATGAGGCTGTTTGTTTTCTCGGTGGCGGAGCCTATGATCATATTGTTCCTGCTGTAATCGACCACATTCTTCTGCGTGGAGACTTCTTTACCGCTTACACACCCTATCAGCCTGAAGTATCTCAAGGCACTCTTCAGGCAATTTATGAATATCAGAGCCTGATCAGTTCACTTACAGGAATGGATCAGTCTAACGCTTCGATGTATGAAGGTGCTTCAGCAACAGCAGAGGCCATCAACATGGCCACCGCCCAGACAAGACGCAAGCGTGTGCTGGTAATGCAAACGGTTAACCCTGAGTATCGTCGCGTTATCAACTCGCTTTGCCAGACCATGGGAACTGAAATCGTAAGTGTTCCGTTTGAAGACGGCACCATAGACCCTGGCAAAGTCGGCGAACTGATAAATAAAGAAACTGCTGCCATCGTGATTCAATATCCGAATTTCTTCGGTACTATTGAAGACATAGAGCGAATATCAGCCATGGCCCACGAAAATGGTGCTCTGGCTATTGTTATTGCGAATCCGATCGCTCTTGGTCTGCTGGAAGCCCCGGGGAACCTTGGTGCAGATATCGTCACCGGTGAAGGTCAACCACTTGGCATACCCCTGAGTTTCGGTGGTCCGTATCTGGGATTTCTTGCCGCAAACAAACCTCTGCTGCGGCGTATGCCCGGCAGAATCGTCGGCAGAACCGTTGATATCGATGGCAAAACCGGTTTTGTTCTGACTTTGCAGGCACGAGAGCAGCATATTCGTCGCGAAAAAGCTAGTTCGAACATCTGTTCAAATCAGGCTTTAATGGCTCTTAATGCGACCATTTACATGAGCCTGATGGGCAAAGATGGCATAAAAGAAGTTGCCGGCCAAAGCTTTCAAAAGGCTCATTACCTGAAACGTGAACTGGCTGAAATCAAGGGACTTTCATTTCCATTCACCGGCAGTTTCTTTAACGAGCTGGTAATCAAGTTTCCCAATGCAAGAAAGATTCTTGGAAAAATGGCAAAACAGGGAATTTTTGCGGGAATACCGCTTGATAACTACTTCTCTGGCCTGAAAGATCATGTTCTTGTAGCCGTAACCGAAAAACGCAGCAAAGGCGAGATAGACCGCTATGTAGACATGTTAGGAGGGTTGATCAATGGCTGAACCTCTGATTTTTGATCTTTCGAAAGATGGCCGCCGCGGCTATACCCTTCCTGAACTCGATGTTCCCGAAGTAGATCCGGCAGATCACATTCCTGCCAGGTTTCTGCGAAAAGAACTGAACATGCCTTCATTATCAGAAGTAGAGGTGGTAAGACATTTCACCCGACTGTCGCGGCTTAATCACAGTCTCGATGTGGGCTTCTATCCCCTCGGGTCATGCACAATGAAGTATAACCCAAAAGTGAATGAAGATATGGCGCGTCTGCCAGGGTTCGCTCACATTCATCCTCTTCAGCCCGAAGATACGGTTCAGGGCGCCTTAAAAATGCTGAGCAAACTTGAAAGCTATCTTTGCGAAATTACCGGCATGGATTCGATGACACTTCAGCCCGCTGCCGGCGCCCAGGGTGAATTGACCGGCCTTCTGATCATGCAGGCTTATCACAGAAAAAACAACAATCACAAGACCAAGATCATCATTCCAGACAGTGGACACGGAACCAATCCGGCGTCATGTTCGATGGTCGGCTATGAAGTTGTTAACGTCAAGTCTGACCCACGCGGTGGTGTCGACATGGAAGACCTGAAATCGAAACTTACCCCAGATGTAGCCGGGTTGATGATTACCAACCCCAATACTCTCGGATTATTCGATGAAAACATTGGCGAACTCGCTAATCTGATTCATTCTGTCGATGGCCTGGTTTATTATGACGGCGCGAATCTCAATGCCATCATGGGTTGGACCAGACCTGGCGATATGGGCTTTGACATTGTTCATCTGAATCTGCATAAGACCTTCTCTACCCCACACGGCGGTGGTGGACCTGGTGCAGGTCCGGTGGGTGTAAAAAGTCATCTTGAAGCATATCTGCCAAATCCAAGAATTCAATTCGATGGAAAGAAATACAAAGTTACCACCAAATGCCGCGAATCTGTAGGGCCGGTGCTTGCCTCTCTCGGAAACTTTCTGGTTCTCGTCAGAGCTTTTGCCTATATAACGGTTAATGGACGTGAAGGCCTGAAGGATATTTCTACTCATGCGGTTCTGAATGCGAATTACATGATGCAAAGACTTAAAAAGACCTATAAATTGCCTTATGACCGTTTTTGCAAACATGAATTCGTGCTTTCAGGCAAAACTCTCGGTGAATTTGGGGTTAAAACTCTCGATGTAGCCAAGCGTCTGCTCGACTTTGGCTTTCACGCCCCAACCGTATACTTTCCGTTGATCGTTGAAGAAGCGATGATGATAGAGCCCACTGAAACAGAAAGTAAAGGAACGCTCGACTGCTTTATGGAAGCGCTTGAAATGATCGCTGCCGAAGCAAAGGAAAATGCTGAAATTCTCAAGCAGGCTCCGGTTAAAACCCCGGTTCGCAGACTAGATGAAGCAACAGCAGCCAGAAAACCCGATATAAACTACTATCGAAAACCTGAATAAAAGCCGGCCGCTGCCTTGCTTGTCAAAATAGCCGGGCAGCGGCTTTGCTTTTGACCTGAAAAGAATCTATTGGAATGAATAAAAAAATAACTCTCCCGCAGCTTGAGTTTGATCTGCTGCGGGAGATTCTCTGTTTTACCGACAATTCTGAAAGCAATCAAATCTGGCTTGTAGGCGGCAGCATCAGAGATTTGCTTGCCGGATACGAAGCCATACCCGACCTTGACCTGGCCGTTTCATTCAACCCGGTGCCGATGGCTCGCGAATACGCCCGTCGTAAAAAAGCCGGTTTTGTAGTTCTTGACGAAGAACGACAGGTTGTCAGGGTTGTAAAAACGATTGATTCGCGTCATTACAACGTTGACATCGCAAGGTTCAGAGCCGAAGATATTGAATCTGACCTCAAAGCCCGTGACTTTACCATAAACGCGATGGCCGCAAGAATTCAACAGCCGTTGACCACTGCCGAGCTGGAAATTTTTGACCCTTTGAACGGTTACGAGCATTTACGGCAAAAGCTTGTAATTCCTTGTTCTGATCAACTCTTTATCGATGATCCATTGCGTATGATGCGCGCTTTTCGTTTTGCAGCCCTTTTTCGCGCAGAATTTTCGTCTGAGCTTTTTCAGAAAATCATTGATGAAGCACCACTGCTCGAAAATGTTTCTGGTGAACGTATACGTGACGAATTTTTCAAAGTTCTGTCGGTTGAAAACAGTTCTTACTGGGTTTCGCAAATGGAAAAAACCGGGGTATTGCGCTTTTTTCTGCCGGAACTTGTAGACTGCAAAGGCGTTGAGCAAAATGAATGGCACCACCTTGACGTTTTTGACCACAGCCTTTTGACCCTTGAAAATCTTGAAAAGATTGAAAGCAGTGAACGCAAAGAAGACTGGTGGCCAAATTTTCTGGCCTATCTTGAAGAGCATGTTTCAGCCGGACGAAATTTCAGACAACTTCTTAAGCTTGGCTGCCTGATTCACGACCTGGGTAAGCCTGCCTGCCGCCATGAAAGCACCGAACAGGGTCGGGTTATTTTTCATGGTCACGAAATGGAAGGGGTGCGCCTGTGCAAAGAAATTGCCGAGCGTTTAAGACTTTCCGGTAACGAACTGCATTTTCTGCAAAAAGTAGTTAAGAATCACATGCGACCCGGGGTAATTCTACAACAGGGAGTTTCAGAAAAAAGACTATTCAGATATTTTGCCGAAACTGGTCGCGATGGACTGGGCATCGCCATATTATCTCTTGCTGATCGAATGTCTGCCCAGGGTTCACTTACCAGTGATGACCTCGAAGAATTTACAAATGGCATTTTTTCGATCATGAGCGAATTCTACAAGCAGATGAAAAAACCAAAGCGCTCACCACTTCTGAATGGCGCAGATCTCATAGCTGAATTGCAACTAAGACCCGGCCCAAAATTCAGAGAAATTCTGGAAGCTGTTGCCGAAGCTCAGTACACCGGCGAAATTACAACTCGTGACCAGGCCCTTGAGTTCGTCAAAAGCCTGGTAAACACGAATCAGTAACCGAAAATTACCAGGCTTCGAGCCTTCTGACCGCTTCAACGAAATCTTCGCGATGGCCGAATGCCGAAAACCTGACAAAACCTTCTCCCGCCGGCCCAAAACCCGAGCCAGGGGTGGTAACAATCTGGCATTTCTCCAGAATCTCGGTAAAAACATCCCATGATTTTCGCCCGGGAAACTGCGCCCATACATAAGGGGCATTATCACCACCATAGATTTTAACACCCTTGTTTTTCAGGGCTTCTTTGATTATTCGGGCGTTTTCCATATAAAAACTGATTTTATCGCGCATTTCTGCCAGACCTTCTTCCTCAAGAGCGGCCATTCCGCCGTATTGAGAAATGTTCGAAGCTCCATTGAAAATTGTGGTCATAACCCGGTTCCAGTCATTGCGAACCGGAGTTCCGTCATCGAATTTAAGCTGATCGGGAACAACGGTCCAGCCAAGTCTGACTCCGGTAAAACCAACCGGCTTCGAAAAAGAGCTTACTTCGATCGCCACTTCACGTGCGCCTTCTATTTCATAGATCGATTTGGGCAAAGACGGGTCGGCAATATATTCGCTATAGGCTGAATCGAAAATAATAATCGAATGGTTTTTTCGGGCGAATTCAACCAGCTCTTTTAGCTGCTCGCGCGTAGCAACTGCTCCGGTCGGGTTGTTGGGTGAACAGAAATAAATAAGATCAGTTCTGGGCAAAGCTTTCAGATCAGGGAAAAAATTGTTCTCAGGGCAGCAGCGCATATAAGCAATGTCAGCGAACTGACCCCGGGCTTCGTCAAAATCGCCTGTTACGCCGCTTATAACCGAACCATCGACATAGACCGGATAAGACGGATCTTGAACAGCAATGGTTACTTCGTTGCCAAACATGGTTTGTAATCGTCCAATATCACATTTTGCCCCGTCAGAAACGAAAACCTCATCGCCTTTTACAAGCCCCTTATAAAGCTTCTCGGCAATTTTTTCCCTTAATTCAGTTATGCCCTGTTCATCACCATAGCCGCTGTAACCTTCGATGGTACCAAGCCTGGCAACTTTTCCATGCAAACCATTTAAAATATATGATGAAATCGGCTCGGTTGTATTGCCAATGCCAAGACTGATGATTTTTGCGTCAGGATTTTTCTTCAAAAATTCTTTTTTTCGTCTGTTTATTTCAGGAAAAAGATAGCCTGCCACGAGTCTGGCAAGATTTTTATTGCGCTTAACCATTTTAAAATTGTTCCTTTTCTAGTTTTTCAAAATCAAGAGTTGCAAAGTAATCATCGAGAGTTTCAGCCCTGCGAATTTCAAGCAGCGATCCGTTTTCTCTCAGCAGGAGTTCTGCTGATCTAAGCTGACCATTGTAATTGAAACCCATGGCATGACCATGTGCTCCGGTACTGTGAATAATGAGTATGTCACCGATTTCGAGTTCTGGCAACATTCGCTCTACCGCGAACTTGTCATTATTCTCGCACAAACACCCGGTTACATCGTATTTGTGATCGCAAACCCGATCTTCTTTTCCCAAAACAGTGATGTGATGATACGAACCATACATTCCTGGGCGCATCAGATTCGCCATGCTGGCATCAACACCTGCGTAATCCCGATAAATCATTTTTATATGCCTGACCTTTGTTACCAGCCAGCCGTAAGGACCGGTAATCATGCGACCGTTTTCCATGACGATTTTTAGGGGGTGTAAATCATTGGCAACGATAAGCCGGTCATATTCAGCCTTGATGCCTGCCGAAACAGCATCAAGATCGATTTCTTTCTGCCCGGGGCGATATGGTATGCCGTATCCGCCGCCAAGATCGACAAATTCAATTTTCAGCCCGAGACGTTCTTTTAGCTCTACGACCAGCTCAAAAAGCATTCTGGCCGTTTCAATGTGATAATCTTCATTCAGCTCGTTTGAAGCCACCATGGTGTGCAGCCCGAAGCGTTTCGCGCCCTTTTCTTTAGAAATTCGATAAGCTTCGAAAATCTGCTCGCGAGTAAGGCCATATTTGGCTTCTTCTGGGTTTCCGATAATTACGTTGCCTTCCTTTAACGGTCCGGGGTTGTATCTGAAGCTGATCAGCTCAGGAAAACCAGCACAATTTTCGAGAAATTCTATGTGACTTATATCATCCAGGTTAACGATAGCGCCAAGGTTTGAGGCTTCGACGAATTCTTCTGCGGGCGTGTCGTTTGAAGTGAACATAATGTTTTCTTCAGTTATGCCTGCCTTTTGCGCGAGAATCAGTTCAGAAAGAGAACTGCAATCTGCGCCCATGCCTTCTTCTTTAAGAATTTTCAGAATAAAAGGATTCGGCAGGGCTTTAACCGCAAAGTAATTTTTGAAACCAGGCATCCACGAGAAAGCCTTATAAAATTTTTGCGCATTTTTTCTAATCAGTTTTTCGTCATAGAGATGGAAAGGAGTCGGATGTTTTCTGGTAATCTGATCGATTTGCTCTGAGCTTAGCGGAAACTGGTTCAACATTTTTTTCTATTCCTTTGCAGATTTTGTAACCGAATCAAAAGTCGGCCTGCGAGTTTTCAAAAAAAGCCTTGTGCAATGCTTTTATACATTTTTCAGCTTCTGAATCATCAACGATAAAACTGATATTTACCTTTGAAGCCCCCTGAGAAATCATCTGCACATTTATGGCATTTTGCTTAAGAACTTCAAAGGTTTTTGCCATAATTTCAGACGAATGTCCCACGTTGCCGATCATGGTTACTATTGTTTTCTGGTTTTTTATTGTAACCCGCGCTACTTTTTCAAGCTCGGCACGTAAAGAGTCCATATCTCTAACTTTGCTGTCAAGGGTTACTGAAATACTGACTTCGCTGGTGGCAAGCATGTCTACCGAAACTTCCTGTTCATCGAAAATCTGAAAAACCTTGGCGAGAAAACCATATTGCCCGAGCATTCTCGTTGAAACTATGTCTACCAGAGTTACATGCTTTTTAAAAGTTAGAACTCTCAGAAGTTCACTGTCGTTTTCGATATGGCTGAGAATAAGGGTTCCTTCATGATCCGGATTGTAGGAATTCTTTACTCTTACCGGAATATTTTTCGCCATGGCCGGCAGAATAGAGCGCGGATGCAGAACCTTTGCCCCAAAATAAGCCAATTCACTGGCTTCTTCGAAAGAAACATTCTTAACCGGCTTTGCAGAACTGACTATTCTCGGGTCAGTGGTAAGAATTCCGTCTACATCTTTCCAGACCTGAATTTCATCTACATTCAGGGCTGCCCCGAGAACTGATGCGGTTAAATCGCTACCGCCCCGCCCCAGAGTCGTAATGTTGCCATTTACATCCTTAGCGATGAAACCGGTTATCAAAGGCGTGTAAGCATAATCTGAACCGAGGTTACCAAGACAGTCATTTATTCTATGGTAAGTTTCGTCAAGTATCTCGCTGTCGGTAAAATTCGAGTTGCTGGTAAAACCTATATCCCAGGCATCAAAAGCTTTTGCTTTTATGCCGGTCTGGCTTAGATAAGCCGCAATGATTCTTACCGCCAAACGTTCGCCAAAAGAAACCAGATAGTCTCTGGTTCGCAAAGACAATTCTTTTATCAGCGAAACACCAGATAATAACCTGCAAAGCTCTTCAAGCAAAGGCTCTATGCAGCTTTTATCTACATTTAATTTTTCTGCTGCGGCATAGTGCGATTCTTTTATTTCATCGATCGAAATATTACCAACAAGAGCTTGTTCAACAGCATGTAAAAGCTTATCTGTGGTTTTGCCCATGGCAGAAGTAACAACCAGAGGCTTTTTATCGACAAAAAGCTTTATAATCTCTGCCACATGCTTTATTCGATCAGCATCAGCAACTGAGCTGCCGCCAAATTTCATAATTATCATTTTTGGGGCTCCTTGAACCAAGAGCTTTTTAAATTTGCAAACTCGAAAAACTGGTTTCGCAAGTTTTGCAGCGCCTTCGGGCAGCGTTAGTTTAACCGGGTTGCAGTCTAAAAACAACCGGTTTTTTCTAAAAGCTCAGCATTCCGTTGGCTATTTTCGTTCTCGTCAAAAAGCCGTCTTAAATGCCAGAAATCGAATATTAGGTATGCGCATTGAAAAAGAATTGCAGGCATGTCGAAGCATGCGCAAGGCAAAAACTGATTGTTGCCCTTTTCGAACCAGGCGATATGATCATCGCCGATAAGAAAAAAGAGAGCTGTCGTCTTTACAACAGCTCTCTGAAGGGGGACGGTTTAATCAGAGCATCCAGATTTGCAGTAACCATGATTAACACTGATTCTTTTGCCCTGAAAATGCTATTTTTTATCAAGTTTCGGCAACACTTCGCCTAAGATCTTGATTCTTTCGAGATTTTTAACGCTGCTTGGCATTTTCTGTGCTTCAACGCCGATAACGTGAATCACTGCTTTTTTCCCCAGCTCTCTTTCCTTTTCACGTTTTCATCTGGCTTCTTCTTCGGCAAGAGCTGCAGCTTTAGCTTTTGCTACCTCTGCTTTGAGTTCCGCCCTTGTAACTGCCGGTTCTTCTTTTTTTTCTGATTCTTGCTTGTCTTGAGTTTCGGCCACAGACTCAAAAGCTCTGATTGTTTTACTGATAGAGGTTTCGGCGATTAGTGTAACTTGTTCTTCGTGTGTTAACTCTTTTTCTTCAGCTTTTAATTCAAGCTGGTAGGTACCGGGTTCTTTCAGCTGAAGAATAAACGGGTCCTGGGTATTGATCGAAGCCTGTTTAACTCCGTTTACATATAAATCTGATTTTAATGCTGAATAAATTGTGATTTCAGCTTGCGCGTATACAGAAGATGAAATGATTATCAATATTAACACCATCAGAATCGTGCTGATTTTCTTCATAAATGCTGACCTCCTTATCTGTCATGATAAAGACAGCATGCTCAGCGGACTTTTCAACCCGAAAAGCATGGTATGTTTTTTATGGAACTGTCGAAGCGATAGATATCAGGTTAAAACTTTGTATCTTTGGCCACTTCAACGATTAGTTGTGTGTTTTTGGGTATCTCGATATGGTGCCCTCTGACAAAAGTTCCACCAATCAAACCAATAGGTCCTAGAAGCATATAACCTCCAAGTGATGCACCTGCAGCCAGACCTAAAGATTCGTTTGTCTTCACAGATTTCTCACCAAGCGTAATTGGTATTTCTTTTCCTCTGGTTGAACTTACAGTCAAATAACGCAATTTCAAACTGCCGTTTCGCCCAAAACGACCCGGTTTTCTTACTTTTTGCAGTTGTGCTCTGGCAACGGCACCCTTCTTGATAACGGTTCTAGAACCGATCTTAACACTTTCCACGACTGTAAATTTTACCATTTCTCCTGTTTGACTAGTCTTTGACGAAAGGTTTTCTTCAAGATTCAATCGAACCAGAGTTCCGGCGGGTATTATCAACTCAGCCGCACCAATACAGACAGACTGAATAATAAACATCAAAAGGCACAGAATTCTTGTTTTCTGATTAACTCTCATTATTGCCTCCTCATAACATCTATTTATTAATAAATTTAACCCGACCCACAATAAAGTCAAAATTGAGCAATCAAAAATGGCAAAACAACAGCCTGAACTTTCCCCGATTCAATTATCATTAAAGGTTTTAGAACAAAATCATGGCATTGCCTGAAGTTTTAGTTTAAACTTGAAAAAAATAAATTTACGGGGATACAGACCTAAAAGCAGGAAAGATCATGCACAAAAAAAACTCTTTAACGATTCATATTCTTATCGGTCTTGTTCTTGGGGCTTTGGTAGGAATTGCCACCTCTTATTTACCAGAAGGTTCTTTGCGTGATGTCTGGCTGATCGAAGGAATTTTCGAGCTTGTGGGCAGTATGTTCATAAATGCTATAAAGTTGCTTGTCATTCCTTTGGTTTTCATATCTCTGGTTTGTGGCGTCAGTGCACTTGGCGACATCACGCGCCTGGGGAGAATCGGCGGCAAAACCATGGCTTTCTATCTTATTTCTACAAGTATTGCCATTGCGCTCGCACTGATTGTCGCGCAGCAGATAAAGCCCGGTTCCGGCCTTGACATGACTAAACTTGTCGAACAGCAACCCAGCATTAATGCTCCGCAATCATTGGTTAAAACCCTGCAAAAAATCGTTCCGGAAAACCCTTTTATGGCAATGGCAGAGGGAAACATGCTTCAGATAATTTTTATGGCTCTTCTTGTTGGAATCGCTGCAACTATGTCTGGAGAAGCAGCAAAGCCCGTTTTAGATATTTTTGAATCTGCCAACGAAGTAATCATGAAAATGGTTGTGATTATTATGTATTTTGCGCCCTATGGGGTATTTGCATTGATTGCGAAAACCTTTGCTACTGTGGGCTTCGATGCAATGCTGCCTTTGATAAAATACACAATAACGGTTTTGCTAGTGCTTTTGCTTCATATCACAGTAGTTTATATGCTGGCTCTAAGAGGCCTGGGCAAACTTGACCCGATAAAGTTTTTTAAGAATTTCTTGCCCGCAATGAGCGTAGGCTTCTCTACTGCGAGCAGCAGCGCCACCCTGCCAATAACTATTGAAACCGTCGAAAAACGTTGTGGAGTTTCAAAAAGTGTTGCTTCTTTTACTCTTCCGCTTGGGGCAACGATTAATATGGACGGCACTGCGATCATGCAGGGCGTGGCAGTGGTTTTCATCGCCCAGGTTTACCAGATAGACCTTACTCTTGGGTCATTTTTAACCGTTATTCTTACCGCAACTCTTGCATCGATCGGCACCGCCGGGGTTCCCGGAGTTGGTCTCATAACTCTGGCAATGGTTCTTGAATCGATAAATCTGCCTGTTGAAGGCATAGCCTTGATCATTGGAATTGACAGGCTTCTCGATATGTCACGCACTGCAGTCAACATCTCGGGCGACGCGGTTTGTACTTTACTCGTAGCCAAATCCGAAAAAGAGTTCGATCTTGAAATTTACGAATCAGATAATACTGATGATTGAGATTAAAAGTTTTTCGAAAATTTCAGGGCTTTATAAAAAACTAATTTTGTGTTTTACTGTTTAAAGGTATTTCCGCCTGAATTAGTTATTGTAAAGATTAAATGAAAAAATATTCTGTCGCAAGTAATAGATTCTCACTGTTAAAATCTGATTTATTCTGGATAATAGTTTTTCTTTGCCTCGGGCTTGCCGGGCTTGACTATTATAATTTTACCAAGCTTGGCGAATTCGTAGTTGCCATACATAGCCTTGTTGCCGTTTTAGTTCTATTGGTATCGGCTTTACTTGTTGAAGAAAACTATTTCTTCTGGGCAATAATAATTTTGTTTCCTAACACCGCTTTCATGTTTTATTTAAGTCTTGGGTCAGGTTCTTTCAAGCCTTTTATGTGGGGTTTTCTGACCGAAATGATTATTGTTCTGATGATGACTCTTTTTCAGTGGCGTCTGCACAAATCATTCATTTCAGAAGAAGCTTTCGGCAAGATGAAAACTGAGTTAAGAGACCACAAAGACAACAGTCTTTCAAGAATACTTTACTTCAGCCTTATCGGTTGTCTCAGAGATCGAAACAAAATTATTTCTCAGGCTTATCATGTTCTTGAAACCTGCTTTAAAGCAGATTCTGCAATGCTTTTTCTTGCCGACCACGAAAACAACGTCCTTGTTCCGTCTCCCAAAAGAGGCGACAGGTTCGCCAAAAATATTCAACCAATTATGGTAAGCCCTGACTTCTGGGAAAAAGCCGCTTATGATCCTGAAAAAGGCGTTCTGAATGTAATTAACGGACAAGCGACCTTGCCCTCTTTAAGAGAGCTTATTCCCCAAGCCAATCTCGATGCCCTGGCAGCTATGCCCGTCAGCTCAGGCAACCGCGTTATTGGTTTGATAGCAGTAATCAGACAAAAACCCGAAAACCGACATTACCTCGAACCCTCTCTTTTTGTAACCTTTGCTTACGTACTCGGTTCATCTCTCGAGAATTGCGCTGTTCACGAATTCCGAAAAAAGATGCTCGACAGTGCTGAGAAAAAGTCAGAAATGATCAGAAATGCCTTCGGAAAATATGTTTCCGATTCAATAGTCGATGAATTGATTAACAATCGTGAAATGGCTGGTCTAGGAGGAAAGAAAAAGAAAGTTTCTATTCTTATGGCCGATCTTCGCGGTTTTACGGCACTTGCTTCGGTTATGCCGATCGAGCAGCTTGTGCCAATTTTGAATTCATGGTTTGAAATTGCCACTCATCTAATTCTTAGAAGTAACGGCACCATCGACAAATACATGGGTGATTGTGTGATGGTAATTTTTGGCGCCCCGATCGAGAAAGCCGACGATGTTCTCAGATCAGTTTATACAGCCTTCAGACTTCAGGAAAAATTCACGGAATTCAGAAAAACCATTGAATTACCTGAAGGTTATGATCTTGGCCTGGGAATCTCTATCAGCACAGGCACTGCCATTGTAGGCAACTTCGGTTCTTCAAACAGAATGGAATACACCGCTATCGGCGAAACGGTAAATCTTGCTGCCAGACTCGAAAAACTGGCTGGAGCTGGTGAAATTGTGGTTAACGAAAATACTTTCGGTCAGATTCCGCAGCATAAATTCAGATATGAAACCGAATCGAACGTACCTATTAAAGGCATTGCCAATCAGACAGTCTATCGTCTGAAAGAAGTTCTGCGCAGTCAACGCAACTGATATTTCAGGGATTAAGAATTTTATAGGCCGCGTTCAGATAAAAGGCAAAACATAACCAGGCTAAATAAGGCAAAAGAATCAACCCTGCGATTCTATTGATTTTCAGGAAATTCCTGATTGTTAGAATCACTGTAAAAATAAGAGCGGCCAATACTATAAGCGCAACTCCCGGCATTTTTGCGCCAAAAAAGACCGGAGTCCAACAGGCATTTAAAACAAGTTGAGTAAAAAAAGCGCGCAGCCCTCTTTTTCTGGCTTCAGTTTGCGGTTCTGAATAAACCTTATCAAGCGAAAGGCCCATCAAAAGATAAAGAAAAGTCCAGACAGGCCCAAACACCCAATTTGGCGGATTCAGAAAAGGTCGGTTCAAACTTGAATACCAGGCTCCGGGTTTGACAAAAACCCCGCTTAAAGCTGGTAAAAAGCTTATAAATAAACATTTGCCAAGCTGTAAAACCCTGCTCATGTTTTATACCTAGTTTTTTATTCTGAACGAATTATCTGGCAAGCATCATGGCCAGGCCGATAAGCATTCCAAATTCGATTGCAGCCATTACAAGAAGACATAAAAAAACTGCGATCTGATTCAGTCCATATTTATTGTAGAAAATGTGGTAAAAATAAATATAATGAACTGGAATCCGGTAACCTGCCATTCTTATTGCCAACCCGCCAACATTGGCGATGGCACAATGCTTGAAGCTCTCAGGATAATCAGGTAGATCAACATCAAGATCACCGGCCATTTTTTCAACAAGAATCTTGAAAACAAGAGTGTCGATGCCAAGCACCATAATAAAAACGAGAAAATGAACCATATTCCTCTCCTTACTCTTTAAACTACTTTTTAAATTTTTTCTTTAAAAATTTCGCGGTCACATCAGGGAAATCCGAAAATATCCCATCTATTTTTATCTTTTTAAATAGTACGTTTAAAAGCTTGTCAGAGTCAAGAGAAAAAGGCAAAGAATCGACGCGGAAAGTGTAAGGATGCACTACCAGATCTTTTTGGTGAGCAAGTTTTACCATGTCCGAAATCACTGGTTTCCCATCTGGCTTAATTTCAGTAATAATCTGTTTGATTGAAGGCCCGATCCCATCAGCGTATTTGGCAACCTCATTCAGATCGGTATCTTCTTCAAGCAGTTGAACCAGAGCAAGTTCTGATTTAAGTTCTGCTCTAATGCGCTTAAGTTCTTTGGCATCGAAGCATTGCAGATAACATTTGTCTTCTTTGGTTTTATAACCAAATTCATTTAAAATAAACAAAACAATCTTCGAAATATCATGCCCTTCTTTTCGGTGCCATTCCGGCTCTTTGATTTCCGGGTAAATTCCAATATCTTTGCCGGTTGACTTGTTAAGTCCCTGAATCATCTCAAGCTCTTCTGCAAGCGTAGAAATTCTAAACTCAGACTTATAAAGGGGGAACCTCTTTGGAAAAACCGGCAAGCCGGTTTTCAAATCTATTCTTTCATTGACCTGCAGGGTTTTTATTTCCGCAAGAGTGAAATCAAGAGCGTAAAACCTGCCATCTTTTCTTTTACGTTCCGGAAATTTGCGGGCAACATCCGTAACTGTATCGAGATGTATATCGTGAATTATTATGGGTATATCGTCGGCAGTCAAAACTATATCCTGCTCTATGTAGTCCGCCCCCTGGCCGTAGGCCAAAGCTTTGGCAGCAAGCGTGTGCTCAGGAAGATAACCACTTGCTCCACGATGAGCGATATTGATTGGCAGCAAATTTTGAGCAGATAGTTGAAAATTTAAAAGACTAAAAAATAAAATTACCAGAAAAAATTTATTCATATCATCCTCCTTAACGCCTCATATACTTACTTTACCATTCTAAAGGCACTTATAAAACAAATATGTAACAAACCTCTTTTATTCAGACCACATACAGAGTAGAATCAAACTATTCAAATTCAGCTTCGGAGAGATAGTTAATGAACAAACAACTTTGGAAATCAGTCATAAGAACCAGAAACAACGACGAAGAAGAAGAGCCGAAAGAAGAAAAAGAAGAAAAGAACTCTGAGATCAATGAAGTGGTAGAACAAAAGCTGCTAGAAAACCGCCAGATTTTTCTCTGGGGAGCGGTTGAAGATGAAACCGCCAAAGATATTGTTTCAAAGTTACTTTATCTTGAAAATACCAAGCCAGGCGAAGAAATTACTTTTTTCATCAACAGCCCGGGAGGGGTAATTTCTTCCGGAATGGCAATCATAGACACAATGCATTTGATAACATCACCGGTTAAAACCGTTTGCATGGGTCTGGCTGCATCGATGGGTTCACTGATTCTATCTGCTGGCGCAAAAAACAAAAGACTGGTTTTCCCCAATGGAAAAATCATGATTCATCAACCCAGTGTTGAATTTCTTTATGGACAGGCAACCGACCTCGAAATCCAGGCTAAAGAAATAATAAGAACCCGTGACGTCGTGGCCTCGATGCTCGCAAAGAATTGTCATAAGTCAAAAGATAAAGTTCTAAAAGATCTAGACCGTGATTACTGGATGAATGCAGAAGAATCAATTAAATACGGAATTGTCGATGATATTTACAAAATTAAATAACCCCTAGGAAATTAGAAATTCATCTATTTCCAAGGAAATGTCATCTATTCCCAAAACCCGGTCACTAAGGCTCTGTCAAGAGTGCAAAGTGCCGGGTTTTGATTTACTCTTTAAAGCCTCGCGCCAGGGCAGTTGTGCCCTTTCATTTGCACCTTCGGCGCGTAGAACGTTTTCTCGGCCTATGGAACAGTCTGAAATTTTATTTTTTCTTGAAAAGAGCCCGCCAACCCGTCGCAGGTTGCAAGGTTGCAAATCTCTGCCTTTTATTCACATCTACCGATTCTGTTACGTAATAAGCCTCGGGTTCTATTTCCCTGGCTTTTTTCATAATTTTTGGAACTTCCTTTTTCTTACAAACAATTTCAAGCTCGGTTACATGGCTTTCACCGCTGTCAGATCCACGAAATTCGAGAACCCGATATCCCATTCCCCTCATTTTATTGGCGATATCACTGCTGGGGTCAAAACATATAATACGCAAAAGGGTATTACCAAAAGAAAGCTGCTTCTCAAGAAGAATACCGGCAACATTACCGCTCGCATAACCGAGGGCGTAAAAAATTCCGATAACCGGATTCCCATTGATTTCCTGAAGAACTTTCGAGATGACTACAAGCCAGATACTGACTTCTAAAAAACCAAGTATGAAAGCGGTTATGATTCTACCGTTAACAATGCTGATAATTCTAATTGTTCCGATTGAAACATCGAGTATTCGGGCGAAAAAAATTGCAATTCCGGTGAAAATGATATTTGCGTCCATATTCATGAATGATTGATACCTTAATTTTTTTTGGGGTTAAAAAATTAGCAAAGAACAAGTATTCTTAGATTGTACACATAAATATATCTAAAAAGGAACAATATGAAAATATTAAAAGGAAGCCCCATCTGTTTAATTGGATTTATAACCATTTTCCTGCTTTTTACCGGGCCGGCAGAAGCAGGTGACCCAAATGGAGTCTGGTCATCATCTACCGGTTCTGTTGTTAAAATTTGGGCCAATATGCAGCAATTACAAATTACCGTATCAAACCAAAACGGTTCCTGGAATTACCGTGGTTGGTGGACAAGATTTGGCGACTATTTCAGCTATGAGGTCCCGGGAGCCGGGGTATGGAATGGGGCCTTCGCTAACAATAACAGCAATGTAATTTATGTAAAAGACCCAAAGGGTCAGACCTACACCTGGACCAGAGGCGCTAAAAAACAGTTTTACAGCAACAATGGAAACAGAAGCCAGCAAACACAACAGGTGAACATAAATGGCGTCTGGCAATCAAATTCTGGCAATGCGTTCAATGTCTCAACAAAAGGTAACCAGGTCTTTGTAACCATAGTAAGGCCTGACGGTAGTAGAATTCAGGGCCTTGGAAGATGGATCGTTAAAGGTTCAAAATTTGATTATTCCATAACTGGGTATGCTGGCCAGGCAATTTGCACAATTAAGGATGCCAATACAATCTATGTTAATTTTAACGGCCAGATAACAACCTGGTATAGACGATAACGTAGGGGCAGCGATTTGTGGGGGCGATTCATGAATCGCCCCTACGTATGTGGTAAAGACGGCCTGAAATGGAAAAGACCCTGTAGATTTCTCTACAGGGTCTTTATAGACCTGGCGGCGACCGACTCTCCCACGGAGCTGCCCCCGCAGTACCATTGGCGTCTT
>JASURT010000123.1 GCA_030446435.1 Candidatus Ozemibacter sp.
AAGGTTTCAAATTAGTCATTTTTTTCTCCTGTTTCATGGGCTGCTAATACTTTTTCCCATGGTCCCAGATGTCAGTTATAAAAACCTTACCCGTTTTCATTTGTTCATCGGTAAATTCTATCTTGAAAATTAAACGATATTGCTGATTAAGTCTTATTGAGAAGGTGTTTGCGTGCCCAAGCATTTTTTCAAAATTCATCGACGGTGGAATTCTTAAGTCATCGATTGTCACAGAAGCTTTAATTCGCGCAACCCGTTCAACAAATTTTTCAGCGATACCTGGTGGTAGTCGCAACTTCTTCGCCTTTCCTGTTGTGTAGAGTTTTATCAGCTCTTTGTTTTCAATTTCAAAGTCCATTTAGAAGTCCTGTCACTATTAATTATATCCTGATTTAATTATTATGCAATAAGAAATTTACTTCTTGGTAAAAATTAAAGCTCATTAAATATTAAAAAAGCATTGTGTAAAATTGAAAAAGATGTATAATAGATCATGAGTTAAAATAAAAAACCCGTGCCTGGCGGCATCGGGTCTATCTTTGAGCAGTTGTCATACTCCAGAAGTGTGGTGACCGATGGGCAAGACAACTGCAGGCGCGTGGCCTTTTACGGCCACTCTTTTGCCCGAAGGCTTTAAGCTCTCGGGAGAAAACCACCTATGTGGGGAGGCCTTCTATGATTTAGCTTAGCATATCCTCTGATTTTTGCAAGTATCTTTGTTTTCCGGCTGATAAACAGCATTTTAAACTTCCAGATGGAGGATAAACATGAACCTATTAAAGCAACTAAGAAACGAACTGGCCAAAAAGCTTGGTCAGACTGCTGCAGATATTGCATCGGATTCTGTTGATCATTGCAACCCTGAAGCGAAAAGGGCAATTGAAAAGTCTGTTCAAGAACGCGCTCAAAAGCTTTTGGACCCAGATGATCACGAGAACCCCATACCTTCAGATCCAAATGAGCCTCTGATTTTCCGTTCTGATAACCATGAAAAGCCTTTTCATATTGAAGTGAAAGGCCTTAGTGGTGCATGGCAGGACATTCAGAAGAATACTGATCTGGATAAAGCTTTGAAAGACAACGTTCAAATCAAAGCCGAGTGGACTTTGAAGTTTTAGAAAGAGGGAAATACTATGTTAAACGCAGATAAAGATATTTTTGTAATAAGTGACTTACATTTAGGCGATCACGGCAAAAGAGACAATTTTACAGTTAAAGGAAAAGACAAAGATGGAAACGAGATCGACCGGTTAGAATTGTTGAATGAGTTCCTTGATATGGTCGAAAAGCGCGATGGTCAGTTGGTCATAGTTGGAGATTTGTTCGAGTTTTGGCAAGCAAATATTGGTGAGGTAATAAGGAAAAATCTTCCTCTTCTGAGGTTATGCAACCTTTTTTCTGTAATTTAGTTCCTCAGCATTGAGTTCGGCTATTGATTCGTAATTAAGGTATCTTGGGCCAGCGATCCATTCCTCATGAATTTCGATGAGTAATGAGCCAACAAGCCTGAAAACTGATTTTTCGCCGGGAAAAATTGAAACCACTCTGGTTCTTCTGCGAATTTCCCGGTTAAATCTTTCAACAATATTCGTGCTTCTGATCCTTTTCCAGAGTTGCCTTGGAAACTGAAAGAAAGTCATAGCCTGATGGATATTTTCATCAAGCCATTCAACCAGTTTTGGTGCAGCTTTATCGTATTTTTTAAGCACCTCCTTTTTCTGAAACATTGCCATTTCATAAGATGGCGCATTAAAAAGGTCCTTTAAATCCTGAAATACCGGAGTTTGAAGAGCTTTTTGCGGAATGTGAGCATTTGCGTTGCGAAGAAAATGAACCATACATCTTTGCCAAGGCACAGTTGGAAATATGGATTTTCTCGCTTTTGCAAGGCCCTCATGGGCATCGCTGATGATTAATTGAACTCCGCTAAGGCCGCGTTCGATTAGAGAGCTTAAAAAGCCTCGCCAATGAACTTCAGATTCGCTCAACTTGCACGATAATCCAAGAACTTGTCGGCGACCTTCATTATCAACACCAACAGCCCAAAGAACAGCCATATTCTTTATGTGACCGCCATGACGGACCTTTTCATAACGAGCATCCAGATAGATAACAGGAAATTCCTCAAGAGGTCGTAAATAAAACGATTTTATTTCCTGATCAAGTTCTTGCGTCACTTTTGAAACCTGCGAGGATGAGAGTTGAAAGCCGCATAAATATTCGGTAATTCTGGTTACTTTTCTTGTTGAAACGCCATTTAGATACATTTCAGCTACAGCAGCTTTTAATGCTTTCTCAGAACGCTGACCTTTTTCCAGGCAGCCGGGATAAAATGCAAGACCACGAACTTGGGGAATCTTCAGATCAAGTTCGCCCATCCGGGAATGAAATTTTCTTTTTTTGAAGCCGTTTGCATGGGCTTTCCGGTGATGAGTTCTTTCATATGGCTCAGCACCAATCGTTTTAGCTCTTTCTATTTCCATCGCGGCATTCATGAGCATTTCCAACACTTTAGCAATTCCGTTAAATCCTTCTGAGTTTAGCTGTTCACAAACTTCATTAAAAACTGTATTCTTATCCATGCGGGTCATTTTTCTCCTCCGTTTTAAGCTTAGTCACTCAAAACTTCGGAGACTTTGGCCCGCATCTTTAAAAGACCAATTTTACAGACAAGATTTTACACAACCTGAAATTTGTTGATGGTGAGCCCATTGGTGATTTTGTCTGGATCACAAAAACCGGTGTTTATGAGGTTGGCACATTCAGAAAGACTGGTTTGGAATATCTTGAAACAGAATTTGTTCGGAATCCGGAAACAGGTTTTGTGCAGAACTTTGATTTTGTGAATGGCTGTCCAAAGGCATAGTTCGAAAGCTTAAGAAAAGCTGGAGATATATATTCCAGTTGAGTATTATGTTAATAACATACCCGCCACGCTTCTTACCTTTCGGGGTTCGCGCAAATTGGCGGGTTCTTTCTTTTTGGGGATGGGTTTTGGGAGAAAATTCATAACTAGATTTTAAACCGGCCGAATTCAACCAGTTAAAAAATGAAGCAGGGTTTAACCATTTTGTTTTGTCTCCCCCAAAATAGATAGAAAACACAAACGCAATAGGTTTGATTCCAAGATCAAAGCGGCATTTCGACAAGCTCAATGACCGCTTTGGGTTTGCTTAGGCTTTTTATTTGACTTCGATGCTTGAATCTCTTTTAAAAGCTCTGCTGCGGGTTGGTCGTTGGGGTCCTGGGGCACGAGTTCGCCGCGGAAGGCTTTGGCGAGGATGCTGGCGGTCAGATTGTCGGTACGGGTTTGGGCGGCATTTAGTTTGGCTTCCATGGCATCGGCCAGCGCAAACAAGGCTTCGACCCGTTTTACGATTTCTTTTTGTTCTTCGAGTGGTGGCAATAGCAGATTGTACTGTTTCAACGATTTGCCAGTTAAATGCTTTATTGTTGTTCCTGTGAAATATTTGTCCAGTTTTTTTGTTTTTCCATCTATAAAAAGATTGAAAACCAGCCAATCTGGCAAAACTTTTTTATCTAGTCTGACTCGATGTAAAGCTTTTTGAAAGGTCAAATCATTTGAGCCATGCCTCCAAACGGCAGATCTGCCTGGCTCGCCGCCTTCACAGATGAAAACATCTCCATTTTCAACAGATAATGCTTTTCTTTCCGTTTCGTCAATTTGAAGCTCTTTTAAATCTGATAAATCAAAAGAAAACCATCTAATATTTGTATTGCGAAGATATCTAACCATTATGCCTTTGTTTTTGTTCTTATCGAGCATTTTGCCGAGTCTCATTTCAGCACATTTTTCAAGCTTCTGTCGCTGCCAAGAAACAGGTGAAGTTTCTTTGTTTTTTCTCCAGTCGTCAGTTAACCCACCGGTTACTGCAGCATTCAAGACTGCCTGGCGAAAGCGTTTGATGGTTTTGGCGGCGGTGGCGAGACGAGCGTGGGCCGAGTCGACGCGGGCCAGAAGCTGGTCTAGTTTGGCTACGATTCGCTTTTGCTCATTCAGCGGGGGGAGCAAAAATTTTAAGGCACTAAGTTTTTTTAAAGAAATGTTGGCAATATTTACAGTTTGGCTTGATCCACGCCTCAGCTCTTCTTGAATCTTATCAGTTTTAATTTGATAGTAGAGAAATCTACTATTTACTTTCCCTAATGGCCTAATTGCACTTAAAAAGGCCCCAAACGTTGCATTTTGTTCTAGAGATTTAACAAGTGATACTTTGCCCACAAGTTCGTAGCTGTTAGCCATTGACATTAATATGTCGTCAACTTGAATCTCCTGTTCATCCCTTTTTACATAACTTTTATCAACGAAATATATGTCATCCCAGTCGATTTCAGATTGAACATTTGTTGTTCTTAAACAACAAATGTTGTCACTGGTTTTCTCAAATTGTTTTTTTGATGCAGGAAAAGTTATCCCACGAATTGCTTTGCAAATTGATTCAAATTCTGTTTCTACCCAACCCTTTGGTAACTCCTTAGTCATCATTCTGCCTCGGTTTCAAGCAAATCAACGATTTCGTTCAGGTCTTCCAGGGCACCTTCAAGCTCTGAGATGGCTTCTCTTGCCAGAAGTTCAGGTTCTGGCAAGCCTTCGGCGTCCTGCAGGGAATCATCTTTTAACCAGCTGATATCAAGGGAGTCATCTCTATCACTGATGAATTTACGGTCGAACTTTCTAAATCTAGAGGCTTCGCCCTGATCTTTGCGCTTTGCGCTGCCGTCCGGGTTTTCGCCAAAGCACTTGATGAATTCATCGAAGTGCTTTTCCTGTAATGTGTTGGTTTTGCCAAAGCTGGGCATATTGGTTCTCAGATCATAGACCCAGACATCTTTGGTGTTGCCTTCTTCGCTGGTTCCACGGGTGAAGAACAACACATTTGTTTTTACGCCCTGTGCATAAAAAATTCCGGTTGGCAGTCTCAAGATTGTGTGCAGATTGCATTTGTTCATTAAATCCTGACGAATGCTTTTGCCCACGTTACCTTCAAACAGCACGTTGTCAGGCAATACTACAGCGGCACGGCCACCGGGCTTTAAATGGCGATAGATATGCTGCAAAAAAGCCAGTTGTTTGTTACTGGTCGGATAGGTGAAATCATCTCTGGTGGGCAAACCACCACCTTTTTTACTGCCGAATGGCGGGTTGGTAAGAATTACATCGGCCTTGGGCAGAGTCTGCCCCTTTGGTGAAAGGGTATCGCCGTAAATCATTCCGGCACTGTCGTTTTCGCCGTCCAGGCCATGCAAAATCAGGTTCATAACTGCCAGACGATGGGTGTCCTGAACGTGTTCCATGCCATAAAAGGTATGGTTTTTAAACCTGTCATATTCTTTTTCGTTAAGTTCAAAAACATCCTTTTCATTTCGCATATACTGGCTGGCAGAAATCAGAAAACCACCGGTTCCGGCGGCCGGGTCCTGAATTATTTCACCATATTGTGGTTTCATCAGCCTGACCATGACATCGATCAGAACTCTTGGGGTAAAATATTGCCCGGCACCTGATTTCTTTTCGTTGGCGTTTTTTTCAAGAAGCCCTTCGTAAAGGTCGCCGAGTCCTTCCTGTTTTGCTTCAAACCAGTCGAGCCGGTCTATGCTTTCAATGAGGGTGGTAAGGTTCTTGGGATGCTTGATAAAAGTTGTAGCATTGGCAAAAACCTCGCGTATAAGCTTGTGAGAGTCGCTACCAAGCTTAACCAGCATGGTTCGGTAATTTTCGAGCCGGTCGTCCGCATTGGTATCAAGCAGAGTTTTCCAACGATATTCTTTGGGCAGTAAGTTTTCTTTGCTTGTTTCCTGCATCATTTTCAGGAACAAAAGATAGGTGAGCTCGGTAACATACTGATGGTAAGTGACGCCATCGTCTTTAAGAATATTGCAAAGGTTCCATAATTTAGCGACTATATCCTGAGTTACGGTCATGGTTTATGCTTCTTTCTGCCACAGATTCTGGGTGATCTCGGTAATAATGGCCTTTAATTTACCATCAAATGCCTTGTTGATTCTATTAAATCCTCCGGCATCTCTGAACTGGGCTGTTTTGAAGGCTTCATCATCGACGATGAATTCAGCTTTCATTTGCTTGGCAATCAAAAGAAGCCATTTTTTCTGGGCCGGGTTCCAATCATATTTTTTGAGAATTTTTTCAATTGCTGCGTCGACTCTTTGCGAGTATGGCTTTAAAGGGTCGCCGAGAGAAGCTTTTCTTATATAGCCGATTATTCCGGCAGCAACTTCGGCATTGGTCTGTTTCTGAAATGCTTTGCCCAGATAGGCTTCACTATAGCCATTTTTGTCGAGTAACAGTTTCAATTTTTTAAGGTCTTTTCTGGTCAGGTCAGATGGCTTTGTCAGAACGGTGTTAAGCGCAATTACTTCGTTTCTGTTTTCCTCTATGAATTGTTTGAAGCTTTCAATATAGTCTTCAGGTCTGCTTTTACCGTTGCCGTAGCCGGTAACTTCTTCCTTGAACTCGTCATCTTTTTCATTAATCGGAATAAAACCGCCATTGTTACCATTTAGTTTATCGAGGAATTTACCAATCCCCGGATTCATCTCAAACCAGGCTTTAACTTCTTCAAGAGAAGAATTTCTCAGCATCTCAAGAAGCGGAATAAGCGCCAGGCCGGTTTTTTGTGCAATGGCATCGCGTGAGTTTTCCGAAAACTTCTTGCGCCTGAGTTTGGTGACAAACTGTTCGCGGGCAATCTCGCGAGCTTCTTCAAGATCTATGGAAACAATTTCCTGTTCAAGTTTGGCAAAACTGATCTTTGGGTTTACCACAACCGGTTTCATTTCGGTGTGAGCTTGAAGATTTTCGTAGATATCCACCGCATCATAAATTTTGAAAGTCTCTTTGTTAAGCTCTTCGCAAAGACGAGTTGCGCGGCCAAGCATTTGTTCGTAAAGAATTCGACTGTTAACCTTACGCACAAAAACGAGATTGCAGATTTTAGGAACATCTATTCCGGTGGTAAGGAGATCGACCGTAACAGCAATACTCGGAAACTTCTCATTCTTGTAGCGTCGAATAAGCTCAGAAGGCTTGTCAGCAGCGCCGGTAATTTTCATTATCATGTCGTCACTGATGTCGCCGTGCTTATTGCACATAGCTTCTTTGAGATAAAAACACATGTTGTCGGCGTGGCGGTCATTTACACAAAAAATGAGGGTTTTCTCTTCAGAAGCCGGGTTTAAATGGGTCGCGAGCCATTCTGCGACTGCCTTGTTAAAACCTGGAGTAAGAACCGAGGAATTGTATTGGGATACCTCAAAGTCAAGCTGATCAGGAGTCGTGGCCTGTTCAACCTTGTTCTTGCGAACATTCAGCAGCTTTATTGGCTCGCCTTCCTGCCATGATATGCCGTTTTCTGACTGGTGGGTTATCAAACGCAGAGGTGGCTCATGGTCAATCAGAAAGCCGTCAATAACCGCTTCTCGATAGGAGTAAGTATAAACCGGCTTGCCAAATATTTCGGAAGTATGCAGGGCGGGTGTTGCAGTGAGAGCTATTTTGAAGGCATCAAAGTAATCGAGAACACGGCGATATTTAGAAATATAGTCGAGGCCGTCACGAAATTGCAGTTCTGAATCAGTCATGCCCTTATCGAGAAGATAGCCCCTGTGACACTCATCAACAATAATACAGTCGAACTGGTCGATAGAAGGTTTTGTTGCTTCATCGCTGGCATACAGAACCCGTTTGACCATGCTTTGCACGGTGGCTATCTGAACACTGGTTTCTATGTCAGGTTCTTTATCTTTAAGTTCCTTGATACCGAAAATGTCAGCAAACTTTTTGGTGCCCTTAATCTCGGTGTCTTTGAAAGCGTTAGCTGCTTGCTCGCCAAGGGATGAGCGATCGACAAGAAAAAGAATGCGTTTGAATCTTTGTGCTTTGAGCAGGCGGTAAATTAAGGCAATACTGGTTTTGGTTTTACCGGTGCCGGTAGCCATAGCGAGCAGGGCCGCGTCTTCGCCGGCAAGAATGGCTTCTTCAACTCTTCGGATTGCTTTTTCCTGGTATTTTCGGAGTTGGAAATCAAATTTGAAATCGAGCTCAGCAAGCTTCTTCTCTGCTTCAGACAAGTTTATTCGCAGTCGTTTCTGTAGGCCTTCAGGTGAATACCAGCCTTCAAGAGGTTTGCGAAGGTTCTGGGGCCTTCGCACGTCACAGAACCAGATTCCTGAAAGCTCCTTGAATTGTCGCAAAAAAGGTCTGCCGTTTGTGGCAAAGACAAAAGGGATTTTGTGGGGATTATTCTCTGCATCGGAGTTTGAAAATTCAGGCATTTCAATTTCATTGTTGAATTTGAAATCTTTTGAATATCTCTTTGCCTGATCTATTGCAGAATAAACACTTTTGCAATTCTTCTTGGCTTCTACTATTGCCAGCGGTTGTAGCCCCACGAACAGAACATAATCGGCAGGGCCTGATTTTGTGGGCCATTCGGCTATTGCTTTGTTTTTTCCTTTTTCGGGGCGACTTCCGTTTGAGTATCTCAGTTCATCAGAATCAGCCATCCATCCGGCAACTCTTAACTGCTGATCGATAATCTTGCGAGTTTCTGCTTCTGATAACTCGATTTCATCGGAAATTTCGTTAGCGGTCTGGATAGCATCTTTTAAAGCACTTTCGCTTTTGCTTTCGCTCTCTTGAATTATTGTTTCAAGCTTTTGTTCGTAAGCCGCTTTTTCTGCTTCAAGCTCTGCTTCTTTGGCTAGTGCATTCTGCTCGGTTTGCTGGAGTTGTTGCCATAGCTCTTTTTTTTCCTGCTCGGCCTTGAGGCGTTTTGTTTTCTCTTCTGCGGAAAGTTTGGTTGTATCAACAATCTGTTGTTTAAGTTTTTCATTTTCAGCAGTAATTGCTTCCAGTTGTTGCTTATATTCGTCTTCAAGGTTGTCTGATGATGCCGGGAGCTGAAATGGCTCGGCTTTGAAGGTTTTGTCACACAAGATTCGGTAAAAATAGACCGTCATCATGTGGGCATAGCGAAGGCATTGAAGCGCGTCCTTTATATCAGCTTTTCCTTCGTGGGCAGCTCTGTTACCTGTATTTTTTACGGTATGAAACAGAAATTCTACTTTTTGGGGCAGAAGATTCTGGTATTTGAGCTCTTTCAGGAGGCTGTTTTGATTTACCGTTTGATCAAAGTAAACCTTGAAGTGGGAAGCAATGTTTTTGGTAATGTTTTCGCCGAGAATGCGCAGCTTTACCAATGCTGCAACAGGGTCTGTTAAACAGTATTTTTCTGCCGAAATTGCCAGTTTAAAAATAAAGGGATCAAACTCTTCAATAAATTCAAAATTCGGCGACTTGATCTTCACGCTAAATATCCTGATACAGTATTCTATATTTTGGATATTATAATTATATTTGATTTTTAAGCAAGAAAATCAGTCATGATTGGTGTTAATCGATAATTGTTCTTTGTAAAAGTTAAACCTTCTGTTGTGCTGTAATTCTGTCACGAGAATTGCATGAATAAACCAGAAATGTTCGATTTGCGTTTAAGGGTTGCTGTTACCCCTTGTAAGTCCAAATCTTGCAAATTCCAAAAGAAGACCAGAACTGCCTGAAATAAGGTAAAAGATGGTTTTCTTCCTGAAACACAGACAGTGGAAAGCCTTTTGTAACGAGGACGTAGATATATTCCGTGGCGAGCCGCCTCCAGTCTTCGTTCGAGCGCAGCGAAGAATGAAGGCTGCCGCGGTGTAGCTGAAAGGCGAAGCCGGGCAATCTTCGTTTTGACAAGTTGTTCGCTCGAACTACGACCCGGCAGGCCATTTGGTCTGTCGATCGAAAAAGCCCTGGACACAATTGTACAACGGATATTGAAGCACGTATAAAAGCTCACAATAATGGTAAATGCAGTTATTCAGCTAAGTATCGACCATGGAAACTGAAGAATCTTATAGGCTTTAACGATCGCGAAAAAGCGATTGCTTTTGAAAAATACTTAAAGTCATCATCAGGTCGAGCTTTTGCCAGGAAAAGATTTTAACTTCAAGGCTCCGGCCACGCCTTCGCCAACCGCCATTTCTGGTAAAAGCTTTCTCGGACGCGGGTTCGGTTTGCCCTGCCGCTTTTAGCGAAACCTTGTCTGCTTTGAAAAAAGCGGGCGGGGTTTTTATTGAGATGGTCTGCCTGGATCTTAATTTTAAAAAAATGCAGGCATGAATCCATTGCTGGAATCATGCCTGCCGGAATGTAAAAATCCGAATGTCTTAAGTCTATAGTTTTCTTACTGGCCGGGCTTCTATATAACCACGCTCTGGAAGTGGAATCAATTGATATCGAGGTGCGGCCTGGTCATCCCATGCATAGCCGTATACACCTGGGTCATATTTTTCGATACAGTTCTGCAGAGAGTTTATGACAGCGCCCATATCTTCATCCTTGTAAGGAGTGGTCTGGAATACCATCATTCTGCAGGGCTCCAGATCAATAACTTCCATCTTTTCTGGAATCTGTCCTGCATAATTCGTTGGGACTTCAACTCCCTGAGCGTATTCGGAAGTGCCTGCCTTGATCATGTTTGTCGGAAGCCACATTCCTATAGGCTCATAAATAGCTTCTTTAATGCTGCTCAATACTCCCCACACATCGCAGCCCACCTCTTCGCAGTATTCAAAGTAGTGAGTGGCTGCCTTGCCACGCTGAAGTATCAGCTTTCTTGCTGGGCGTTCAACGACCTGCACAAAAACGGTATTTTCATTGGGAATGTTCTGCATTTTTGTTTCTCCTTTAAGATAATGGAGGTAATAGGACATGGCGCTGCGTGGCAGAAACAGTGGAATTGGAGGCGTGTTTCTTCGATAGTAGCCAGGAGAAAATCCAAAACGTCTTTTGAATGCTCTTAAAAAGCCCTCATGTGTTTCAAAGCTAACTTCAAGGCTGATATCAAGAATCTTTCGTGGAGTATCGCGCAGACTTTCTGCTGCCCGGGACAGTCGACGTGAGCGCAAATACTCAAGCGGAGCAATTCCAACTATCTCTTTGAAAACTCTTGAAGCATGGCTTTCAGAATACCCTGCAGCTTCAGACAAATCCAGCAGAGTTATTGGTTTGTTCAGGTTGCTTTCTATGAAATCCTGCATTCGCTGCACTGCTTCAAATTTTTCTTTTTGCATGACTTAACCTCGCCTATCTGTAGCTTAACAGTGCTGGTATGCAGAAATCTTGACCGCCCTTGCGAATTTTTCTCAATTTTGCGAAAAACATTGTCGGTGAATTTTACTATTTTTCAGAGGTTGAAACACCGATGCTGGATCATCTGACCCAACCAGTCGTTTCTTTATAATGAATAAGCCATGACAAGCCTGACCAGGAAGAAGCCATTTTCACTTTCCGAGAAGGCCGTCTCTGATTCTGGGTAAGCCGGCATTTTGGGCGATGTAAATCGAGAACAGGGCATCGGCAAAGTCTTTGCCGGGGATTGTTCCGCAGACCTTGCCTCTCAACGTCACTGTGGTTCCTTTTCCTGGAAGGTAGGTGAAGATCATTTGTTCTCCCTTTTTAAAATCCTCTGAGTAAAAAGCAATGAACTGACCAACTTTTTTGTCCTGGTATTCATGGCGGGTAAAGCTTTCTTTCCAGGCATCGGTCATTTGCTTGCGTGTGACTTTGGAGTGTAGAAAATGGGTAACCAGATGACGAGGGGTGTCGCTTGCCAGGATAGCTTCTCCGTCCTGGGTCTTATCTAATAAGTAGAGACCTGCCACGTAGATTCTGAAGTTCATGAATAGAACCTTTTTTGTGCGAAGGGCCAGACCATTAAGAGTCAGTTTCGTACCATCTATAGTAATTGGGTCTTCAAACTCTACCCCGGCCATTTTTCTTGCCTGTGCGGGCAGAGCTATGAGAGAGAAAATTACCATTAAGACAACAGAATGCAAAAACAAGTTCTTCATGATATGCCGCCTTTTTTTTTGTTCAGGGCTATTCTAGTTATGATTTGTCTTTATATAGATTTTGCCACTGTGGTATTCATACATAATGCTATGGTTGAAAAGCTTTGGCAACAATAGTTTCGCATCGTTACTTCCCGGGTGCTTACAATCATATTCAAAGTAGGACTTCTATGGATTCCTGACAGCAATGCCCCAGAATAACGCACCAGGATTCTCTTGGACCCCGTATGGGTTGGTATATGGCATCTGAACCCTCAACTTCTTTAAAGGAATGGGATTGGTGTGTGCGCTGCATGTCCAATACCAGCCAGTTTGCATACCCGTAAATAAATATTGATTGCCAGGTGATATTGCTTCTGTGCCGGATGTTAAGGTCAGCATTTCTTTTACTGTAGGCAATCGCCAGTCATATTCGGAAGATCCATCTGTCAGCCCATCAATTCCGTTTTTCAGGTATGAGATATTGGCACTGCATGAGGCATATGTTCCCCAGAAATTGTTTCCTTTGCTGAACCAGATTAAGCCGGTAGTGGTGTCAGTAATTGTTCCATTACCGTTATGGCACCATCGTTTAAGCGGGCTATAGGTTGCTGCCGGGTTACAGGCAGTGCCTCCAGCCAGATAACCGGTAATCTCAACCCCATCTACCCATGCCTTTTTGCTAAACTGAATCGTTGCTGTGGCCGCGTCGCCACTTGAGGTATTCACCACATTGCTGTTACCTGAAACACCAAACAGGTTCACACCAGCTCTTATATTGCCAGAAACCAGATCGGCATCGCCTGTGACCTGGCCTGAGCCACTATGATAACCCTGGGTTATTGTAACATTGCTTGTTCCTGGTGTTATGTTTTGTGTTCCCACGTTTGACATCGTTCCGGTAACTTCTGTTCCATCAACCCATGCTTTTTTACCAGCAAGAAGATCGCCTGCGACCGCGTCACCTGAAGTGGTGTCAACGACTTCGGTTTTGCCGCTGACTCCAAAAATCGTGACTCCAGCTTTAATGTTGCCAGTGACAAGGTTTGCATCGCCGGCAACTTTTCCGCTGCCGTCATGATAGCCTTGTGAGATACTCTGATCTGCGGACGTGGGTGTTACGTTCTGTTGTCCAATGTTAGGCATCGAGCCTACTCTTGGGCCCCACTGACCTGAAGTCAGTCCCCAGAATTTTTTGCCCTGTAAAACATTGGTTTCAGCCGCACCATTTGTGTCATCCTTTGTCGGCATTTTGCTCATAATGTCATTGAGACTGTGCATTGTTCCTGCGGTTGGACCGGCAGAGGGTTCAGTAAAACCTGCGGATCTCTTTGTGCCGGCGGTGCCATTGAGAAGCCTTTGATAAAGGTCTTCAATCTTGAACATTGCGCTGGCGGAATTATCTGGCGCAGCGGTCGGAGTCAGATCGCCTGCGAATAGCAGGCATATACTAACGAGGCTAAGCCCCAATGCCAGTGAGACAATTTTATGGTTTCTATTTTTCATATCAATACCTATAATTGAAATTGTACTTTGTATGCGGAGCCGGACAATTTTATCCAGCCGATATTTTCACCCCAGACGAAGCCCGAAAGTTCGCCGGTTTGCTGATCAATCGATGCATTGCCGTTGTTTACGCCAAAGTTTATCCACCCAGAATTTTCGCTCCAGGCAAACCCGGATAGGCTTCCATTACTGGCGATGTTGATTCCCCAGTTACTCGAAGAGTTATTGGCAAAGGGCGCTGTCGCGGATGAAGCTGAGAGCTTTATCCAGCCTATATTTTCGCCCCAGGCAAAACCTGAAAGATATCCGTTTTCTCCAAGTTTCGCTGTTGCTTTCCCATGTTCTGTAGAGAAATTTATCCAGCCTGCATTTTCGCTGAAGGCAAACTTGTTGTTCGCATTAACATCAGCATTAATTGCGGAAAATGAAGCGCTTACGTCCAGGTTTGCCATAACATTTGCGTCAGTTCTGGGATTGTCGGTTTTTCCGTCACTCCAGGCGGTGAATTTGTAGCCAGTGGCGGGTACTGCGGTTACTTCAGAACCGCTGGAGCCATAGCCAATAATTTGTGTGGTTGAGCCTGTGATCGAACCGTTTTGTCCGGCCACATAGTTTAGAGTGAATTTATTTATGCTATAAATAGCGTAAACTGTTATATCTGCAGTTACAATGGTAGAGCCTGTGAATGCAGTACCTGTTCCATCTGCTTTGGTGTTCCAGCCCGAAAAAGTGTGACCGGTTTTGCTCGGTTCAGTCGGCATGCTGGCAACCGCATCACCGCTTTTTACTACGATTATGTCAGGATTTACAGCCGCTGCTCCGCCATTTTCATTGAAGGTTACGGTATAGTTAACAACTGTTTCGGCCACCCATTTGGCATAAAGGCTTATATCCGCAGAACCAATAGCAAAAGTTGCACCAATAGCGTAGGTCGTTCCTGTGCCGTCAGCCTTTGTGTTCCAGCCAGAGAACGTGAACCCGGTCTTTACGAGATTTCCGGAGTTGGTCTTTACAGTAACAGTGCTACCGGCAACATATTTGTTTGCATCTGTCGGTGCTGTTCCTGTGGTGCTGCCGTTTGCAAAGTAGCTTACCGAATAGGTTTGAATGTTTTCTGCAATCCATTTG
>JASURT010000124.1 GCA_030446435.1 Candidatus Ozemibacter sp.
ATTTTTTCTCCTTCGTTTTAAGCTTCACTACTCAAAACTTCGGAGAGATTGGCCCGCATCTTTAAAAGACCAATTTTACAGACTAAATTTTACACAACCGCTCCCAATTGTTCTTTTAAAAAAGAATAGTCTTTGAGGATATTGAGGTCTGACTTTATTTTAGTTATTGTTTCCTCAATTATTGTCTTTTCTTCGTTTGATATGAACATACCAGTACTAGAAGGTGATCGAAAATATTCCAAGCCAAAAGATTCATCCCAGTCTGGATTTTGACCTTGGTGACGTATAGTTTCATTGTCAAGAATTTTGAAAATTGCATTTTGAATCAATTGAGTTTTGTTAAAGTTTGACAAAAAAATCTTAAAACTCTCTGTTGTTAATGCTGGATTTTTCTTTATATATCCAATTGTTTCTATGTGTTTTAGTGGATCCATGTAATATTCCTTTTTTTCCTATTAACAGGGAAATATTTTTTTTCGCATATTGCCGACAACATCTGATATTTTTTTCAGTTTGTTCTGATTATGCCCCTATTGTCATAATCTATTTGATTTTTATACCTTTCAATGCCTCTATAATCCTTTCTTTTACCTGTAAGCAGAGCCTGGTGATAATTATTGTCTACGTCTTAAATTGGTCTAACAGATATTAGACAGAATTTGTAATATTGATATAATTAATTTAGATTATATTGAGAAATACAGATTCTGTATAGTATAACAATCTTACTCCACTACCCTCTTTGCCACTATTTTCTTGCGCAAATTTCAGGTTGGAGGAAAAAAAATGGGAGAACGTTTTTGCCAAATCGATTCAACGCATTCTATATGGGAGCAGATGGAAGTTTTACTCGAAAAAAACAATGCTTACCCACCGGCGATTCCATGGATGATTAAAAGGGCACAGGCTTTTGTTCGTGAACTAAAAGGAAAGCCGCTTGAAAAAGCAGGGCCTGAAGATGTTTGCAGGTTTATTAACAAGCTCAGTTCCTACCCCTCCATGCAGATTTTCCAGCTGAAACAGGCGGACCAGGCACTAAGATTCCTTTTTACCAAAGTTTTAAAATTTGACTGGGCATCGGTTTGGCCGGATACCCTGCATAATAACCACCGTGAAAATTATATAGAAAGTTCAAACCTCAATAAAACAACCAACCCTTATAAATGCAGCTTCGAAGCATGTGAAAAAATCCATTCCGCAATTTTTTGCAAAATGACCAACGCAATAAGAACCATGCATTATTCATTGCGTACTGAAAAAATCTACACAGACTGGGCAAAAAGATTCCTTGCCTTCCATCACCCAATCGAGCCCAAAACGCTTACAAGCCTTCACGTGTCAGATTTTCTGGAATTTCTCGCTGTTGAGCGACATGTTTCTGCGAGCACACAAAATCAGGCACTAAACGCTATTTCATTCCTGATGAAAAATATTCTCTTAATTGACATTGCCGATCAGCTAAGCTTCGCCAGAGCCAAAAAACCTAAGAGACTGCCGCTGGTTCTTTCCAGAAACCAGGTGAAAGATTTGCTCGCCAGACTTGATGGAATACATGCTCTGATTGCCGGAATTGCCTACGGAACAGGGATGCGTCTTATGGAATGCCTGCGTCTTCGAGTTAAAGACATCGATTTCTCAGGCAACGCAATTCTGGTTCGCGAAGGAAAAGGCGGAAAAGACCGAATTACACCCTTGCCGGCAAAATACAAGAATGCTCTTGCTAAACAGCTTGAATTGGCTGAAAAGCTTCATCAAAATGACTTAAAAAAAGGCCTCGGCGAAGTGTTTCTTCCTGACGCTCTCGATAGAAAATACCCTTCTGCTGCAAAAGAGTGGGGCTGGGGTAAAAATCAAAAGCCCTGCCGATGATCTTTAAAATACGTTTAAGATAAACTCGATCCTGGCTTTTATGGGAAGTGCTTTTTCACGAAGGTTTCGAGTTTTTCGAAGTGCGAACCTCGCCAGTAGACTTTTTGGCAGGTTTGACACTGATAGAAGTTTTCGAAATAAAGTTTGGTTTTAGGCTCGAGCAGGTGAAGAATTTCAGCTTTTTCTACTGGTTCAAGAATGCCGTTGCAGGCGGCACAACGGGTGAATGGTCTTAAATTGCGGCGCAGGTCGAATCTTTTTATGATTTCGTCGACCTGTTCTTCAGGGTTTTGTGAGCGAACCAGATAGCCGCGGTCGACGACTTTTCGCATCAGCAGACGGCGATCTCGGGTAAGCAGGATTCTTTTTGCATTCACCACCGAGTCGACGAGTTCGTCGTCGGTGATGTCATTGCGAAATTCAACATCGAGGCCGAGAATTCGTAGTCTGCGAGTCAGAGTTCCGAGGTGGCAATCGGCAATGAAGCGCAAGTCACGCAATGGACGCTGCTGTAGTCTGGTGACAGCCGAAATGTCGAAAGATTCAAAAACCGGGTAAACGCTTATTTGATCGCCATCGTCGATTCGATGCGAAAAATCGACTGATACCCCGTTAACCAGAATCAGATCGACCTCGGTATGAGGCACCATAAAAGATTCTATGACGTCTTTTACGGTGGTGCGATGATTCAGGGTTTTGCGAATTTCGGTTTTGCGCAGATCGCTTTTAAGAAAATCATTCAGCTCTTCATAAAATCTTATGCTGATTTCAAGCATAGTTAAACCCATTCTCAAAAATACTGGTCAGGAACAGAAAAACGCCGTTATTACTGAAGCTCAAAAATTAGTCTTAGAAAAGTGATCCAATGACATTAAAGGCGATCAGAATTATAAATCCCACAATCAGACAACCGCAGCATCCGCCTGAATTTTCCTGATTTTCAAGTTCTTCGAGCTTGGTTCTGGCTGGCATTGAACCACGGCTGGCGGCTTTGCGCAGCCAGTATTTGGCTTTTTCAAGACTTTTCTCGATGCCGATTCCATCGATATAAAATTCGCCGAGATGAAACTGGGCACGGGTATTGCCATCGCGGGCAAGTTCCATCATGATGCGGGAAGCAAGAGAAGGATTCTGTTCACGTAGCGCAACGAAAGCATTTTCAATGGTGTGCTCTGAGGAGTTTTTTTCCCAGGGGGGGGGCTCGTAGGCTACGGGTTCAGGAGGTTTCTGCGGTTGTTGGCGCTTTTTGTTTTTTTTCGATCTGGAATGAGCATCATCGTTGTAACCAGGTGTGGTCACGGATGTTTCAAGGTGCTCGATAAGGTTGCTTTCGTTTTCTGAAATCTCAAAATCTGCCACGGTTTCAAACGAAGAATCCGAAAAATTGCCGTCATAATCATCGACAGTGGGCTCTGAAACGGCTGATTCAGTATCGAACTGGTTGACCACCCTTTCAACCTCGAGTGGCGCAGTGATTGCAGTGTTGTCGATAATAGGCGAAACATCCTGCAAGCTGTCGTTCGGGTCAGCCGGAGAAAAGAAATCATCAGCGTCAAGCTCTTCAATAGAAGCGTCGGTGCGAACTTTAAAGATGTCGACCCAAAGCTGGAGGTTCTCGTTGACATCATCGTTCGAAAATCCTTCGATTCCGGCGATCAGATTGCGGGTGTCGTTAAGCTTATCGGGTTGAATGTAATGCGTTGCCCGAACCCGCACATTCCTCAAAAAGCCCATTTCGAGAGATTTGAATGCGTGATCGATTTCAGATTTGTAACCTTCGCCGATAATCTGAATTATCTTCTCTTTAAAGCGATCGGGCACTTCAGAAAGAGTTATGCCATAGCGATCGGTCAAACTCATCATCGCATTTTTCAATTCTTCAGAATATTTCATTGAAACCTCTCAAGTTCGGCATAATTATCAGCTTAAGTTTAAACCTAATAAACACCAAGATTCAAGCGAAGAATAGCGACAAACCTTTTATAAGTGAAAAGCTCGTTGCCACGTGCCGCCAGAGAAACCAGATCATACAGATTTCGCATTTGTCCGGGGGGGAAATTATTCTGACCGGCTTCGATGCTTTTTCGATAGTCTTCGGGCACTTCGCGTCTGAAATGACCGATTCGCCATTCAGTGGTAGAAGCGACGGGAATTCTCGCGAGAAAAGGATCAGCAAGCGCAAGCCGGTCAATGATGATTTTGTCGGTGCCGGCCCAGTAGCCCAGCATTCCGTTAAAATCGTTTTCGAGATAGTTCACCTTGCTTTGCGCTATCTGCCTGCCAATATGGCTCCATTCAAAGTCAGGAAAAACCTCGCCCGGCTTGCTGTATAAATAGGCATAAAGAGAGCACACATCGAAATAATAACCTCTTTCATCTGCAATGCCTTGCTCGAGGTTGAAATTCGAATAAGACAGTCCGGTATTAAGCGGGGTAAAAGGGAAAAGAACCAGGTAAACGATATAAATCAGAACCGCACCCTTGCAAACTTTTCGGGCACAGAAAAAACTCTGCCACAGCTTTGTATTGCCCATAAGAAATACTGTCGCCATAACAAATGCGCTCGTAAAAAACCTGCCGCGCATAAAATCTCCGCCAATCCAGACAACATAGACAAGATCAAGAACCAGCGCAACAGTTACGGTCTTTGCCCAGGCACTGCCGATACGAATTCCGGCAAAAATCGCCGAAAATATTATCAATAAAGTAATCGGGTCCTGTTGAAATGACACGAGGAAGTATTTAAACCCCTGCGAAATCATCTCTAATCTGGGAATACCGGTAACAATCTTGGCATAGGCAGTATTCGGAAAAATTGCTCCGTAATAAATCAAAGAGAAAAACGACCAGATCAATAATGGCAGAAACACTGTCATAATAGCTGACAATCGCTGCAGGTTTCCCTTATAACGATTGAAAATCAGAAGAACCGCCAGAGGTAACATGAAAAGAATCAGGTCATGGCGGCAAAGCGGCATCAGCGCAAGGATTATCATGGCAAGAGGCGCAGAAGAATCAGAATCTTTATTTTCGATGGCCCGGGCGGTAAAAATTGTGCCTGCGACCACAAGCAAAGCACAAAGAATGTTTTCAAGGCCAGAAGTAGAAAAATCAACAAATGCGTTCGAGGCAGCGAGAATGAAAAAAGTCAGGCCGGCGGCTGGCAGCGTAAGCTGACGATATATGAAAAAGCACAAAAGCAGGGTTACGACAAACGAAAGAATGATGGCGTTGAAAAAGGGGTCTGGAGAAACGACCCTGGCCAGAGCAAGAAGCCAGTACCACAAGGGGCTGGTGTAGGCCTGAACCCGTTCATGTGGGTTCCAGTTGGGGCCATTGCCGCTGAAAAGCTGTTCAATAGAGCGAAAATTGATATAGGCATCGTCGCAAACCCAGGCGTTTTTGAAAAACACCAGCATAAGCAGCAGAAAACCGGCAAGACAGAAGAAAAACCACTTCTTACCCGAATAATCTTCAGTTGAGGCGCACGCCGGTTCGGCAGATCGTTCCATTTATTGTCCTTCTCGCGGTAATTTCTGAAATATCTTAGCAGGTGATACCAACTAAAGGCAATCTCAACATAAAATCATAAAATAATGGAAAACTCCGAAACCTTCGCTTTTGAAAAACCTCCGGGCGACTCGCTATAATAAAAGCCTTTCAAAATTTTCGGGCTTAAAGATGGTTTTGAGATATTTGTGAAGGTGCGCTATAATGAATAAAAAGTTTCAGCAAGGAGCCCGGAATGGCCGAGAAGCCCGACCTTTTTTCAAAACTGTTCAGATCGACGAAAGACAACCTGAAAAAGCAAAATATTGAAAAGAAAGAAAAAAAAGCTGAAAGTAAAGGTTTGGGCGGCAGTCCGCGCGAAAAGGCACCGCCGGAAAAAGGGCCTGCCAAGATCAAAATTCCGCTCAGCGGCGGCAAAGTAGATCTTTACCTGACCTGCCCGAAAAAGTTTCACTACACCTATGTCAGAAAAATTCGAAAAGGCGGCGCGCCGGGTGCACATTTAAGCTTTGATCAATCGCTTCACGCAGCTTTGCGTGATTTTTACCGTGATAAAAGTCCTGGTGAACCCTTTAAAATTGAAAAGCTGGCCCAGTTTCTCATAAAAAACTGGGATAGTCGTGGTTATAAAAGCCCTGAAGAAGAACTGGAATTCAAGAATCTTGCCACGACAGCCATGAAAAACTACTTCGAAAAGTATTGTCAGACGCCACCTCGCCATATCGAGGTCGATTATTTTTTTAAAGTCGATCTTTTTGGCGGCGAGTATTCTGGCAAGATAGATCGGGTAGACAAGCTCGCCGACGGCACTTTAGAGCTGATTGACTACAAAAGCGGCAAGGTTCCGGCGGGTGGGGTTTATGAACTCGAACAGAACCTGAATGTTCAACTGCTTTTTCACGCGGCTGATCGTATCTGGCCGAGCAAAGTTCGAAAAATCTCATTCATTTATCTTAAGGAAAATGAAACCCTTACGGTGATGCGCAATGCTAATGAAATGGCAATGGCGCAGAAGCGTTATCTGGATATCTGCGAACAGATTTACCAGGGAAAATTCGACCCGGTTCGTTCTTCAGCCTGTACCTATTGTGATTTTCAGGAAATGTGTCCGGTCGGGCAGATTCCTACTCTCAACGCATCAAAACTCAGAACTTTTCTCGATTGCCCGCAGAAATACGCGGCTTATTATGTGCAGAGAGTTTCGCGCAGTTTCGACGACGAACCCTCGATAGATCTGGCCATCGACCGGCCGTTACACGACGCTCTGGCTGCTTTACATCGTGATTATCAGCCTTCACCAAATCTGACTGCCGAATCATTTTTGTTTTCGCATTTTTTCAAGGCCATTCCGACCGATTTGCCTGAAGAAATGATTGAAGAAATGAAAAACCTCGGGCGGGAAGCATTGCAGGTATATCTGAACAAGCTGTTTCCGCAGTCGAAGACAAAACTGGTCAATGAATTCATCGAGTTTACAACCGACAAATTCTGCTTTCAGACGACGATTGACCGAATCGATTCTGACGAAGAAGGCAATCTGACCCTTATCGATTATAAAACCGGCAAACGCATGCAAACAGATGGCGAGCTGAAAAGCGCACCGATTACAGCCGCGATCTGCGCAGCTGCAGACAGCAGGTTCCCCGGCCGGGTCAAAAAGTTTGTCTGTGTTTATTTACGCCACGGAGAACAGGTGAGCATCGACGTTGATGAAATGTTGCTGCGAAAAGGCAATCAGTTGCTGAGTTCAGTTGGCGAACAGATCAAGGCGCGAAACTTCGAGCCGCTGGGCGGGCCGGCATGCGCGAGCTGCGCAGTCTCAGGGAGCTGCGGCTCGCGGCGCCTTACCGTATCGATGTCCAAAATTCAAACGATGCGCGACTGCCCGAAACGTTACAAGTTTCGTTACATCGACAAAGCTCCGGTGCCCGAAGGCGAAAAACCAGCTCTGGTTTTGTATCAGGTGCTGCAAAACGTGTTGCAGGCCAGCGCCGCGAGCGGTCGCGTCGAAGACGCGACCCTGTTGCTCGAACGAGCAACAGCGCAGCTCCCCCCCGCAGAACAGCTTAGCGATGACGCCCGCAAAGACGTTCTCGCAAAAGCCTATAGCGCCTTCGTTAACTATAACGAATTACACCGCGCCGGCTTACCCAAAATTCATGCCCTGTCTGAATCCGTCAGAGTACCGTTCGAAGACCTTATTCTGACGGCAAAGTTCGACCGCATCGATTTACTGCCCAACGGCAATCTGCATGTGATCATCTACAAAACCTCTAAAAAAGCCATGACTCCGCACGAAGCAAGACTAGATGTAAGCGGCGTCTACAACTGGTTCATCGCTGACCGGGTCTACCCCGGAAGAGTAGAAAAACTTTCGTATATCTACCTGTTAACCGGCGACATAGTCCCCTTCACCCCATCAACCCAGGATATCGAAAAGCTTAAACTCACCCTGGCCGAATTTGTCAGCGAAAACTCAACCGCCGAGTTCGAAGGCCAACGCAACCCGCTTTGCCCCTATTGCGATTATCTCGATATCTGCGAAGATGCCAAATCGATGCTTTTGTCACCCTCAAAAATCAACTGCTTCCAGTCATGCCCTTTGAAATACAAAATGAAATACATCGAAAGGGTGCCCAAAGAATCTCGCCCCACCCCAAATCTCAGCTTCGACCGCTCGATTCATTTCGCCCTGCGCGAGTTTCACGAAAACTACAAGAAATCTCAGTTTAAAAAGAATCCGTTCCGGCAGATTCTCAACAAATACTGGATCAAAGACGGTTACGCCGACATTGAAGAAGAAGAACGCTTCAAAGTCAGAGCCAACATGTTCCTCGAAGATTATTTCAATTCGCTCAGCGGCGAAGAAAAACCAGTCATGTTTGAAGTTTCTGCACGCTGGAACTGGAACAACATCGATACCGTCGTTCAGATAGATCGAATCGACGAACTGCCCGACGGAAAGCTTGAAATTATCGACTATAAAACCGGTAAAAAAGTGCCTGACGAACGGGTTCTGAATGAAGACGCCAGCCTGTTGAACATGTTTCTCGCCGCCAACCAGAAATGGCCCGGCAGAATCGCCAAAGTTTCCTATCACTACCTCTCGAATAACCAGCGCTACAGCCTGACGCCGTCTGAAGAAGACATAAAAGCCCACAAGGTTAAAACCGCACAACTGGTAGAACAGATCAACAAAAACGAGTTCGAACCAAACAAAGGCTCTCTCTGCGCCTGGTGCGAATTCTATGGCCCCTGCCCCGAATGGAAAGTGAAACCCCACGAAATGGCAGGCGAAACCCAGGAACAGTTCAGACAAAGAATCAGACTCAGCTACTCAAAAATGAGTCTGTATCTTAACTGTCCGCGCTCTTATCGAAAACTTTACATCGACAAGGTGCCCCCAAAACCACAACCTTTCTTCAGCTTCGGAACCACGATTCACGAAACTTTCGAAAGAGTGTATGACCCGATCAACCCCATCCCGAAACCATCTCTTGAAGAAGTCTTGCGAATTTACGACGAAGTTCGGCTTAGCCACCGCGAAGGCTTCGACTCGGACGAAATCGAAGAACAATACCGGCAGGACGGCATTCGCCAGGTAACCATGTATTACAATAAATACATCAAGGATTGCGAATTCAAACCCGCCTATTCAATCGAAGACTATTTCGAAATTCCCTGTGGAAAATACGCGGTAATGACAGGTTTCATCGACAGAATCGACAAGCTTGAAGACGGCACCTATGAAATTCTCGATTACAAAACAGAACCTTCGATGCGCTCACAGGAAGCGGTCGACAATGACAAACAGCTTAGTATTTATTACTGGGCCTGCGAAGACACTCTGGGTCTGAAAATAAGCAAACTGTCGTTGCTGATGCTCGATCACGACTGCAAAATTGAAACGACCAGAACCCGCGACGACATCCCCAAAGTAATCGAAAGTGTCGATAAAACAGCTTACGCCATGATTCACGAAACTGAGTTTACACCAACCAAGAACAAATACTGCAAAAGCTGCGACCATCTGCACGATTGCCCGTTGAAAGACGAGATTCTTGCCGATGAATCACTTATTTCGATGAAAAAATTCTAATTGCTTTCTGAATTGCCGGCAGCGTCAACTACGAAATCTGCACTTTTCAGTGCATTTTTCTGGTTGGCATCTTCGGCTGTCTGCATTATTCTGCTAAGCACAGCGTAGGCTTGCTGAGAAAGTGTTCTTCCGCTTAAGAGCAGGTTCCAGGAAATCATTTTTTCTTAATCCTCAATGATAAAACTTTGCACCGCGAACATAAGCAATTAATATGCCAACCCTACAAGTTTCTTATTTCATTGATGTAGAGCCTACACACAAGAAAGCGCAAAATAGCAGCAACTAAAACTGCTGAATTTCTATACAATGACTGCGCAATCTCCGGCAGAAAATCCCGATCCTGAAAAATCAGATCGAAAATGTCAG
>JASURT010000013.1 GCA_030446435.1 Candidatus Ozemibacter sp.
TTTTACTGATTACGACCACCTTCAAATGATGCCTGAGTATCAACTACATAAAGGGGCATTCGAATCGAGGTGCTGTTTCCGTCTTTGTCAGCCGAAAATGCGGTGAAGAAATATTCTGGCTGATCTGAATACTTATCACGTGGGAAGTTGGGAATACGAAAAATATAACCATCGCCATCTTTTTCAACTTCGCTGCCATCTGCATATTCAATTCTGGCTTCGGCCAGGCCTGCGCTGGCGCGTTTGTTACCGTTATCGGTAGCCATTGCAGCAAAAATAAACGGCACGTTTCGGCGAACAAAAACACCCTTCAAGCTTTTGCCTTCGCCGCCAATTACATTCACAGCATTTTTGTAATCTTTTTCGTCGATTTTTGCAGGTAGACGGCCGCTTTCGAATTTAGGTGCGCCACGTTCATTAAACAATGGCCCGGCAATAGACAGACGAGCTGATTTTTCCCAGGGGATACTGTCGCGTTCATCTTCTGAACCTTCATCGAGAAAAATGTAACTGGCTTCGTCATAGTCTTCAGCTTTGGTAGAGAATGGTCTGCCGAGATTTTCAACGATTTTTTCTGCCATTTTAGCTTTGAGTTCTTCTTCAGTCTGCGCCATATCAACTTTACCTGCGCCTTCCTGAAAGGCGACCCAGATGTCAGGAGAAGTACAGTCATGAACGTGTATGCCCACACGCTGTTGCGCAGTAACATCTTTAACTTCGCCACCTGCTGCTTCGCCGCCTTCAGAACCACTATCTGAATCTGAACCCGAACCCGAACCCGAACCGTCGCTGCCTGAACCCGAAGTTTCTCCGCCACTGGCAGAGCCATCTTCTACAGCGCCGCCTGAAGTCGAAACCTGGCGAGCACCGCCATTGTGAACTTCATAAAAACCTGGTGAAGTGATGTTGCAGTCTTCAGTGGCTTTATTGGTGTTATCAGCGCTTTCGGTAACCATATTGCCTTCACCGTCGTCTTTTTTAATTTCCCAGGTGATGTTAGGTTCAGTTTCGAACTTCGCGCTTTCGGCAATTGCGGCAGCATCTATATTATAAAGGTCCGAATTTTCCTGCATAAGATAGCCCACGTCTTCGAGCCAGTGAATGTCACCACTATCAGGGTCAGAGCCTCTGAAACCTTCAGGCATAACATTTTCCTGCCCTTTAACCCCGAGAGTCATTGGCACTGAATCAGGCACAGGCGCCGGCTCTTCTGCCGTGGTCGAATCATCCTGAGCGAAAACGACGCCAAAAACAAAAACAGCGACTAGAACCAGTAGAAATCGTTTATAGAATCTCATATTCCCTCCGTATTTTGTAAAGTCACAACCAAACTCGTCTCTAATCAACAATACGTATAAGCAATACATTATGTTTCAAAAAAAAATCTTTTTCGAGCTGTACTTTTTTGCCTCTGTTCGGTATCATTTTGCCAAGATTAAGTTTAATCGGGGTAAAAATGAGCGGTAAACTGAATTCTAACTCAAAAATGTCTTCTATAAATGAATTGATTGCCTTTCTTATAAAAAAGAAAGAATGGGTGCTGATACCAATAGTGGCAACTTTACTGCTGCTTGGCATATTACTGACGCTGGCACAGTCTTCAACCATCGGAACTTTCATGTATACAATTTTCTGATGCTCAACCAAGATCAAAAAAAATCCGGCGCGCTCAATAAAATCTTCTTTTTGTTCATCACGATTTTTCTGATTCCCATTTTACTGATTTTCTTAATTGAAGCATCAGTCAGAGTCATATCGCCTGCGCACCCCATCAGTTTTTTTATCACCGAAAAGCTGCCTGATGAGTCAAAAGTTTTACGGGCCAATTATCTTGCAGCCAAAAGATTTTTTCCGGCAAACCTTGCTCGAAAACCTCTTCCAGAAATTTTTTCAGCGAACAAAGATTCGCACCAATTCAGAATTTTTGTTCTGGGAGAATCAGCAGCCCGGGGCGAGTTTCTTGCTGATTTTTCTTTTGCCCGCATGCTTCAAGCCGTTTTACAAAGCAACAATCTGCAAATCAAAGTTGAAACGATAAACACGGGAATTCCGGCAATCAACAGCTGGGTAATAAACGAAATTGCCGGCGAAATAGTCGATTACCAACCTGATCTGGTAATCATTTATGCAGGACATAACGAATTTATCGGCCCCTATGGGCCGGCCTCGGTTTTTTCGGGCAATGCAGGCAGATTGGCTGCAAAAACCGGCATTTTCGCATCGTCACTTCATCTGATTCGAAAGCTTAAAAGCGACAAACTTCCCGAGAATTTACAACAAGGCTGGCAGGGGCTTGAAATGTTCGCAAGCAACAGAATTGAGCCCGACGACATGCGCATCGAAACCTGCCGGGCAAACTGGCGAAAGAATCTCTCTGAGATGCTCGGCAAGCTTAAAAGCAAAGCGATACCGACGATTATATGCTCGGTGCCATCTAATTTACGCGATTGCCCACCTTTCATGTCAAAAAAGCTGAACCCTTCCAACGAAGAGCTTATAGAAAAACTAGTTCAGTATTACGATGAAAAAGACTGGCAGAACCTTGACCAACTTTTTTCGCAAAATCAGATTCTGCTTGAAAAACATGCTCTTGCGAACTGGCTATGGGGCCAGAGCAAACTCCATCTGGGTGAGGCAAAACTGGCGAAGCCCATCTTCAAAAAGGCCAGAGATCTTGATTGTTTTAAAGTCAGAACCACTTCAGGCATGAACCTTACGACCGGCGAGGTTGCTTCTTCGACCGGCGCTTATTTTATCGATCTAGACCCGTTTTTTTCTCAGGCTTCGAAAGATGAAATCACCGGAAACGAACTGATTTACGACCATGTTCATCTAACCGAAAAAGGCCATTATATTGCGGCAAAAGCCATTTTTAACAAGATAAAATCTTCATCGGCGAACAAAAACCTCGCACTGCCCGATCATTTTCCAACACTGGTTCAAACTCTCGATTTAATGGGCTATACAAATTTCGATAGAATCCACAACCTGAAAAATATTCTTGCAGCAACCCGAAGCAATCCATTCAACCTGTTGTTCAACAACCGGCAAAGAATCGAAGAGTTGTCTCAAGAGTTAATGAAAATCAGCACCGAGAATGATTTAACCTCGAGCATTCACCTTTGCACCAAAGCACTTGAGACTTTTCCAGATAGCTGGATGATCGCACAACGCCTGGCTCTTCTTTATACTCAGGCGGGGCGTTTCGAAGAAGCAGTGGCATATTATAACCGAGCTTTAAGCAAAAACCCTTTCAATATCGACACCCTCAACAACCTGGGATCTCTGTATTTAAGCGCGAGAAAGCTCGAAAAAGCTGAACCTCTTTTCAGACAGGCTTTAAAGCTTGCACCGAATTTTCCAGATGCGTTTTTTAATCTGGGTCTCTACTACAGTCAGAAAAACGATCAATCTGCTGCTATAGACAATTATCAATTGGCTCTAACCATAGAACCAGGCTTCGCAAGGGCTCTACGCAATCTGGGCAATATATTTTTCAGTCAGAAAAAATTTAAAGAGGCAGAATCTTGTTACAGAAAAGCTTTTGCAGCGGATCCAACTGATGAAAATTCTTTGCTTGGCCAAGCCAACAGCCTCGACGCCATGAACCAGAATGAAAAAGCAATAGAGCTTTACAAGGACTCTGTGGCAAAGTTTCCTGAAAGTGCGGCCAGTCTATATAGCCTTGGGCTTGCATATGAAAAAAGAGGTGATTTTTCGATCGCTCTCGACAGTTATAAGGAAGCGATGAAAAAGCGATTTGCCCCGGCCAGCCAGCGTGCTCTGCAAATTCTGACAAACCAGCAAATTGAAATTCCAGCCGACAAAAAGCTTCAGATAAGTCTTCTGGCTTGCGAAGCAAGTAATTATTCTGACCCCTACAATCTACAGATTCTGGCCGCAATTTATACCGAAAACGCGTTGTTTGCCGAAGCCAGAAGCACACTGCACAAAGCTCTTGAAATTGCCCGGCAAAAGAATGAAATCAAGCTTGCCCAGGACCTCGAAGAATCGCTGAAAATTTTAGCTGCAGCCGGACAGTAAGCTTCGAACCATTATACCCTCACAAGCTGTTGTGCAGTTTTCACTAATTTTTTCAGAGAAAAATGTCGATAATATTTCCAGAGTCTGATGTTTTCAGAAAAAAAAATTAAGGAAGCAAACCTGAACATGGAAGTAAACAGATCTGCAATCTCATCAAAAAAAATCAGTGCCATACTGATCGTATTCAGCCTATTTTTGACTTTTTCAACTCTTCCCGCCTTTCCACAGGCACAGGTAAGGTTGAAAGACATCGCCCGCTTCAGCGGTGACCGAGAATATCAGCTGATTGGCTACGGCCTGGTCACAGGTCTCGATGGCACCGGCGACAAAAGCGCCATGAGCATCGAGATGATAAGAGGCATGTTGCAGAACATGGGAATGGAATTGACTGCCAACCAGATTCAGACTCGAAACTGTGCCGCGGTAGTTGTTACAGCGATGCTACCTTCATACGGAAGACCAGGCGAATCGTTTCCGATCACCATCAGCTCGATTGGAGACGCGAAAAGCCTTCAGGGCGGCGTTCTTCTTCCAACGCTTCTAAAAGGCGGCGATGGGCAGGTTTATGCAGTCAGCCAGGGCCAGATTTCTATCGGCGGCTTTGAACAGGGCAATGCCGGGGGCGCACAAAGATCAGGGCAGAAGAATCACCTGACGGTGGGCTATATTCCGCAGGGCGCAATCATGGAAAGAAGCGTCGGCGATAAATTTGCCCGCAACGGCAAATTCAACATTCTCCTCGAAAATAAAGACAGCACTCTGACGCGTCAGGTTAAAGAAGCCATTGACCGTCGTTATGGTCTTGGCTGGGCGAAGATTATCAACCCGGGCACTATCGAGGTCAGAATACCAAGCAGCCTTATGGATGACCCCGTTTCATTTGCCGCTAACATTGAAGATTTGCCTCTTTCAATCGACGAACCGAACCGGGTGGTCATAAACGAACGCACCGGCACAGTCATTGTCGGCAACAAGGTTCGCATCAGCCGGGTAGTTATCTCTCACAATGGCATAAAGATAGAAGTTGCCGACGAAAACGCACCGCAAAACCGCAATGCAAGACAAGACGTGAAAATGGCGAGCATGATCGAAGTTAATGGCGAAACAACCGTCGATGATCTGGTCGAGGCATTGAATGCGGTGGGAGCTTCTCCGAAAGATTTGATCGCCATCTTCCAGGCCATTAACGCAGCGGGTGCACTTCACGGAGAGCTGAAAATAATGTAGTTTTCAACTTCCAGACAGAGAAATTTCTGGTCAAAGCTTGCAGTTTTGTCTGGGGGTATGATATAAATTAGGGAAATGTTTTGATATTTTTATTCAGATCAGATTTTTCCCCTGTGAGGTTCCCCCATTAATGGTTGCACCAATTTCAATTGAAGAAAAAGATCTTGCTAATCAGCATCTTGATCGTTCTATCTCTTTCGCCATGTGTGGCAAAATCGATCAGGCCATTGAAGCCGCCCAGAAGGCCGTTGAAATTGACCCGGATTTTGCACAGGCATTTAACAAACTCGGAGATTACTATCTCAAAAAAGGTCAGGTCAGTCACGCCGTAGATGCATATCGAAAATCGATTGTAATCAATCCTGACAATGAAAACTCTCATTTTGACCTTGGCAGATCGCTCGCATTGCTGGGCAATTTTGATGAGGCTCTAACTTCGTTGAACAAAGCGCTCGACCTTAATCCGGTTCATGGCGAAACTTATTGTCACGTCGGCCAGATTTATATGGAAAAAGGCGACATGGAAAGCGCACTTACCAATCTTCAGCAGGCTCTTAAAAACGACGAAGACAGCCTGATGGCCAATTATCTTTTTGCTATCGCCTGCCAGAAAACCGGCCGGGAAAACGAAGCCACCCAGTATTTCAAGAAAGTTATCGCTCGCTATAACAGCCTTGCGCAGATGAAATCAAGATTTGCCGAAGGCTTTTTCTATATGGGCAAATGCTATTTCTATCTTGGTGACCTTGCCAATGCTTTGAAAAGTCTTGAAAAAGCGGTTGAATTCGACACCGAAGCGGTTGATTATCACTATAGTTTCGGCATGCTCTACAGCGATGCAGACGCTTTCCACGCCCTTGCAGAAGTCCAGAACGAACTGGGCAACACTGCCGATGCAAGAGAAAACCTTAAAAAAGCCATTGAACTTGAGCCTGACAATAAAAAGTATCAGGAATTAAAAATGAAACTCGGGATTTGAAATGAGCAGTTTTCCGATTAACTCTGCCCTGTCTCCTTCTAAATTGCAGCAGCTTCCTGAAGCAAAAAAGAAAGAGCTTGAAAAGCTCAAAAAAGCCTGCGGTGATTTTGAATCAATCTTCATGCACCAGATGCTGAAAGAAATGCGAAAAACCGTAGATAAAACCGGAATGATTCATGGCGGACAGGCAGAAGAAATTTTTTCGGATATGCTGGACCAGGAACGAGCCAAGACAATGACAATCGGCCTTGGAGACATGCTGTTCATGCAACTTTCCAAAGCTATAGTGCCACCTAAAAGATCATAAAGCAAATCCGGCCAGTCCGGTAGACATCACTGTTATTCCCTGAAAGGAAAGCAATTGTGGACAATCCATCATTCACTTATCTTCAACTCTGTGAAGAATCCATCAAAAACCTCAGAGCTGTTGCAAAAGCACTGAACGTAGAAAATATCGAAAAAATGAGAAAACAGGATCTCATTCGGGTAATTTTGACCGAACAACTCGCACAGCAGGGTCTTGGCCTGTCAGAAGGAGTTCTGGAAATATTGCCTGAAGGTTACGGTTTTCTCAGAACCAGAAGTTATGTTCAGAATGATGACGATGTCTACGTTTCTCCATCACAGCTTAAACGCTATGGGCTGCTGACCGGCGACACCATCGTCGCCCAGGTAAGACTGGCAAAAGACGATGAAAGCTATCATTCACTGCTTAAAATCGAAGCAGTAAACGGTGTTGGTCTTGATAGAATCAGAAATCGCCGCAATTTTGAAGAAGGCATTCCGGTTTTTCCGACCGATCGTTTCAGACTTGAAATGGGCGAAGAAGATACCTCTACCCGTGTGTTCGATCTGGTCTGCCCAATCGGAAAAGGCCAGCGTGGCCTGATCGTTGCTCCGCCGAAAGCGGGTAAAACGGTTTTGTTAAAACAACTGGCCAATGTCATCAGCGCCAATCACCCCGAAGTTTTGATGCTGATTCTTCTAATAGACGAACGACCAGAAGAAGTTACAGACATGCGCCGTTCGGTCGATGCCGAAGTCGTTGCCTCAACCTTTGACGAACACATCAATAATCACATCAAAGTTTCAGAACTGCTTCTCGAAAAGGCGAAACGTCATGCCGAACTCGGACGCGACGTCGTAATTCTTCTTGACTCTATTACCCGCCTTGCAAGAGCCTACAATATCTCGATGCCATCAGCCGGACAAACCCTTTCTGGTGGCGTAAACCCGTTTGCACTGCACAAACCCAAAAGATTTCTCGGTGCTGCCCGTAAAATCGAGCATGGCGGCAGTCTTACCGTTATTGCCACAGCCTTGATCGATACCGGTTCAAAAATGGATGAAGTCATTTTTGAAGAATTCAAAGGCACAGGCAACATGGAATTGCACCTTGACCGAAAACTCTTCAACAAGCGCATTTTCCCATGTATCGACGTTAAAATGTCCGGCACAAGAAAAGAAGAACTTCTTATGGATCCCGAAGATCTCAAGAAAGTTATCATTCTTCGCCGCGCCTTCGAAGACAAAAGCTCTCAGGAAATCATCGAAATGCTGGTTAAAGGCATTTCCAACACCAAAAACAACATGGAATTTCTTAGTCTCATCAACCCGAACTACAAGGGATCAAACAGCAAAAGCGCCGATTAATGAATCACAACAACAAACATTTTTCCGAGACTGCACGAATTTTACTGATAGGGCTTTCGCTTCTATTACTACAATTCAATGTGCCGCTTCCGACAAACTTTAAAAATTCATGGTGCGCCGACATCTGCATAAGAGAAGTCGGAAGCGACACCAGAACCTGGCAAAACTTTCATTTGCTTAAAACTGCTGCGACAAGCAATCTCAAGCAATATGCCTCACTGATAGAACTACCTGAAAACCTCGATGATTACCTGACCAGGCCAGAAGCCAAATCATTCAGAATCGTTAAGGTTGAAAGTCGCAAAACCAGCACCCATTTCAGCTGGCCGGTCAACGGCAGAATCTCATCAGGATTCGGCATGAGGCGACACCCGGTAACCACACGAAGATCTTTTCACAATGGTATCGATATCAAGGCCAAAAGAGGCACGGTGATTCGTGCCCCCGAAGATGGTCTTGTAGTCAGCGCAGGTCGAGCCGGGCTTCTGGGCAGAATGGTCAAAATAAAGACCGCAAAGGGTGCATATCTTTACTTTGGACACATGCACAGAATTAAATGCAAAAGAGGCCAAAAGGTCAGTCGCGGCCAGGTAATCGGCACCGTAGGCTCGTCAGGAAGAGCTACCGGACCCCATCTGCACTTTTCGGTAAAATTATCCGGCAAATATGTTAACCCGATGAAGTATCTGCCCCGCAGATAGCAGCTTCGGAGCTCTAAAACCTTCTTCTTGCAAAATCCGGCTATTTTGCCGATAGGTTAATCAGGTTAACCAAAAAATTGTGGAGCTCCATTTGATGCGTTGGAAAAGATTTCGAACAGCATATCTGCTGACCATGATTATTACCGGTTCTCTTTCGCCCGTTTCTTCAGCAAACAGGTTTCCAGTGCCGGTTTTAAAAACTCACCCTGCCGACCAGGCCATATCTGCCTATGAAAAAGGCTATGATTATTATCGCAAGGGCCTTTTCAAAAAGGCCGAAGACTATCTGACAGAGGCGATAAAACACGAACCGAATCTGATCAAGGCCCACTACTGGCTGGGCAAACTGTATCGCGAAACCGGCCAACTTGAAAGCGCGATTTACCACTGGGAAGAAGTCGAAAGACTCAACGACCTGATTCGTGACCGTCGCATCGCTCTTTCTGTAAAAAACAACGAATATCCTGCCAGAGCGCAGACTCTTCGGGCCGTCAAGCTTAGAAACGACGCGAGAAAGCTTTTCGAAAAGGGCATCTATCTGCTTGACCGCGGCCACTGGGATGGCGCTGAAGTCGAACTTAGAGAAGCCGTGAGACTGTATCCGGCCAACCATAAGTATCTGATCACCCTTGCCAGAATGCTCTGGGATAAAGAAGAAAAAGCTGCAAGTATAAAATTTTATCGTGATCTTTTAAGTTTACGCGATGTAAGTTATGAAGATTTCAGGGAAGGCGTCGATCGAATGTTGGCAGCTGACATGGATTATGTTGCTGCACCCCTGATTCATGAGCAAAAAAATCGCTTCATGACAAACCCCGGATTCAACGAACTCTGCCAGCGTTTCAGCTCAGAGAGAATACCTGACATAGTTTCTGCGGGCAGAATCGTTCAGAAGCTGAATGGTCAGGTAGTAATAAACATTGGCTTCAATGATGGCATTGGTTTAAGCGATGAGTACAGTTTGAATTTGCGCTCATTCAAACCCGGCAAACCGATTTTCGACCCGGATTCGGGGAAAATGATCGGTCGAACTGCTGACGAGCCGACTGCCGATTTAATGGTAACGAAAGTAAATAGAGATTCCAGCTGGGCCCTTATAAAGAAAGAGATGGGCTCAGGAGTGAAAGCAGGTGACCTGATTGAAATCAAAAAAGCAATCCGCTGATGGCATTAAAATTATCGCTGCTAACCGCAAGGCTCATCACGATTATTTCATCGTCGAAAAGCTCGAGGTTGGCATAGCTCTGGTTGGTTCAGAGTTAAGACCCTGCCGCGAAGGCCGGGTTACTCTTAAAGATTCTTATGCAGAAGAAGAAAATGGCCAGTTATGGCTTTATGACATGCATATAGGTTCAAATCAATATTCAAACATAAACGATCATGAACCCGAACGAAAAAGACGCCTTCTGGCACACAAAAACCAGATTTTAAAATTTGGCCAGAAAGTCAGAACGACAGGAATGACAATCGTTCCGCTTAAAATCTATTTCGCCAAAGGAAAAGTTAAACTTGAAATAGCGCTGGTAAAAGGCAAAGCCAAATACGACAAACGCGACAGCCTTGCCAAAAAAGATGCACAGAGAGACATTGAAAGAGAGCTTGGAGGAAGATACTGATGTTTTCGTTAATGAGATTAGCTGACACAAGATGGCTTGTCTGCCTGGTGGTTCTGCTGGCTTTTTGTATGCCCGCTTTTTCGCAGGACGGCTTCATCAGTGCCAAGAATTTTGCCGATGCCCAGGGAATCGCCTATCAATGGTTTCCGATTCAAAAAATGCTAGTGATGCGCAAGGGCCTTAATTCCTTGAAACTGACTGTAAACGAAACCGCGGCCATAATGAACGACAAGAAGGTTTATTTACCGGCGGCACCAAGAATACAGGATGGGCAGATTATGGTTCCGGCAACCGCGATCATAAAGATTTTTCAGGGCGACACCGAAGCTTTCTCCGCACCGCCCAAAACTGCATCGAAACCGGTTAAGCCCGCTGTTGCGCCTAAACCGGCAAACAACACCGCAAACCTGAACACTTCGCCACCGATCATCAAACCTCCTGCCAATACCATTGGGCAGGCAAAGGCAGACGCCATCCTCGTTGCATTAAGACATTCCGTTAGAGACGATCATACAAGAGTAGTTCTCGAGTTCAACGAAACCATAACCTACACAACCGAAACCAAAGACAATGTTTATCGACTCAGCATAAAAGGCTGCCGCAATCTGGTTCCAACAAGAAGAACCAATCCGGTTGGCCGCGACATAAAAAAAATGGATATCAACAGCGGGCCGAATCGTAGCGGCCTGATTTTAACCTTCACCATGGCTCAGAATAAAAGAATGCCCGAAATAGAAACTGTCAACGACCCGTTTCGTATGATCGTTTCTTTCTTTTCTTCGACAGAGCCTGAAGTTGCAACTTCCACCATAGCAGCCAACCAGGCGAAACCCGAAGAAAAGCCTGAAGAAAAACCTGTTGTAAAGGTTGTTCCCCAGGAAAAGGCCCCGGAAATCAACATTGAAGTTGAACCCGCCACCCTTGAAAACGAAAATTTCAAAAGCAGAACCATCGTTATCGATCCTGGTCATGGCGGCAACGACAGCGGTTACACCTTTCCCGGAAGAATTCCTGAAAAGGAGATAACCCTTTCGGTAGCGCAACACCTTGCCCAGTCACTTGAAAAGGCCGGTTTAAAGGCAGTTCTATTGCGTAATAGAGATGTTGAAATGTCGCAATCTCAAAGAGTTTCAATCGCGAATCGGCATGGTGCCGATCTTTTGATTTCATTGCACGTTGGTGGCTCGAACGACCCTGACAAGTCGGGAGTTGCCTGTATGATTTACAGCAAAAGCGGCACCCATGTTCCCGAAAGCGAGACCATTCTGACAGAGGGCATGGTCTATAAGAACTGGCTTGAAAGCACAAGATTCGATCTTGCTTCGTTTCTTGCCCGTAGAATCAATACCCGACTGAAAGACCAGTTGAAAGTGGAAAGCCGTGGGGTTAAGCAACTACCACTTCTGCCACTGAAGTTCATCGTAAACCCTGCAGTTCTTGTTGAAGTCGGCATGCTTTCTGAAAAAACCGAAGGCAAGAATCTGCTGAGCAAGAATTATCATCAGGCTATTGGCGCCTGTATTGCCAACGGAATCGTAGATTTCTTCAACGGCATAGTCATCAACAAACCCTGAGGAGGATATAATGGCAGCAGCAAAAAAAGCAGCACGCCACAACCAGGAAACAATACTTTTTATTTTGATGGGGCTGATTATTGTCGGCCTGATCATATCAGGTTATTTCCTGTTCGTGAAAAAAATATTGCCAGAACTGGCAGCAACAGAGCAAGTCAACAGTCTGAACTCTACCCCTGCACAAAATCAGGCCGGAGAAGAAGCTCAGGCAGCCTCAGTATTCATTCCCGACGATGACGCGCAAATTCTGACTCTGTACTTTCCGCAAAAAGGTCAGGACAACTTCCGAGCTGAGGCACGAAAAGTACGGCGGCAAAAAATGCTGACCGCCCAGGCAAAACAGATTGTTGAAGAACTGTTGAAAGGACCTGCAAACATTGATTTCAGCACGGCAATTCCAGAGGGCACCAAACTACGCGGCCTGTTTTTTGATGCAGGCACATTCTTCGTCGACCTTAGCAGGGAATTTGCGTCAATTCAGCAATCTGGACCATCTGAAGAGCTTCTTGGTGTTTACTCGATCGTTAACTCTCTTACTGAAATTGATCCCAGAGCCAAAGTGAAATTTCTGATTAACGGAAGCGAGCAAAACGGCGAGAAAGGTCACATAGATTTGTCAGAGCCTCTGACTCGTTTGCAGGAAATGATTGTAAAATAAAACCACCATTAGTTGGATAAAACAAAAGGCTGCGAATCAATCGCAGCCTTTTTCTTTTCTTTAGAAAACCTTTTTAACCACCCCAGGTGGCAGAAGCACAACCATGCTTGGTGCAAAAAACTTTTTTGCCATTGGGTAAGCCGTCTTCGGTACCCTTGACCCAGTCGTATTTACCCTCTGAGGGGCAAACAGGCATGCGCTGCTGAGCCAGATAAGGTCTTAAATCTTCAATTGTATCCGGGTACTGCTTATTTTCGATATTGTACAATTCGGCAGTACGACTTAAAAGAGCAGAAAATTCAAAACACTTGTTCTGACGAGCCAGATCTCGGGCCCGACGAAAATGCGGCAACGCTATCGCCGCCAGTATGCCAATAATGGCGATAACAATCATTAATTCAATTAAAGTAAAACCTTTTGTGTGCTTTTTCATAACTTTCTGAAAGAATTATACAACCGTGAGAAATATTTTGCAAATTAAATATTTTTGTTTTATAGTAATGAAGATACAAAAAACAAGATAAGGATATTTCTGTCCACTATGATTTTTAAGAAAAAACTGTTATTGGCTTTGGTTCTGGCCACGGCTCTGACCACAGGCTGTGTACCCAACAAATTCCAGTTTGAAGAGGAAATCGGCAGCTCAGGTTCCGGCAGAGGACAATTTCTCAGTGCCACCGACCTTGACATTAACAAAGATGGTGATCTGGTTATCTGCGACAACGGCAACACCCGTTTTCAGGTTGTAACCCCCGAAGGCACCGTTAAACTCACCGCCGGCGAATACGGCCGTGAAGGCTACAAAATTCATGGCATGGGCGGTCTTGGTGTTAATCACCTGACCAATGATATCTGGGTTTGCGACCAACGTGGCAACAAAATGGTTCGTTTCGACCCGACAGGAACTCCTAATCTCAAAGTTACCACCAAGATGAAATACCCTCTTGATGTGGCCATCGACAGGTCTGGTAGTGCCTATGTAATCATGTCGAAAAAGCCCGAAATTTACAAATATGCACCTGATGGCACTTTTCTTACCACCCTCGGTGGAACCGGAAAAGCCGCGCTGATATTTCCGACCTCTATTCTTATCCATGATAACAACATTTACATTTCTGACTTTGGCGGCAAAAGAATCGTAAAACTCGACACCAAAGGCAACTTTCTTGCTGAGTTTAAAGACAAGGGTGAATACGAAGAAATGAAAGGCCCATCCGGCCTGCACATAGACAACGAAGGCAATATTTATGTTCTCGATCTTGGTGAAGTGCCCGTTGTTCTCCTTTCACCCGAAGGAAAAATGATTTCGAAAATTGGTGATTTCGGCAATGAAAAAGGCCGTTTCATCTACCCCACCGGAGTTATTGCCAAATCTGAAGAAGAAATTTTTGTGCTCGACAACAGCAGAAATACAATTCTCAGATTCAAGAAGAAACCAGAATAAAAAGCTTTTTGCGCTTGTTTAGATCGTCATGAAAATCTTTAAATCACTGATTTACATGGCGATTTTTGCATTTTTATGCCTTGCCGGCTTTGCCGGCGGAGCTTTTCTCTGGGTAAGAGACATGTCTGCCCCACCTGCGAACTCAACCGAGCAGAAAATTTTTGTCGAGCCCGGAGCGAACACTCGTCAGATAGCTTCTCAACTCAAGCAGGGCGGCGTAATCCGCAGTGCTTTTCTGTTCAGAATATACATAAGATTTCTCGCAGTCGACCAACGCCTGAGACCAGGCGCTTATTTTTTTGCTGCCGGAGAGACTCTCGACCAGGTGGTTTTCAAATTGCTGAAGGGCACGATGAAAACGGTTCCGGTAACCATTCCTGAAGGCACGACCAATGCCCAGGTCGCTGAAATTTTGCAAAATGCCGGCATTTGCAATGCCCGGGAATTCGAAGAAGCTTCATTCGACCCGCTTATCGTCGGCAAAGCCTTCTCAGACTGGGAACTAATCCCCTCCGGCGAAGGCCTTCTTTTTCCGGATACTTATAACTTCAATCGCCCAACTTCGGCGAAAAAAGTTGCCGAAAGAATGTTCAGGCTTATGCGTTATCAGATAGAACGAATTTTTCAGGGCCAATTGCCCCAGAATCTCAGCCAGTATGAAGCCTGTATTCTTGCCTCTATCGTTGAAAAAGAAGCGGTAAAGGAAGAGGACCGACCCATGATTGCTTCGGTCTTTCTCAATCGCCTCAGGAAAAAGATAAAGCTTGAATCCTGTGCCACAGTTCTTTATGCTCACGGCGAGCATAAAGACAGGCTATTGTTCGAAGATTTGAAAATTGAGTCTCCGCATAATACCTACAAATATGCGGGGTTGCCGCCAACCCCAATTTCAAATTTCGGTGCGGCTTCCATGCTTGCGGTTGCAAATCCCGCCGAAACAGATTTTCTTTACTTTGTTTCCGATGGAAATCAGGGGCATCGCTTTTCAAAATCTCTGAAAGATCACAACCGCTACCGCAAAGAGTTTTTCAGAATAAGAAAGAAGAAATGAGCAGAGATGAAAACATTTAAATTACTTCTATTTTCAATTCTCTTAACCCTCGTTGCGCTTTGTTCAAGCGCTCAGAATCTGGTGCAAACCAGAATCGTTTCTTTGATTCCATCTCAAACAGAGATGCTGTTCAAACTGGGTTTTGGCGACAAGGTTGTCGGTGTTTCAGACTATTGCAATTTTCCACCAGAAACGTCGAAAATTACGAAAATCGGCGGTCTTGAAATAAACATAGAAAAGGTAATGGCCTTGCGCCCCACCCTGGTGCTTGATTTGAACAGTATGCACCGAAGATATGAACTTCTTTTCGGGCAACTTGGCCTGAACTACGTCAACATGAACATAAACAAACTTTCAGACATTCCCGAAACAGCGAAGCAGATCAGTACAATATTGGGCTCAGCTACAAAAGGAAATGAGTTTGTCGAAAACTGGCATAAGGGCATGGCCGAGATTACCCTTAACTCTTCAGACATTGAACCGAAAGTATATCTTGAAATCTGGGATCAACCCATGCAAGCAGCAGGCCCAACCAGCTTCATGGGCGAAATGGTCACTACCGCACATGGTCAGAACATCATTACCAATCAAACCGATTATCCGGTAGTAAATTCAGAGCACGTAATCGCTGCAGATCCTGATGTAATACTCATCGCATACCCTCTGACCAATCTTGAATCAATAAAAAATCGACCCGGCTGGAAAAATATAACAGCGATTAGAAAAAACAACATCTTTGCCCTTAACCAGGATCTTTTCGTTCGACCCGGGCCAAGAAACATCGATGGTCTGAAAGAATTGCGGCGAATTTTTTCGAATTTAAAATAGCTGCGGCTAAAGAAAGGTAATTTTCATGAAGTATACAAAGATTCTTTTTCTTTTTAGCCTGAACCTGCTTTTAACAATCACTTCGATTCAAGCTGAGTTACCGGCGATGGATAAAATGTGGGCAAGTCTTGAACTGGCTTCAGACACAGCCAGCTTTCGCATAAACATTCCCGAAAACGGCTGCGTTTCAATCATCAGCACAGTTCCTGGACGCAAGCAGATCGACAGAATCTGGGGACCCAGATACATGAAAAAGGGCACCTACAAGCTTGCTTTTCCAATCAGTCGGATCGAAAACAGAAGCGGCTTTGTCGAACTTTTCAACCTGCATATAAAACCGTCAGACACGATCGGCACCAGAGGAAGCGGAGAGCGCCAGTTCAACTACCCCATGGGCATCGACTGGGACCCGGGTCGCCAGGAGATACTCGTTGCCGACACCGGCAATGATCGCATAGTAAAGCTTTCTGCCGATGGCAGGTTTATCTCACAACACGGCGGCTTTGGCATATCATTCGGCGACCGGTCAGAAGAGCGAGAAGATAGTCTTGATGAACCTTTTGACGTTGCCACCGGTGGTTTTTCCGATTTTTATATTTCAGACCAGAACAATGACCGCGTCTGTATTTTTGATTCATACCAGAGCTATCGTGGCAATCTTTACCCGCAGGCAAACGATCGAAGAAACAGACTCGACCGACCAAGAGGCCTTAAAATAGATACAGAAAACAATGTGTGGGTCATAGACGGCAGAGCGGACAAGGTTTTGAAAATAACCACTACCGGTGACAAGCTTTTCGAACTTGGCGGATACGGCTATAGTTCTTTTCAGCTCGAAGATCCGACCCAGATCGACGTAAACATTCTTGGCGAAATCTACATTGCTGACCGAGGCAAAGGCAGAATCGCGATTTTTGACCGACTTGGCTCATTTCAGCGGGAAATGAAAGACCACCTGAAATCACCGACCGGTGTAGCTATTGACCCCGACGGCATGATTCTGGTTTGCGACGACACCACCAACGAGCTTGGGCTATACACTCCGAGAGGGGTAAGATTGCTGCACATAAACTCTGCCGCTGACGGTTCCTTTTTTCGCAGGCCGTCAGATATTTCGGTAAATGAAAATCAGATTTTTGTTGCTGACTCAGGTAATCATCGCATTGTGACTTTCGTGCGGAAAAAAAGCAGCTCTGCTGTGCCTTGGCAAGCAAAGAGTGCTGTGATAGAATGACTGCGATAAAAAAATAATTAGCAGGAGCGCAAACCTTTGAACAACAGCAGATTTCGCTTTATCGTCTGTTTCTTTGTGGCTGTTTCACTATTATTCAGTCTGACCGGCTGCAAAAGAAGACGATCTTCCAAACCGTCCAACCAGGTAAAGCTGCCCGACAACATTCGCAGCATCACCGTCGCAGAATTGCTTCCCAAAGCGACCAAGGTAACCGGAAAATTCAAAAACGAAGTGCCTGAATCGGTCAAAGATGAATATATGTATGGCACCCTCGCCGGCCAATATGGAAAAATAGATACGGCCAGAAAGCATTTACAAACTGCTTTGCGCAAAGAGCCCCGTTTTGTCGACGCACATCACAATCTTGGTCTGGCCTATTACAAGCAAGGCCGAATTGAAGACGCCATCAAGGAATGGAAAACCACTCTTGAGCTTGCTCCCAATTACGCAGAAACTTACTACAATCTGGCCATCTTCATGATGGACCTGAACCGTGAAGCCGATTCGATAAAACTTTTAGAAACATGCACAAGGTATGAACCTTTTCACCTTAAAGCCAGATACGCACTTGGCAAAATCGCCCAGCGCAAAGGCAAAAACAAAGAAGCGATCAGACATTTTCGTGCTTTTCAAAGCAAAGATCGCGGTGACGTAAGAGTTCTGGAAGCTCTTGGTGAGCTTTATCTTCTCGAAGGACAACACGACGCCTCGTTGAAAGAGTTTGAAGCAGCTTCGAGAATTGACGATAAAAACCCGAGAATTCACTACCAGCTTGGCGTGGCCTATCATCGGCGCAATCTTCTTGACCACGCGGTTCTGCAATACAAGCGTGTGGTCGAGCTCAGTCCTGATAATGTAGATGCTTATATCAATCTTGGCGACATCTATCACCATCGCGGCGAATACGCATCGGCACTGGCCTCATATAATGCCGCTCTGGCCATTGACCCAACCAACACCTATGCGTCAAGAAAGGCCAAACTCTCAGAAGCCAGGCTTCTCGAAAACAGCAAATAGCAAGTGAAATACAATTCAAAACCGAACATTACCCGTCGACCTCTCGAAAAAGTTCAGCTAGCCCTTCTGAGTGATCGTCTCAAATCGAGCGAAGAACACACTCAGCTTTTGTTGAAAAAAATGACAGGTGACATCGCAAACATTCTTGGCATTACCGACCGGGGTATAACTACCGAAATGGAATTTTCCGGCCGGGAATTAGACCTGATTTTTACGATTAACAAACAAAACACACCAAAAAAATGAAAAAAGTTACCGATCACATCACTCACTGGGAACTCCTGCAAATAGAAAAACCGGCACGCTATCTGGGCGGTGAAGTAAATCAGGCCCAACCGAAACAGAACCCCGAGCTGAAAATATGTCTGGTATTTCCTGACCTTTACGAGCTGGGCATGTCAAATCTGGCGATCAAGATTTTTTACGAAACCCTGAATGCAGACCCAAGGCTGCAGGCAGAAAGGGCCTTTTCGCCCTGGGTAGACTTCGAAAAACTTTTGCGACACAAAAACCTGCCGCTGTTTTCACTTGAAACCGGCACCCCCTTGAATCAGTTCGATGTAATTTTCGTTACCCTGCCGTATGAAATGACTTTCACCAATGTTTTGAACCTTCTCGATCTGGGCAATATACCCCTTACCTGGCAGGAAAGAGCAGAAGGCCCATTGGTTATCGCCGGTGGCCCATCAGCATCTAACCCGCTTCCGGTATCGCTTTTCATGGATGCAGTAGTAATCGGCGACGGCGAAGAAGTCATTCATGAGATCTGTGAATTTCTGATTGAAGCTCGAAAAAGCGGTGCAACCCGCGAAGAAACACGCAAGAAACTTACAGCAATCGAAAGCGTCTGGGTTCCACAATTTCCCGGCAAAGTGCGCAGAAGAGTTTACAAAGGCTTTGCCGACTCAGCGCCACCGCTTAAACCGGTTATTCCAAATGTTCAGGCGATTCATAACCGCGCCGCTCTCGAAATTTTTCGCGGTTGCATCAAGGGTTGCCGATTCTGCAATGCAGGCTATTACTATCGCCCCAAAAGAGAACGCAGTGTCGACAACCTTGTAAAATACAGCCAGGAATTACTGAACAATACCGGTGAAGAATCGCTTGGTCTGCTATCGTTGTCGACCTCAGACTATTGCAATCTTGACGAATTGATAAGCCGGCTTGACCGCAACAAACTTTATGCCGAACAAAGCATATCGATACCATCGATGCGCATGAACGAGAATACCCTCAAGCTTCTCGATACCGCACCGCACATTCGCAAAGGCGGGCTGACTTTTGCCCCTGAAGCCGGCACCCAGAAGCTCAGAGACATTATAAATAAAAACATCACAGAAGAAGATATAATAAGCGTGGTCAAGGCCACCAACAACTCGGCATACCGCACGCTGAAGCTTTATTTTATGATGGGTCTGCCATTTGAAACTGCCGAAGATATTGAAGGAATTGCGGATCTGGTTTTGAGAATAGAAGATATTTCGCGCACTCTCAAACCACGAAAACAAATCTCGATCAGTCTTTCGGGCTTTGTGCCGAAACCTTTCACCCCATTTCAATGGAGCCCCCAGGCCAGCATTGAAGAGTTCAGAGAAAAACGCATCTTCGTACGCCAGAAGCTGCAAAACAGCAAAGCAAAGGTTTCATGGCGAGAAGAATATCTCTGCATGCTCGAAGCCGTGCTTTCGCGTGGTGACGAAAGAGTGTCAAAATTGATTCTTGAAGCATTCAAGGCCGGTTGCAAATTTGACGGCTGGAATGAGCATTTTACCCGAAGCGGCTGGGAAAAAGCCTTCGAGATTTGTCAACTCGACCCACAGGAATATCTGCAGCAAAAGCCAATCGCCGATCCCCTTCCATGGGACTTCGTCGATTTTCAGGTTCCCCGGGCCTATCTTGAAAAAGAATACCGCGCTGCGGCCGAGATTGCTGGAGTAACGGATTTATGAACGAAACACACGAAATCAAAGCCAGAGTTTTTTACAGCAAAACAAAGCAGGCATGTTACATTGCCCATCTCGACACCATAGACATAATCTGTAAAGCTTTGCGCCGTTTGCAGCTGCCTTATCAGGTTACCCAGGGGCACCATGTCAGACCGAAAATTTCTTTTGGGTCACCGCTGCCCCTTGGCCATGCAAGCCGATGCGAGCAGTTCGTTCTTTGTCTTGAAAGCATGGTCGATGACCAATGGCTGAAAGAAGGCCTTTCGCAACAATTACCCGATGGAATGGATATCATTTCCGTCGAGTTACCCTGTAAAGAAGAGAAAAAAGGCGCAAATGGCGATCTGGTGGATTATACCTTCGGTTTTACCAGCCCTGAAACAGCCGAAAAAGCCGGTGAATTTCTTTCAAACCCCGAGACCACTTTTTCACTTGTCAGCAAAGGACGTATGAAAGAATACAGACTCGGACAGGCTCTGCAGGCCATCAACAAAAGCAGCGACGGCAATCTGCAGCTGATAAATGCCAGATTTATTCAGGGCAAGCCCGAAGTTCCATCGGTATCTAAAATTGTAACTGCACTCGCCGAATTTCTCGGTGAGCAAAAAGACAATCTTGTTCAAATCGAACGAGTTTCTTTAACCAAACTTTAAAAGAACTGGAGAATAGCTCCTTGAGCCGAAAAATACTTGTAAACATTGGTCCTTACGAATCCAGGGCCGCAATTCTTGAAGACAACGTGCTTGTCGAACTTCTCTATGAAATTCAGGATTCAGAAAAAATCGTCGGCTGCATTTTCAAAGGCCGCGTCGCAAATGTGGTTAAGGGCACGCAAAGCGCCTTCGTCGACATTGGAATACACAAAGATGCCTATCTGACTCTTGCCGGAGTCGAAAACTACAGCAATGATGACGATTTGAAAGATGTTTTTCGCAGCCCGATACAAGACACTCTGAAGGTCGGGCAAAATGTCGTATTGCAGATTCTTAAAGAGCCCACGCCGAATAAAGGCCCAAGATCGACAATGACCTTGTCATTTCCGGGCAGATACCTGGTTTTTATGCCCAAGGTAGACCATATTGGCGTTTCAAAAAGAATTGCCTATGACAAAGAAAGAGACAGGCTTCGCAGTATCGGTCGCAGAATCACCCCCAAAGGCAGTGGTGTCGTGTTTAGAACAGCTTCGGAAGGGCTTGAAGAAAGCGTTCTAAAAGCAGACCTCGACCTGCTGGTACGCATGTGGCGCAAAGTCGAAGAAAAATCGCGCAAGGCTTCGCCGCGCACCATGCTTCATCGCGATATTCCACTGCCGATGAAGATCGCCCGCGATTTTTTCGATGACTCTGTGGACGAAATGATCATCGATTCAGAAGAAGCTTTTAAAAGCATTCTCGATGACTGCGACTTTCTTTCGCCTTTGCAAAGAGCCTCGCTTGAGCTTTATCGTGAAAGCACCCCTCTTTTTGAAAAATTCGGCATTGAAAAAGAAATAGAAAGGGCTTTGTCACGAAAAATCTGGCTCGATTCAGGCGGCTATATTTATCTTGATAAAACAGAAGCCATGCATTGCATAGACGTAAACACCGGGCGTTTTTCAGGCGGTTCAGATCTTGAAGAAACTGTGTTCAAAGTCAATCTTGAAGCTGCCCAGGTAATTGCCAGACAAATTCGCCTGCGTAATCTATCTGGAATGATCATTATCGATTTTATCGATATGGAATCAAAAGATCATCGCAATAAAGTTTTAAAGGCTTTCAAGGAAGGCTTTAAAGGCGACAGAAACAAACCCAACATTCTTGATTTTTCAGAACTTGGTCTGGTTCAGATGACGAGGCGAAGAACCGCGGCCAGTCTTATAGAAATTCGCAAAGAGGTTTGTCCATGCTGCCACGGCAATGCCAATATTCTTTCGATACAGACTCTTACCAACAAGGTTAAAACGGCGGTTATCGACAATGCCAAACGTTTCGAAACCGGCAAAATTATCGTCAATGCCCATAAAACTGTCATCGATCATCTTCGGGGTCAGGGAAACGCAGGACTGAAAGAGCTTGAAAACAGAGTAAACCGAAGATTAATACTAAAATCCAACATGAGCCTTGATATAGAAACTTTCAAAGTCGAACCTGTTCTGGAACAACCTAGAAAGAAGAAAAGAAATGATAAACCAGAAACCGACAATTCTTCAAAATCAGACGAAGGCGATAAGCAGTCTTAAAATCGCTGTTTTATGCCTTTTGTCAGCCCTGATTTGTCGCGGCGCTTTCGCCGTAGAAGTCAAGTTTGGTTTTCGTCCGGGCGCGACTTATGAATACGAGCTTACGTCAACCAGCAGCTCTGAATCAGATGCTTTGGGCATCGATTACAGCCATTCGCCCACTTCAGTAACCTCAAAATTTCAGGTTAAAACCATTGATTTTGAAAAAGGGGCGTTTATAGTCGATATAAAATTCAACGACCAGACTTACAGACGCTATATCAAAGAAAACGGTGAAATTTCCGGTGCACCGGGCGAAGCGGGCAAGCAGGTTCCGTTTTTCATAAGTTTTCCAGCTTTTGATTGGCAACCAGAGCAGCGCCATCAGGTAACAAGACAAATTTCTCTTGGCAGAATCAGTGTTCCGGCAGGCTGGAATCTGCTTTTAAAGTCGTTTGACCCTGATAAACAAATTGCCGAGATCTGGTTTGCTGCCAATTTGAAGCTTCCCGAAGACCGCCTGAGAAGAAAACAGTTCTCGCAAAAGGGACGCATCTTTTTTGACCTGGCAGCAGGTGTTATAAATCAGGCTGAATGGAATACCGAATATTCATTCAATTTCATAAACAAAGAAATCGCCGTTGTAAGAGAGATCTGGGAAATCAAGGAAAGAACCTCTTTCAAACTCAAACTGCTCGACATCAAGGAGTAAACCAATGAAAAAAATCCTTGTCGCTTTAGCTCTTTTCATCTGTCTTTACTCTTCATCAGCTCACTGTGCTCTCGAAAACAATCTAACCGGTCGTTTCAAATTCTGGCTGCTGAACAACGAAGCCAGAGCTTTTTCATCTCTTAGTTTCGACCGCGAGATCATCGCCAGAGTTGAAACCGCTTTTTCAATCATTGCCAAACACCCCGACCAATCAATAAAAGCAGCCGAAACTATCTGGGAAAAGAACCGCAGCTTTTATGTTCTGCTCGATGAAATAGAACATGTTTACAGCGTTGCAAGAAGATATGGTAACGGCCGTTTTGCAATAATACTTCAACAGGCCAGACCAGAGATTTACAGCACCGTGCCCTTTCACCAATTGATTCCCGGAGTTTTCACAAATTTACAGTCTGTCTACCGTAAAGCCTTCTTTTCTGCGCTGATAAAAGCACTAAGTCTCGACCCAGACCAGGATGTGAATCTGTCAGCAAGATTGAATAAAGCCCTTCGCAAGCTTTCAGACCAGGATCTGCGTCTGTTCAACTCATATCTTGACAACTTTTCCGCATTATTCCCCGGTGACAACTCTGCGAGAATGATCAAAGCTTTTATTCAAACCGGTTCACGCGAAGAATTCGGACAAGGTGTATCAAAATTTCTCAGACCGGAATTCATAGAACTTGAAAGCCTTCCCCTGAGCGACGGAAAAAATGCTGAAAAAATCGCCGACCCACTCGCTGAGCTTGAAAAACTTGCTTCTATGAGTGATTCTTCTTCTGAACTTGACATCAGAGTTTCACAGCCTGCCCAGGATAATGCCCCAGCCACCGCCGAAGATTACCCTGAACCTGAAAACGTTGCTCCCCCGAAAGAAACAATACCCGAGAACAAGCCTTTAGAAGAGCCTGAGCCGGGTGTTGAAGAAATGTTCAATATCTGGGATTAATCTTTGTGGTAATAATCTTTCAGTTTGGGTGGTGAATTGGCCCGCAGTTTTTTCAGGGCTTTTTCTTCAACCTGTCTGATTCTTTCTCTGGTAACGCCGAGAATTCGCCCGATTTCTTCGAGTGATCTTGGAATTCCGTCGTCGAGGCCAAAGCGAAGTTTTACCACCATTTGCTCGCGTTCGGTAAGAGTTACCATTACGCGCTCGATCTGATCACGAAGAAGCGAATCGATAACAGCTTCTTCAGGGCTGACGGCATCATCGTTCGAAATGTAATGTTCTAAAGAAGTATCTTCTTTATTGCCAACCGTTACTTCGAGTGAAACAGGTTCCTGGGTGAGTCTGATCACTTCTTCGATTCTATCGACCGTTAAATCAACTTTTTCGGCAAGCTCTTCAGTTGTCGGTTCACGGCCATTCTCCTGAACGAAAATTCGTATATTTTTACGAACCTTGTTCACGATTTCCATAATGTGGACCGGAATGCGAATAACTCTTGATTGCTCGGCCAATGCTCGGGTAATGGCCTGTCTTATCCACCAGGTCGAGTAGGTAGAAAATTTGTAACCAAGAGTATAATCAAACTTCTCGATCGATCTTAACAGGCCGAGGTTGCCTTCCTGAATCAGATCGAGAAAGAGAAGTCCTCGGTTGGTATATTTCTTGGCAATACTGACGACTAGTCGCAGATTAGCTTTGATCAAAGCTTCTCTTGCATCCTGGTCTTTTTCGAGAATACGTTTGGCAAAATCCTTTTCCTGGTCATGAGTGGCCAGAGTAAGTTTTGTCAGCTGCTGAAGATAAAGTTTGACCGAATCGTCGAAAATAGACTCTTCTTTACGCTTTTCCCGCTCGTCTTGCGAATCGACGACATCATCATCTTCTGAGCGCTTTCGATATGGTGAAGCGATTTTAATATCGTCATGATGCGTTTTTTTGCGTGTTTCACGCGGCTTTTCTTCAGTTTTCTTCTTTTTTGTCGTCGCCTTAATTACCTTTTTAGGCATTTCAGAGCTCCTCTTCGCAACTGAATTTTCCCATGCTGCGAAATTTACTATAACGCTGTTCCAGCAATTCTTCCCGACTCAGTTTAAGCAATGGCGGAAGGTATTTTTCGACAGTCTGCCTTATGGTATCGGCAAATTGCGCAGGATTCCGATGTGCTCCTCCGAGTGGTTCAGTTAATATCTCGTCAATAATGCCTAATTCTTTTAGGTTTTGAGCTCTCATTTTTAAAGCTTTTGCCGCTTCCTGTGATTTAAGCGGATCATTCCAAAGAATAGCGGCACAACCTTCAGCAGAAATAACTGAATAAACAGAATATTCAAACATAAAAATCCTGTCGCCGACACTTATGGCCAAAGCGCCGCCGCTGCCACCTTCACCGGTTACGAAACAAAGAATCGGAACGCCTATCTGTGACATTTCAGCCAGATTACGGGCAATAGCTTCACTTTGTCCGCGTTCTTCAGCGCCAATACCAGGGAAAGCTCCGGGGGTGTCGATAAAAATTACAACCGGCAAATTAAAACGATCTGCCATTTTCATCATGCGTAAGGCTTTGCGATAGCCTTCCGGATGGGGCATGCCAAAATTTCTGAAAATGTTTTCTTCGGTGTCGTGCCCTTTCTGATGCCCGATAAACATGACTTTGTGCTCACCAATTTTTCCGGGCCCGGCAACGATGGCCGAATCATCACTGTACAATCTATCGCCATGCAGTTCAACAAAGTCATCATGGCTCAAAAATTTGATCAAATCAAGAGTAGACGGACGATCTATATGTCTGGCGACTTGAGTTACCTGCCAGGGTTCGAGCTCGGTATAGATTTCTTCTTTCAAGGTATTGATCTTCTCAGCAATGGCGTTGATTTCTTTTGAAAGATCGATCTTGCCATTTTCAGAAATAGACTGCAACTCATTCAGTCTTGCTTCGAGTTCAATAATGGGTTTTTCAAATTCAAAATCTCTTGACATGAATACTCCCCGGTCAGCTGCCAAACAGCTTGATCAATTTTGCCAACGTGTTTTTCAGCACTCTTCGATGAACAACCGCGTCTATCATACCATGTTCAAGCAGAAATTCAGCTCTCTGAAATCCTTCGGGCAATTTCTGCCTGATTGTCTGCTCAATGACTCTTGGGCCGGCAAAGCCTATGTATGCGCCGGGCTCGGCAATATTAACATCGCCAAGACTGGCAAAACTGGCTGAAACTCCGCCCGAAGTCGGATCGGTAAGAATAGAAAAGAAAGGCACTTTGGCAACATTCATTTTCTGAATTGCCGCTGAAGTTTTGGCCATCTGCATCAACGAAAGAATGCCTTCCTGCATTCTTGCACCACCGCTGGCTGAAACAACAATTACCGGAGTTTTTTCTTCAACTCCAAGTTCAAGAAGCCTGGTTATCTTTTCTCCAACCACTGAACCCATACTTCCGCCCATAAATTCAAAATTCATGACCGCAAGAAGAATCGGGCTCTGGTTGTTTGCACCCCGACCGCAGGTAACGGCTTCAAAGACATCGGTTTTGTTTACGGCAATAGCCAGGCGTTCAGGGTAAGACTTTGAGTCAATGAACTCGAGCGGATCAACCGATTTCATTTCCCGGTCGAGTTCTACAAATGAATTATCGTCTGTTAAAAGCGCAATGCGGTCCCAGAGAGGCATGCGCAGGTGATGATCGCATTTGTTACAAAGGTAAAGATTCTTGGCAAGATCTTTAATAAGTAGAACCTCGCCACACTTAGTACACTTTTTCCACAGATCAGAAGGAACGTCTCGTCTGGGCCGAGTAAGCTTGTCAAACCATCCCATGGCTTACCGCCTACATAAAAGTTTTTTTGTTTCGCTCATAAGTTCTGGTTATACCAGATTTATAAACCCTTTTCAAGAGGAAAGAAAAAAGGCCACCTGCGGTTGCAGATGGCCCGGGAGGTCAAAAGAAAGTCTTATTCGAAATCGTCAGTGGTAATGGTATAGGTTTTACTTTTGTGCTGCGAGAATGAAGTATCGGTTGCTTCAAGATAGGTTTTGTATTTTGTTCCCGCCTGAAGACCGGTCACGAAGCCGTCAAAATTGGTAATGGGGCCACCGGTGATATCATTGAGCTTCATCTGGTCAGCAAGCTGATTTGTATCATCATAGATGAAATAAATGTATACGGTGCTTGGGTCAGCGACTGTAAACTTAACTGTTGCCTTGAATGAACCGTCTGCACTTATGCTGACTCCTGAAAAGAAAGAGTCTACTTCTGTGTCGGTTGGACTGATAGAATCGATGTCCTGCTGCGGATCAAGAGTGGTAAAAGAAAGGGTTCCGAAAGAAGCGGTGGTTGTCTGGTTACCGTTCTTGTCGGTTGAAATCAGTTCATAATAATAATTCGTGTTGGCCTGAAGACCGTTTACGACATACCTGTGACTGGTGGTGTATGAAGTCGAAACCGGAAATTCGAGGCGATCGCCGCCAACCGTTCTGAGCACCATGCGGCTAAGACAGTTTTCATCTGTTTTCCAGGTAATGGTAACGGTTTTGTCGGTTGGGTTTGCAACAACACCACTTATGATCGGGGGAATATTATCGCCAAAGCCAGGCAGGCCGTTAGTTCCATGGCAGAGATAACACATACTCGAGTCGGTATAGTTATGATCAGGGTTTCTGGAAGTGTCGTTATGACATGAAAGACAGGTAGACTGCTGCCAGCCAGGATGCATGTTGTTCAGCAACGGTGCATTCTGATGACCGTCGATACTGCCTGATCCATCTGTCGGAGTTGAAATGATGGGCGAATCTATCGCTCCGGGGTTTTGCACCACGCCATCGGTGGGTATACCTGATGTTCCTTCTGTCGACTGATAAGCTCCAAGGGGGTTGACGCTCGAGCCAGAATCTACTGAGCTCGACGAACAACCCGCCGACATGAATGCCACTGCCGTCAATACAAACAGCAGAAGCCAAGAGTTTTCACGCAACTGGCGATAAGACTTCATAAGTGATTTGTGACCTCCAGATTTTGTTCCTGCTGATACAGGTCTCTAGGCTGTATCGACATTTTTTCGCCAAATTGTTAACTCTTTTAGCGCAACAAGTTTTACATCGAAGTTAATTCACTTTTTTTTCACTTTTCGTTCAGAAAAAAAAGAAAGCTGTCGAAAAGGAATCAAGATTTAAGAACCATTTCAATCACGGGAAAGTTATGAAACCTTTGAAAAACCTTATTGCATGGACCGCGACAATCACTTTTTCAGGAATATACTCCCTGTTGGTTTATCCATTACATCTTATCAGAAACCTTGGATACCATCTGAGATCACCATCTGTTCTATTATATGCCCTGATATTCTTTCTTCTCGATCGCTTTACCAAACTGATCATTCTCAACAATACTCATCAGCTTCCCGTCAAAGTCGTTGAAGACTTCTTTACCATAACCTATGTGAAAAATCCGGGTGTGGCCTTCGGCTGGTTTCCCGACTGGCGATTGCCACCAATCATCATGGCTGTGACCATGATCATCATCATTGCCTACTACAGCCTTAAACTTCCTGAAGAAGAACGACTGACGAGATGGTCGCTGGCATTGCTTGTGGGCGGTGCTATCGGTAATCTATATGACCGTATCGTTTACGGTTTCGTTGTAGACTTTTTTCTCTTCCATTTTGGAAGCTTTGATTTTCCGGTTTTCAATGTTGCCGATGTGGCCATTGACTTTGGCGTGTTCATGCTGTTCATCGACATTTTCTTTCTCAGTCCAGAAGAAGATGAAGATGATTCAGATCGCCTTCTTGCTGCCGGCACAGCTTGATTCAGGTGTAAATGTATCCGATAATCTGGAAAACGCCCTGGTTTAACATTTATTCATATGGGCTTCTAATCGCTCTCGGCTACACCATTGGCACAATCTGGATTTTAAGAGAAGCATCGAAAGATGGCCTGCCCGTAGAATCAATTTTCGACATGCTGATTCTTCAGCTGATAGTCGGAATCTGCGGTTCGCGCCTGCTTTTCATTCTTGAATACACACCCGAGAAGCTTAATTTCAAAGATTTTTTTGCCTTCGAACAGGGCGGCCTTACCTTCTACGGTTCTTTGATCAGCAGCTTCATTTTTGACCTGCTCTTTCTTAAAATAAAAAGAATTCCTTTCTGGCGCGTTATGGATTGCATTGGTTTCGGTATGCCACTGGGAATAGCGGTTGCACGAGTTGGTTGCTTTCTCAACGGTTGCTGTTACGGCACAGCCTGCAATTTGCCCTGGGCAGTTAATTTTCCGTTGCTTGAAAACCAGGCGGTTCATCCCACTCAGCTTTACGAATCATTCAGTGCTTTGCTGATCTTTTTTCTGTTACAGAAATTCAGAAAATTCAGACGAAACTATGGTGAAGCTTTTTTGGCTTCAACCGCTTTATACAGCATTTTCAGATTTTTCATCGAATTTTTCAGAGCTGAAAATCCGGTAATCTTTATGGGCTTGCGACTATCGCAATTGATTGGCATCGCTCTTCTGGCTTCATGCTACATCATATGGAAAAAAATAGACCGGGATAAAAAACACCGCATCTTACCTGAAACTGATGTAAAAACCATTGCAGACAAATGACCTGCACATTGAACAATATTTCGGCAACCGCTTATTTTTATGGTTTTATGATGACGCTGGCATTTGTTACCGGCCTGAGTCTGCTCTGGTTCAATCTTCGAAGAACCGGCATAGACAGAAGCATTTTCATTGATCTGGCACTTATAACGGTTTTCAGCTCTGTAGTCGGCGCAAGAATTCTTTACATTCTTCTCTATCCCCATCAGTTCAACAGCCTTTATGATTATCTTGCCCTTCACGAAGGCGGCCTGGTGTTTTTTGGGGGCTTTATCGGTGCAATATCTGCACTTCTGGCTTTTGCTTATCTGAAGAAGATGCCGGCCATGCGCCTGCTCGACTCACTTGCCCCGTCGATAGCCATCGGTCATGCTATCGGGCGTATCGGTTGCTTTACCAATCATTGTTGCTACGGCATCAAGACAGACTTGTTTCACCTCTATCATCTTCCTGCCGACCCCGAAAAAGATTTCAGGCACCCCACCCAGCTTTACGAATCAGCCTTTCTCTTGATTCTAGCCGTATTTCTGCAACTTAGACTGAAAAAGACCTATTCTTCGACCAGGCCTATTTCAGGTTTTATCGCAACTATCTATCTTTCTTCTTATACTTTCTTCAGATTTCTGATAGAATTCATTCGCGGTGATGACCGGGGTGGCAGTTTTACTCCGCTGGGCTTATCAATATCACAGATATTGAGCCTGACAATCTTCATCGCAACTGCTTTTGCAGCGAAAAGAATTTATTATGAACACAAAAAGTCAGGAAAAAATTTGAATGAGTGACATTCATGAATGGCTGGTAGAAAAAGAATTTGCCGGCACTAGACTCGACAGCGCTTTAAATCAAAAATTCGGCAAGAATCTCTCGCGCACCCAGGCCCAGGAGCTGATAAAAAGCGGAGAAATCACCCTTGACGGCAAAATGGTCAAACCCAACCTGAAGCTTAAAGGCGGCGAAACCGTCGCGATAAGGTTCGCAGCCCAGGAAAAAGAAATCACCCTTTCGCCGACCGCTTTGAATTTTCCGATTATATTTGAAGACGAACATCTAATTGTTATCAATAAGCCTGCCGGGCTGGTCGTGCACCCCGGCGCAGGAGCCGAAAAAGAAACTGTGGTTTCTGCCCTTCTCGGCTACACGCAATTAAGCCCAATCGGCGCGCCTCTTCGCCCCGGAATCGTGCAAAGACTCGACAAAGGCACCAGCGGCATCATGGTGGCGGCCAAAACCAAAGAAGCACACCGAAAGCTTGCCAAAGCCTTTGCATCGCACGATATCGAAAAAGAATATCTGGCCATAATTCAGGGGCACATAGTCAACAAAAAAGGCCGAATCGAAGTAGCGATTGAACGAGATAAAATTCACCGCAAACGCATGAAAGCGACTTCGCCTGAAAAAGGCAGAATGGCTGTCAGCCAGTTCGAGGTACTGGAATATCTTCAGGGCGCAACACTGATAAAAGTTGGCATTCTGACCGGCAGAACGCACCAGATCAGGGTTCATATGGCATTTACCGGGCATCCTTTACTTGGTGATTCTACCTACGGCGGCAGAAAATTTGCCGGTAATGCGCAACATTTTCTGCATAGTGCCAGACTGGCGATGAAACACCCGATCACAGGTCAACAAATGGAATGGAAAGCCGGGGTTCCCGATTCATTTCTGGCAGCCCTGGAGCAATTGGGTCTGCCAAAAAAAGAACTGAAGCTTTAATAAATTCCCGGCTTAACCGATAATGTTTAAAATACTTTACAGGAATTTTCGTATGAAAAAGACAATAAACCTGTGCATTCACAGGGCTAACCGGCAAAATACCGGCAGTATCGGCCTGTATGTAATCGTTTTTCTACTGGTCGGACTGTTGTTATCAGTTTTCCTTTTTTTCCCGCAGTTTTTGAATATGCAGTCAGGTATACACAATATTACCTGCCGGGAAATTCGCAAAAAGGTAAAGTTGGCGATTGAAGACCATGACGCCAATAATACCAAATCGATCATAATCGAAGGGCAACCCATCGATCTCGATTATCTCAAAGAAAAGGGTTATCTTGCAGAAGTTCAGCCCTGCCCCGAAAAAGGCAAATATTTCGTCGGTAAAAACGGCGAAGTCATCTGCAGTTTTCACACTAATGACAAAGACTGATTTGGAGGTATTATGAGTAAGCACAGAAGAAGAACTTATCTGATCAAAACAGGCCTCCAGCTTAGATACATGGGAATCATAATTTCAACAATGCTTATGGTTGCCTTTGGCGTAGGCTGGATCATCTACCATACATCCTGGAGCAAAATTGCAAACACTCCTGATCTGACCCTTGACAAGCTTTCGCTGATTTTTGATTCAGTCAACGGAATTCTCATGCGCTGGATAGTGGTGTTTGTCTTCATTATTGCGATTTTATCTATCTTTGTCTCGCACAAGATTGCGGGGCCGGTGTATCGACTTGAAGAGACGACGCGAATAATCGCTTCGGGCGATCTGACCTATCAGGTTAATCTTCGCCAGGGCGATGAGCTTCAGGACCTTCAGGAAGCATTCAACAAGATGTCTGATTCGCTACGAAACATGGTCGCCAAAGATCGCGAAATAATCGAGAGACTCATTCTGGCCGGCAACAAGCTTAAAGATACAATTAACAAGAAAAAGCAGAACCCTGATGATATTGAAGGTGTGGCCAACGATTTGTATGCCATCATCGAAGAACTTCGAATGGTAACCAGCGGCTTCAAAATCGATGAAAAGGCAGAAGAAGCCAAAGATGACAACAACAAAGAAAAAACTGAATCAGAGGAAAAAGAAACGGTAGTCTGAATTTTACCCGGCTTTGATCGAGAGCCCCGATTTTGAACAAACGAAATCGGGGCTCTTTTTATGTTTCATTTTTTCGTAAAAATAAGCTAAACTTCAAGCAAAACAGAAAACTCAAGGAGTGGGTTAATGATTCATCATCCGGTATTGAAAAATGGTCAGTGGTGCGAAGCCAGTTTTCCCGTATCATCGTT
>JASURT010000125.1 GCA_030446435.1 Candidatus Ozemibacter sp.
CTTAAAAAAGGCGAAATCGTCGGCATGGTTGGCGGAACAGGCCTTGGTTCAGATTATCAATACGGTCTCTACCCCAAAGGAACCGAGCGCGCGAAAAATATTCTCGAGCGCGATCAATACATTGGCCCGGCTCCGGTTAGCTTTGATGAATATATAAGGGTTACCAAAGCCGTTCTCGAAGAAAATAAACGAACCTTTGCCATCAACCAGAGACTGATGCAGGAAAAATTTGCGCACCATCTCGGTTATAAAGATGTTCTTTTTCAGATCGGTCAGGCCGTTTGTGCCAGAAAACCGGCTTTCGTATACGGTTTTCCCGGAAACGGTAAAACTTTTCTTTGTAGCTCGGTCGTTAAACTTCTGCCGCCAATGGTGGTTCCTTATGCGGTTGAAGTCAGCAATCAGCTTGTCAGAGTCTTTGATCCGAGTTGTCACCGACCAATTGAAGATTTCGACATGGACGGCCTCGATGAACGCTGGATCGCGGTTCACCCACCATTGATCACGGCCGGTGGTGAGTTGACGCTTGAAGATCTTGAAGTAAAATATAACAAAAAGTTTGGCTGCTTCGATGCTCCGCCTCAGGTCAAGGCTACCGGTGGCGTTCTTCTCATCGATGACCTTGGTCGACAGCGCTGCGAAGTTGAAGAAATTTTCAACCGCTTCATCATTCCTCTTGAAAATAAGGTCGATTATCTCGTGCTTGGCGGCCAGCGCATGGAAGTTCCCACAGACGAAATCGTTCTCTTCAGCACCAACCTCGATCCGATGAAAATTGTCGATGACGCGTTCCTGCGCCGATTGCCTTACAAAATCAATGTCAGAAATCCAGATGTTGCTGAATATACAGAAATCTGGAAGTCTCTTTGCGAAAAACTGGGCCTGACCTTCGATCAGACCAACATTGACCAGGTTCTTGCTCTTTATAAGCGTGATAAAAGGGGCTTGCGGGCCGTGCATCCCAGAGATATCCTTAATATTGTAAAAGACCGAAAAAGATATCTTGAAGATGATTCGGTAACGATCAGTAAAGATGAAATAGAAGAAGCCTACGGCATCTATTTTGTCAGCGATCTTACCCTGGTTGAAACCATCGAATAAAATAGCAGAAAATTGCGGCAGGTCTTGTTTTTACTTGTTTCCTGCCGCTATTTTGCTTTAAGGGAGTTTTCTTGAACTGGCTTTTCATGATCGAAGTCTGTTTTTCCGGGCTGATAGCCGGCGTGTTTGCCTGGCTGGTCTCGCCTGCGGGAAACCCCTGGGACATGTTCGGCAACTTTCAGACCAGTCTTTTGTCTACCGGCATTTTTAGTGGCCTTTTCATTGGTCTTGTTTCTGCATTGCCGGTTCTATTAATGGAAAAACGTCTGGTAAAAGCCGCAGGTTACTGGATTTCGGCCACTTCAGTAGGTTTGGCGATAAACATGCTTGCTGCAGTTGTTTTTACCATCTTCGGCGAAGTAATTCTTGATCGAATTATCATTTCTGAAGGATTGATAAGGTTTTTCTGGTGGATATTCATGTCTGTTAGCTTGTCGATCTGTTTTGGTATTTTACATCACAGCGTCAAAATTGGTTGTCGCGCCCTTATGGGGTTGACGCCAGGCTTTCTGATCGCCGGAACTCTGGTCGATAAATTTTTTCTGATCGAACATCGCTGGTTGATGTCTTATCTGTTTATCGGCGGGGTAGTCGGTTCATGTTTTGCCATAGTCTGGGACTTACTGAAAGAAAGCTGGCTCGATGAAGACCCCGGCGGCTGGTTTATCTTTCGTTACTATATTGATTGCCCTGAATTTATCGCCGGCGGAGTGAACGAGTGCGATCTGAGTATTGACGGTGCTTCTGATAATATATTTGCCATAGTTGAAAAAGATGGGCTTCATTCTTTAGAGGTTCTTGACGATAAACAGGTTATTCGCATCAACAATTGCCATTTTAGATATAGAGTTTTAACAGATGGGGATATTATTGCAGTAGAAGGCCGCTGTTTCGTCTACCATTCGAAACTGGCGAGATCACGGGATATTCTTCCTGAAGCGGCCGCATAAGAGGTTGTAATTATGAAAATTGAACTGGTTTGCCAGGGCTCTGAAGGAGTCATAACTGTTTCCGGCACGTTGAATCTGCATTCACTGAAAGATTTCGATCGGCAAATGCGCTGTCTTGAATTCAACGGTCTGAGCAAGGTAATTCTTGATCTGGCTAAACTCGATCATATCGATAGCTCAGGTGTGTCGGGTATTATTCAACTACACAGAATTCTTGCAGACAAAAATATTCTGATGAAGATAGGCAATATAAGCAATAGAGTCGATCGCCTGTTCGATCAGATGAGACTTTTCGATATAATTCCCAGAGTTTAAAGTTCGCTGTTGAAATTTTCGACCGGTTCGGGGCGTTTTTCTTCTCTGACCAGATCTAAAAGCCATTCAAGGCATTCAACATTGATGATAAGGCCTTTGGTAACACCCAGTCGCAGACCGCCTTTTTTACTGACGGTAACTGTCATCGAGCCAAGTGGAGTTGTAACCACTCCTGAAACAGAATCTATTCCGTGGTTTCTTGGGTCGATTATATTGTAGTCTGTGTAGCTTTCAATGTGTCCGGCCAGCCGTGCGCGGCGAATCTCTTTTTCTTTCGGGTTGGTAACCACAATCGCTTTAACTTTAGACATTCTTTCCTGAAGCTGACTGAGTTGATTGAAATCAAACTCGATCAGGGAAACCTCGCTGCCGGTTAAACCAGAAAGAGCCATCGACAAGCCTTTAGCCGGCCCTGGTTTACCCATGGTAAAAATACTTCGCTTGGTCGCGATGAACTCGCAGCTTTCGATTCTTTTAAAAAGAGTTCTGGTGGTATTACCCTCAATTAGATGCTCGACTTCAAAAGGAATGATGCCAGAGTAGTAACCTCTGATAACTTCGCCATCGCAATCGCAATCGTGAAAGCCCGGGGTTTCGTTTTCAAGATCAAACTGTTCGCCTTCTTTCATTATGCGGTTAAAAACGGCTGTGGGGTCTTCTATGTCGGCATTCCAGCACTTGAATGATATCGAAGAACCAGGAATTTCGATTTCGTTGATTGGCATGACTTTCCTCCGAAGAATCTGGGTTTTTGTATTCTAAAATAGTCCGGGGTACATTACAACTTTAGAATTAGTTGATGTTTTACATTTATAATCTGCTGTGGTACCCTTGCGGCAACTGTTAGAACATGGAGAATCGGGATGCTGAAAAAGAACTTTCTTTTTATAATCATATTGGTGTGTCTTCTGTTTCAAGTGGTAGAACTGGGGGCCCAAAGTCCTGGCACTGCCAGCGATCCGCTGGTTTCAAAAAGTTATCTCGATCATTTTTTCAGGTTCAGATCGGTAGTAGTTCCGGTAAATACTGAAATAAAGCCGGAAGCTGGAGCATTGATAATAGTTCGTTCTGGTCAGCTCATTCTGGAAGGCCCTAAAGGCAAAGCAATTGTCGATTTGACAGCCGGAAAAGAAATTGCAACCGGCTCAGAGCTACCCTTGAATCATCTGCTGATTGTTCCTGATTCAGCTGAATATTCTCTTAAAGCCAGAAAACTCAGTTTATTACTGGCATCATACCTGCAGGAAGAATAAAAAAAAATTGATGCAAAAGGGTAAGCTTAAAAACTCTTTAATTTTCATAATTTTGCCGCTTCTGCTGCCCGGCTTGCTGGTGGCAGCCTGGCGCTGTTTATTTCGCGGCATGGCCGAAGAAAAAAACATTTTCGTCGAAACAGTGATTGATTTCGAAGAAATGCGCCAGCTATCGCGTGATGAAGGCTGGAAATTGAATGAGCTTTTTGCTGCCATGCGTGAACATGGTGCCAGCTCGGTTGCCATATCTGAAGATACGCTTGCCTCACTGGAATCTGAAGGAAGAATTACGGTTCTAAGTTCTAAAGATATCAGAAAGCTCTCTATTGACGAAGGTTTGCAGCAAGAGCTGCCGCCCGGGGCTGATGGCCCTGGTTCACTCTGGGTTCACTCTGAAGATTCAGCTCTGCTTGATAGAATCGAGCGCCATCTTTCATGGAAAATTCCTTCGAACAAGCTTTTTCGACTTCACAGAAACTTTCTGGTCATCAACAAATCAGCTTATGGTTTCAAAGAAAGAGTAGGGCTCGGATTTTCGAACGAATACTTCGATCTCGCAAGAAAGGCAGATCTGGGAATTGTTGTCCGCGTTTTCAATTATCCCGGTCTGACCGTTGCAAGTGCCACAAGAATGATATCGGCATTGCCATCGCCGGCAAGCGTTTCTGCGCTGCTTTTTGCTGAAGAAGAAATGTTGGGCAATCGCGGAGAACTTTCGGGAATCATCGAATTGTTTAAAGACCGTTCATATAGAATTGGCTGGATCGAGTTCAACACCCAGGAAGGCATTGGCCAGTATTTAAAAGGTCTTTCTCGCAGCCGGCCTTTTGTAAGGGTTCATAGCATCAGTCGCAAAGAAATTGATCAGATTTACAACGTAAATCGTGCAATTGGGCGATGGGTCAGGTCGGTAAAAGACCGCTCGATGAAAATGCTTTATATCAGATGCTTTTTTCGTGATGATCAAAAGTACATTGCCGACCTGGTAAAATTCAATCTGAAGTATTTACAAAGAATTGAAAACTCGCTGAATCGTGCCGGCTTCGTGATTGCGGCTAATTCTGATCAGCGAATAAACGAACCCCGACATTTGGTCGGCAAACTAAGCGCACCTGAGAAGATTGCCATAGTCCTGGCTTTGCTTCTTGCTTTTCCGCTTTTGATAAAACTCAGTTTTTACGAAGATCTCGACAACAAATGGTTCTTCGCCACCGCCTTGCTTGCCGTTGGTGGTTATTTATATCTTCCTGCGCAGCAGCTCAATGCTTTTGCCGGTGTTATCGGCGCTTTTTCCTATTCATCGTTAGGAGTGGTTCTTGCCTTTTCTGCCATAAAGAAAAACGACGGGCTTTCAGGTCTTTTCGACCTCGGCCGTTATTTTGCATCTCTCGTTCTGCCATCTGTGCTTGGTGGAATACTTATCGCAGGCCTGCATTCAGAAATTGAGTATCTTCTTAAGTTTGAGCAGTTTCGGGGCGTCAAGCTTGCCTTTGTTTTGCCGGTATTGTGGGTTTTTCTTTATAGCCTGAAAGAATTTGGAAAAGGCTTTGTTGATCTGGTCAATCGCCCATTGACACCAATAATGGCGATAGTTGGCGGAGCCGTATTTCTCGGGTTCATAGCCTATATTTTAAGATCAGGCAATTTGACCATAGTTAAGCCCTCTGCACTGGAAGACAGTTTTAGAACATTTCTCGAAAACACTCTGGTTGCCCGTCCTCGTAACAAAGAGTTTCTGGTGGGTTACCCGGCTGCAGCTCTGTTCGTCTTTTTCTATCTGCGCAGATGCACTGCCATACTGCCGATTCTTTCCATCTTCGTTGTAATGGGGCAGGTTTCGGTACTTAATACCTTTTGCCATTTTCATTCACCTCTATCATTAACGATTCTTAGGGTTTTTAACGGGTTCTGGCTGGGGTTGCTGGTTTCTCTGCCGGTGCTGGCCGTCGCTGCTCTGGTTTGGCTTGTAATTCTTGCCGGCAGCGAAAAGAAAAACTCTTTGCTGGTAGCGGGCTATCTTGGATTCGGCAATTTTGGCGACGAGTTGCTCTGGCAGACATTCTGTGAGCAGATGAAGACCCGACTGCCTGAGTTGAGACTGGCGGTAATCCTTGGTAAAGACAGCAGAATTCCGGACTTCATGGCTGATAAGGTCGAATCGATAAGCCGTTCTTGTCGATTCAGGATTCTTGAAGAGCTGTTGTCATGCAAGGCTCTGGTTTTTCCGGGCGGTGGGGTTTTGCAGTCGGCAACAAGTTTCAGCAGTCTTGTTTATTATAGCCTGTTGATTTTCATCGCACGTTCCGCCGGGGCAAAAATACTTCTGCCGGCACAGGGCTTCGGTCCCTGGGGTGAAAACATTGAAAAGCATTCCCGTTTTTTCAGATATCTGCACAATACTCTTGAGTCGGCTGACTATATATCAGTTAGAGATCAAAATTCTTTGGACGCTTTAAATGAAGTTGGAGATTTCAACCACATTCCCATTACAGCCGATCTGGCTTTTTTGGCCAGATCCGGAGTTAATGCGAGAATCTACGCTCCTGAAGGTGCATTGCGGGTTTCTATTGTGCTGAGAAAATCCGTCGCCGAATCAGAATCGATTGCAAAGTCATTCATTCAGATCGCCGAAGAAGTCGAGAATTTGCAGATTAATCCGGTGGCTTTGCAGCCTGGCGATGAAGAAGTCTGGAAAAACGCAGGCTGGACGAAAGATATTGTAAGTTTCGATGGAAAAAACCCTGTCGAAGCTTTGCTTGATTGTGATCTGGTCGTGTCGATGCGTCTGCACGGCTGCATTGTCGCCACAATCGAAGCAATTCCCTGGATAGGAATCGCCTATGACCCTAAAGTAAGCGGTTTCGCCCGTTCATGTAACTGGAAATTCTGTTACGAACCTGAAAAGGTAGATCGAAAGCTTATCGAAGAAAAGCTTAATGTATTGGCCGTAAAAAAAATCGAGTATTCACAAAAGCTCGCTCGCCGAGCCAACGAATTTTCGCGTCGGTCGCAAGCTGACTTCGAAGCAATTCTTTCCGCAATTTCCCACAACTCTTAAGCCCCGTTCTGCGTTCACAAAAAGAATATGTCTGCTCTTTGGTCTGCTTGCCTTATTAAAGAAGGTCGCCGAAAAGTTTGGGGTTTTATAATCCATGCAAAAAAAAGGCCGTCTCAGATGAGACGGCCTTTTTTAACAATCGATTAATATCTGTAATGATCTGGTTTGTAGGGGCCTTCTTTTGGCACACCGAGATATTCGGCCTGAGAATCTGTGAGAGTCGTCAGTTTAACTCCGATTTTTTCAAGGTGAAGTCTGGCTACTTCTTCGTCAAGCTGCTTGGACAGAGTATAGACTCCGATTTCGCGGGGGTTGGTCCAGAGGTCGATCTGTGCAAGAGTCTGGTTTGAGAAAGAGTTGCTCATTACAAAACTGGGGTGGCCGGTGGCGCAACCCAGATTGACCAGTCTGCCTTCAGCCAGAACATAAATGCTGTGACCATCATTGTAGGTATAGCGATCAACCTGTGGCTTGATGTTGGTCTTTTTGATTTCAGGCCAGTTTTCAATTTTTGTCATCTGAATTTCATTGTCGAAGTGGCCAATATTGCAGACAATGGCCTGATCTTTCATTTTTGAACAATGATCAGCTGTGATTACGTCTTTGTTACCGGTTGTTGTAACGTAAATATCTGCAGAACCAAGAGTGTCTTCGACGGTTTTTACTTCAAAACCTTCCATGGCGGCCTGAAGAGCGCAGATCGGGTCGATTTCGGTCACGATAACTCTGGCGCCGAAATTTCTCAGGCTCTGTGCGCAACCTTTGCCCACGTCACCATAACCACAAACAACGGCAACCTTTCCGGCGACCATAACGTCGGTGGCTCTTTTGATGCCATCTGCAAGGCTTTCACGACAGCCGTAAAGGTTGTCGAATTTAGATTTGGTAACAGAATCGTTTACGTTGATGGCCGGGAAAAGCAGAGTTTTGTTTTCCATCATTTTGTAAAGGCGATGAACACCAGTGGTGGTTTCTTCGCTTACGCCCTTGATTTTCTTCGCCATGTTGGTCCATTTCTGGGGTTCACTCTGCAAAGTTTCTTTAAGAAGGTTGAAAAGTTGAATTTCGTCTTCAGCTTCAACGGCTTTATCGAGAACGGTCGGATCTTTTTCAGCCTGGCAGCCGATGTGAATCATCAGGGTAGCATCGCCACCGTCATCGACGATAAGGTCAGGGCCTTGTCCGTCTGGCCATACAAGTGCTTCTCTGGTGCACCACCAGTATTCTTTAAGGGTTTCACCTTTCCAGGCAAATACCGGAATACCACGCTGGGCGATAGCGGCAGCGGCTGTATCCTGGGTTGAGAAAATGTTACAGCTGGCCCATCTTACATCTGCGCCAAGTTCAGCAAGGGTTTCAATAAGAACAGCAGTCTGTACGGTCATGTGCAGAGAGCCCATTACTCTTGCGCCCTTTAAAGGCTTCTGAGCGGCATATTTCTGGCGAATAGCCATCAGGCCAGGCATTTCGTGTTCAGCGATTTCGATTTCCTTGCGGCCAAGTTGCCACAAATCGATGTCTTTAACTTTGTAGGGAAGGCGGTTGGTAGTGTTCATGGGTTCCTTCTCCATGGCGGTCTGGTTCATTATAAATCTCCTTACTGATTCCCTTTAGGTTTAGGGATATGTAAAAATCAGGCTACAATTATGGCATTGTACGGGGCAAAAGTCAAATTATGGCAGCTCTCTATTGCCTGTTGTTCAAAGCGTTCGGGGCTGTGGTAAAAGGCAGCTGATCTTCAAGATTCCACTCTATGACATACTTCTTCAGCTGATAGTAAAATTTCGCAAAATACCAGTCGCCCTCATTGGTAACCTGAAACAGCAACTTTTGCTGAATGCCTTTCAGCAGCTGAACGAAAGCCATTCGCTCAGAACTGTGAAACTTGTCTATTCTTTCGAGCACAAGATGAAAAAGCCTGAATTTTTCTGTGTTCAATTCGTAAAAAACCTTTTTAAGCACCTTTGTTGTGGCTTCTTTGTGGTCAGCAGCCGCAACAAGATCTTCAGGGTTATGTCTTAAAATTAAATAACTGCGATGAATCTTTTTTAGATTTCTGATTGTCGGAATTTTTACCGCAACCTTGTAAACTACGGTGGCGGCTATGTGAGACAAAATCTGACTGCCAAGATAAGCGCCAATAATTGAGCCCGGACCTGGCGCCACCATTGAGCCGACCGTAGCTCCAAGCGAAGCCCCGGCGACATTTACCAGACTGGCGGCAGCAGCTTTCAGAATGGATAAGCCCAAAAAGCTTACTATCGTTCCATCGTCAACCGCTGATTTTATTACCTTTCGAAGCTGTTTGTTTTTTCCTGCCGCATTGAGCAGGTCTGCTCCGGTGCGGGCTATGGCAACCGTTGAAAAGCTTCTGAAGGTGTCTGAGATGGCTTCTGAAAGAATGCCGATATTCAATCTTTCGAGAAAATTCGTCAGCAGATTTGCTGCCGGTGTTAAAGCGCCAGATGCTGCAAGGTGTGGAACCTTCTTCATCAGCTCATATGATATGCGGTCGAGTGAAACGACGATGGCTCCGTCAAAGGCGAACTTCAACTGGTTTTTATGGTGCCGAACCTCTGATACTCTGAAATCATAAGAAACTTCCTTGTCGCATGAAACCTGAAAATCGCCTTTGCTGATCTTAAATGGCAGTTTACCTCTAAAGGTTCCCGTTCCACTCAGTGAAATGAAATATCGGCGTATTCTCGCGTCGTAAAAATGCGAATGTATCTTTACATTCAACGCGTCTGATTTGTTTAAAGAAGTGAAAAGCTTGACTACTGCCTCGTCAAGGGCATCGGCAGATCGCTTGAGTGCCTGATCGAGCTTTTGCGAAAATCCCTGTTTGAATTTATCGAATTTGTTGCTCTGTGCCGCAGCAGATTCATAAAAAGAACCTGATGCCAGAAAAACCAGAAGCAGAAGAAAACTTAAGGCTCTTGTCAGTTTTCTGTTTTTTAACATTTTGTCCTCTATTATAAAAACTTATTTATCAATTCTACACGATTTAGAACCCAAACCACAAAAACTTGCTGACT
>JASURT010000126.1 GCA_030446435.1 Candidatus Ozemibacter sp.
TTGACGGGAGTACCGTTAATCTAAAAAGAAAGGAGAACTGGTACTATGAAACGTAGAGGTTTCACGTTGATCGAACTTATGATCGTTATTGCTATTATTGGTATTCTGGCCGCTATCGCGATTCCTAACTTCCGAAAGGCTCGTGAACAGGCCCGTGAAAAAGCCTGCTACGCCAACATGCGCGTTATCCTCGGTGCTGTTGAAATGTACAACATGGATCACACCGACATGATGACCGACATGAGCAGCGGTAACATTGACACTCTGGTTTCAGGCAAATATCTGAAGAGTCAGATTTCTAAGCCCGAAAGCGGATGTGGTTACACTGCCACCGGCGACCTGGATGGCACTGGACTTATTCAGTGTGACGTTCACGGCACTATCGAAGGCGACGGAACATGATCTGTTAGCATCGAAAAAATTGAGCGACTTCGGTCGCTCTTTTTTTTTGCCTTATCACGGCAAATCAATTATTCTATCAAGCATTAAGAACAACGAAAGCCAAACCATGACCAACCAGGAACTCTTGCATAACCTTCTTACCGTTTTCTTCTTCGTCTTTGGCAGTCTGCTGGGCAGTTTCAGCAATGTCGTGATTCTTCGCATGTCGAGTAAAACCTCGGTAATTTTTCCACCATCATCCTGCCCTAAATGTGGGCACCAGCTGCATGCCATAGACCTTGTTCCGGTATTCAGCTGGCTTTTTCTTCGGGGAAAATGCCGTTATTGTTCGGCGGCGATTTCATGGCAGTATCCGCTTGTCGAAGCAACCATTGCGACCCTGATTGCGCTGAGTTTTTACCAAACGGGCTTGAGTTTTGATTTTGTAGCTTTGGCAGGCAAGTCGGTTATCTGGTTTGTAGCCTGCGTAATATTCATTCGCCGGGAAGTTCTTGAACCTGGCCCATACCTGTGGCCGGCAATGATTTTTGTTCTGTTCAATTTTCCTATTGGCGGCTGCCCTTTTCTGTCTTTACCGATAAAAATAGCCCCGCTGGCGGCTTTGGCCTTTGGTGCCATTGCTTCTTTCAGAATTAATTATGAAACTTTCTGGGCCTGGGCAGGTATGAGCTTTTTAATGATTTTTGCTCTGGCTGCCAGATTCGCCTTTCTGCCTTTGATACCACTTGCCGTGATTTCTGTCGTTGCCGCAGCTCTGCCGGGAAACAGAATCGTTGAAAGGCTTTTCGCTACAATGCAGATTGCAGCAATTTTTATTGCAATAATTTTAAAATAGTTGCTTCAGGCCGCCTGATGTTTCAGATAATATTCGGCTTCGAGGGCGCAATCTGAGTCTGGAGCAAGCTCGGTAACCCGACGAAAACGATCTAACGAAGCAGGCAGCTTCAAACGGTTTTCAATCTGGCCCAGTTTAAGCAAAAGTTCAGGGTTTTCGACACCCAGTTCAACCGCACGCTGCAAACAATCATGCTCTTTCTGCAGTTCGCCGGTTTCGGCATAAACTTTTGCCATGCCAAGATAAGCCTGGGTATGGTTTTCATTTAACATAAGAGTTCTTTTAAACTCTTCAACGGCAGCTTTGTACAACCCTTTACGCTGATAAATTTCGCCGAGAATTCTATGCCCGTCGAGATGGCCGGGATGAATTCTGAACAGGGTATCCAGAGCTTTTTCGGCTCTTGAATAATCTTCGAGTAAAACAAGCATCTCGGCAAATTTAATCTGAAACTCTGGTCGCTCTGGTGCTATTTTGGCCAGTTGTCGATAAACGTCGCGTGATAAGTCGAGTTCACCGGCGGCAAAATAGATTTCTGCCAGACTTTTCTGATAAGAAATATTGTTTTCATCAAGTAAAACCAGTTTTTCCATGGCTACTATCGCGCGATCAAAGTCTTTAAGCTGAAAGAAGCTTTGCGCAGAAAGATACAAAGACCTTTCGACAAGATTTTGCTTTCGACCGGCAATGCGAAAATGATTGATGGCCATTTTGAATTTTCTCTGGCGAAAAAGGCAATTGGCGAGATTGAAGTGAGCATCGAATGCTCCGGGGTTTTTATCGAGAATTTTACGAAAACATTTCATTGCTTCGTTCAATTCGTTGCGTTTCATCATCATGGTGCCAAGGGCAAAAAGCGCCGCTTCGAGATCAGGCTTTTGTTCGAGCAAAATCCTGTATTGCCCGGTTGCGCCTGAAAAATCGCCATATCGTTTAAGCATTTCAGCCAGAGCAAGTCGAATCTCGGTTTTTTCAGGGGCGGCATTTGCGGCACGCATCATGAAGCTGACCTGGTTTTCTACGTTACCCTGAGCCTCATGAAGTTTGGCAAAAGTAAGAAAAATACTGTAAAGCCCCGGCTTAATTTCCTGGGCTCTTTCGAGCAGAAACGAGGCTTCTTCGAATTGGCGCTGCCTGATGTGGCAGTTGGCCAGCTCAACCAATGCCGATGCGTTCTCGGGCTCTGTTTTTAGAATTTGCTGGTAAATTCTTACCGAATCATCGCCAGCGCCATTTTTGAGATATAATCTGGCAAGCCGCAGCATTAACTGAATATCGTCGGGATTTTCTCTGGCCTTGTCTTCGAGTTGAACAAGTAACCCAAGCATATTTCTGGGAGCTTCCAGCATAGTAGTTTGCCTCTGTTTATCTATATTTTCACAGGGCCTGCACTTTTTTAACGAGCTCTTTTTTATCGTCAGTAGAGAAAAATGCAGATCCCATTACTAATACATCGGCACCTGCCTCGACAATTCTTTGGGCATTTTCTAAACTAATTCCACCATCGACCTGAATCATGGTCTCGAGGCCTTTATTATCAATCATTTGCCGCAAGTCAGAAATTTTTTTCAAAATTGGTTCGATAAATTTCTGGCCGCCAAAACCCGGATTCACCGACATTATTAAAACCTGATCGCATTGATCGAGAACATATTCTATTTCACAAATGGGAGTTTGAGGATTGAGAGTTATGCCCGAAGCCAGGCCAAGCTCTTTTACCCGGGCAAGATGACGGTGTGAATGACGACAGGCTTCAATATGAAAGGTAATTCGGTCAGCTCCGGCGTCTTTGTATGCTTCAAGCCATTTTTCCGGCTCTTCTATCATCAGATGAACATCGAAAGGCAGCTTGCTGTGCGGCCGTAATTTCTTGATTACGGGCGGGCCAAAGGTCAGATTGGCAACGAAATGACCGTCCATCACATCAACGTGAACCCAATCGGCACCAGAATCGTCGACCATCTTCAAATCTTCGCCAAGTCTGGCGAAGTTAGCAGAAAGAATAGATGGAGCGATCTTAACCTTGTGTTTCATCTTCATCACCAGAAAATTATCAGAAAAACCATCATTACCAGGCATGTACCCATGAAAAGCACGGGGTTACGCAGCCAGTGAGAATCTTCTTCATCATTCCATGTCGTTGTTTTTTGATTAGTCGTGCGCTCGCGCTCAGGCAGCTTTACGACTTTAAGCCCGGTCTTTTTCGCTGCTTTATTTTCTGGTGCCGTGTTTTCAAATTGGTTTTCAAGTGGTGCAGGCGCAGGCGCAACCGCAAGATTTCCTTCGACAATCTCAGTGGCTTGCATATTTTGTTCTGCTGTTTCAGTTCTGTCTTCTGTAAGACTGTTTGTTACCTGCATGACGGATGGTGCGACCGCAGAAGCTTTTTTAAATGTGCGCTCGGGCATAGAAGTATTAACATTCGACATTCGGCCATTCAAGGCGTCTACAACCTGAGAAGCCATCGAAAGCTGTCTGGTTTTCTGGCGAATCGAACTACCCCGAACACCGCTTGAAAGATCGGCCAGAGCCTTAAGAAACTCTTCGTGGCTGTTGAAACGGTTTTTCATGTCGCGGGTAAGCGTCTTTCGAACGAACGACACAACCTTGTCGATCTGGTCGGGACGCAGCGCTGAATGTCTGATTCTCAGATGAGTTTCAAGCTTCATATCCCACAGCTCGTTGATACCGCCTCGTTTTCTGATTGGCGATTCGCCTGCGAGCATTTCAAAGAATGTGGTGCCGAGAAAGAATAAATCTGAATGAATTCCTGAATTCTCGCTGTTTTTCATTCTGCCGGCGAGTTTCAGTCTTGGGTGAGTAAAAGAAAGAACTTTTAATTTTCCATCTTTATTGCGCAAAACATTCGAAAGCTTGATCGTTCTTTGTAAAACGCCCTGGTCGGAAGCGAACTGAAGCACAGTGGCAAGATCCTGAAGAATTTTGGCAGCAGTTTCGAACGGAAGAACTTCGCCGCGAATCCAGTTGTGAAGATCTTTGCCGTCTACAAGTTCGGTAACCACATAGGGTCGGTCTTCGAACATGTCGATATCAAGAATTTCAGCGACAAGATGGTGCGAAATACTTGCGAATGAGCGAACTTCTTCAGTGAAGTTTTTAATTCTTTCAGCGTTTACCGCCATCTCTTCTTTTAGAATTTTAACAACCACAGTTGCACCGGTTGCAACCTCTAAAGCCTTGAATACTTCATACATATGGCTTTCTGAAATTGCCGCCACAACTTTATATTTGTCGCTGATTACTTCACCGATCATTACTGCCTCCGTTTGCTTCCTGTTAATCTATTCTTCTTTCTTCTATCGGAACATCATTAATATATATCTGTATTTTACTATTCGGCACATGGGGCACCTTTACCTTAACAAGATCTAAAGGTTTATGAGTTCCGGCGTAAATTTGTTGTCTTCCATCGTTGGTAATATGAATGAATTTTACCTCTTTAGGCATGAATCCATCGGGCATTACAAAGCTGATTTCTTTTTGCGCCATTGACGGCTGAAGATCAACCGCGGGAACATCAGGATCAATTGCCGGACTACCTGCGTCTTCAGCAATAAGAATGCGTGGCGGTGCAGCCGATTCAACCGGTCGGTCAGGCTGGTCGGAAACAGAAACCGAGGTTGCCGCTGCCCCACTGAAAATTTCGAATTTCTTCAGGTCTTCAGCTTTGGCGGTTCCTTCATCATCACCGGCAGAAACCAGCAGGCTGACCACTTCGCCCTTTTTGACACGAGAGTATGGCGAAGGGCTCGTGGAAATGATCTGAAATTTAGGTCTTGAAGAATCTTTTCGCGAATAAATGCGGCCGAAATTGAAACCCCAGGCTTTAAGCTTCGTTTTACCTTCATCGAGAGAAGAACCGACGAGATTGGGCAAAACATAGCTTTCGGGTCTACGGCCCAGGCTGATAAGAAGATCAACCTGTTTGTTCACGCCATATTCTTCTGAGGGCATCGGCGACTGGCCGACAATCTTGTCGTGAGGTATTTCATCTGAATGAACATAAGCGCGGTCGCCCGGAACCAGCTGTGAATTCAACAGGGCAAGATCAACTTCTCGCATACTGTTGCCTTTCAAGTCCGGAACCATGACTTTCTGAACCCCGAGAGAAATCGAAAGCTGAATCTTTTTGCCCTGTTTAACCAGTGTGCCTGGTTCGGGATATTGCGCAATGACATGGTCTTTTGGCTGCTGATCATCAAATTTTTCGTCACGACGAACGATGTCGAGGCCGGCGGGTTTGGTCTTGAACACTTCAACAATATGTTTTCCCCTGAAATCGGGAACGACAATGGTTCCACCCCGGTTGAAAAATTCATTCAGCTTCTGATAGGCAAAAAATATGCCGCCAATTACGACAATTGCGAGAATCGTCATAAGAATCGTCATTTTGAATAAAATTGAGATACAGGATTCGCTATTTTTCTTGCTCATTACCACTTCCCGAAAGTTGTCCGCAGGCAGCGAGTATATCGCCACCCCTTGATCTTCTCACCGTCACCGGAATACCGGCTTTCTTTAAAATTTTCCTGAAATCCCGTTCATTGCTTTCCGGAGCAGGCTCGAGATCGCTGCCGGGATACTTATTGAATCTGACAATGTTTATATGACAAATAAGGCCTTCACAGAAAGAGACCAGATTGTAGGCATCGTTTTCCTGATCATTGATATTTTTCAAAAGCACCATCTCAAAAGTTACCCGTCGACCGGTGGCATCACAATAAGCGGCAATCGCTTCTCTAAGACGGCCCAGAGAATATTTTTTATTGATCGGAACCAGACGATTACGTGTCTGTTCATCGACGCTGTGCAAAGAAACTGCGAGATTCACTTCCCCCGGTCGATTTATCATATCTACGATTCCGGGTATTACCCCTGAGGTAGAGATGGTGATTCTTCGGGTTGCCAGTCCCAGTCCACCGGCATCGGTCATGGTATCGATGGCGGCAAAAACAGCCTTGCGATTGAAAAACGGTTCGCCCATTCCCATGAATACAATGTTAGTGGGTTTTCGTCCTATTTTTTTGATAAGCATCATTACCTGAAGAAGAATCTCTTCTTTAGTAAGATTTCTGGTAAAGCCATCTTCTCCGGTGCGGCAGAAAATGCAACCAACGTTGCACCCCACCTGGCTTGAAAGACAAAAGGTCAAAGAGTTTTCGTCGGGCATGCCGACTGCTTCGACCAAATGGCCGTCAGCCAGTTCGACGACGATCTTGACTGTATCATCCTGAGCTTTTTCAAATTTCTTCACCGGCGGAAGAATTCTCGGAAAATTCTGGCGTAACAGATCCCGGTCATTTTTCGACAAATTTGTCATTTCATCGAAAGAAAAGACGAACTTTTTAAAGATCCATTCCCAGACCTGTTTGGCTCTGAATGAGGCCAGACCCAGGTCGGTTACCGCCTGTTTAAATTCATCAAAAGAATAAGAGAATAGTGATTTGTGGGACATTTTTTCTACCTCAGATAAATACATCGGCAATGCGAAAAGAAGAATTGAAAATTATTTGATGGCTGGTTGAAAAACAGCGATCAGTGCAGGTTAAATTTATCGAGCATGTCGCTCATCATCTGTACAAGGGTTAAAAGTTCCTTGGTGACCGAGATGTATTGTCTGATATGAGCCAGCTGCTCTTTTACCGCCGCGGCGACACGACGCGTTCCTTCTGAAGTTATCTTGGTCGCGCCGGTAATGCTTTCGATGCTTCCTCTCAGAGAATCGATATTCTGTGACTGTTCGGTACTTGCGGCACTGATATCCTGAATCATCTTATTAACGTTCATAACCGAACTGACGATCTTGTCGAGATTGTTACCGGCGACATTGGCAATGTTAACACCATCGATAACCTTTGAAGCACCGCGATTGATCGTTTCAACGGCTTTACCCGTTTTTAACAGCATTTCCTTGATCTTTTTGCCGATATCTTCAGCAGCTTCACCAGACTCTTCAGCCAGCTTTCGCACTTCACCGGCAACGACCGTAAAGCCCTGGCCGTGTTCGCCGGCGCGGGCCGCTTCAATCGCTGCGTTAAGCGCAACTAGGTTGGTCTGGTAAGCAATGTTGGTGATAGTGTTGACGATTTCGCCAATCTGTTTACCGGCTGAGTTCAAATTCTCGATAACATCTTCGAGGCCCAGAACTTCATCTTTAATCGTTTCCATGGTATCGATGGTTTCGCTGACCGCATTTTTACCTTCGGCGGCGATTGCGGCGGCTTCGGCAGAATCGGTTGCCGCTTCGTGAGAACGATCGGCGATGGTCTGTGCCGATGCCGAGACTTCCTGGATGTGTGAAGTCGTTGATTCAAGAGTATTGGCAATGTAGTTTGAACTGCGCGAAATTTCCTGAACATCGGTAAAGAACTGGCGCACATTTTCGTCAGAAAAAACGACCATACCGGTTAAAGGTTCAAGTTTTCGATTCAGCTCCTGGGCGATTGAATAGGTTTCGTTCAAAATCGTCTTGGCCGTCGCCAAAAAACCTTCGAACTGAATCGCCGCTTCGAGCATATCAGACTGAGCCAGTTCTGCATCATCGTTCTGAAAGCTTTTAAGTTTTTCGACGACATCTTTGATCGGTGAAGAAATCTGGTTCATGAAAAGCCAGAGAATAATCATGGAAAGCGGAACAAAAATGACCGAACCGATATAAAAATATCTGGCGAACATTTCAAGGTTCTGCAAAGCTTCGTCGAGAATTTCGAGTTCTTTGGTTTTGCCTTCGACAAACTCATCGAGAATGGCGGCGTTTTGCGCCTTTATTTCAAGGGCAATTTTACTTTGTTCAATATGCGCACGTTTTTTGGCCTCGAGCTCTTCTTTTGTCAGCGGAACTTCGGCCATCGGGTCTTGAAAATCTTCAAGCGGCATGGCTTCAAGATCAAAGATATCTTCGCTTTTTTCCATGCTGTTGAGCTGAATTGCAGTGTTTTTGGTGCCGGTAATAACATTTCGGGTTGAGAAAATTCTTTTACAATAATTAAAAATATAGTTGGCGCCCAGCACTGGGATCAGCGCCAGAACCAACATCAGTAGCGTAATTCTATATTGTATCGGTACCTTTTTCATGTTTTCGACAAATTCTGCAGCAATATACTACCACACATCAGCTAATTGGTCAGCTAAAGTTCAAGCTAAGTTCTTTAATCGACAAACTTCGTATTTAATTGAATCAAAGTTGCGGAACAACCGAACCGGCACGCAAAACTTTGAAGGGCTCGCAAGTCATGTCCAGAACCGTTGAAGCAATTGCCTCGTTCATGCAACCATCTTCGATGAACCAGTCTATTTCATCGGAAAATTCAGAAAAAATAACATCGGGATTTTTGTCAGAAGGAAGACCGGATCGATTTGCGCTTGTGGTAAGAAACATGCCCGGATAAGCTTTAAGCAGATCAAGCAACTTTAAATGCCCCGGCACTCTGACACCGATGGTTTGATATGTAAACGCGCTCAGCCCCGACGTGGGTTTAAAATTAAAGACTGCGGTTAAAGCTCCCGGCCAATACTTCTGCAGAATACTTTTCTGTTTTTGATCGGGGGTAATATTGATTTTATCAAGCTGATTCAAATCGCCCAGGAAAAGAATCAGCGGTTTTTTCTCTGACCTGCTTTTAATACGGTAAATCTTAGCGACCGCTTCTGAAGAGCTTGAATCAACAGCAAATCCATAAAGAGTATCGGTAGGAATCACTGCAACCCCGCCATTTTTCATGTCGGCAAAAAATTTTTTCTGCAGATCTAAATCTGAAAGCAGTTTATCAATACTGATTCGTTTCATTCAGTCTCTCTTTTCAATAATAAAATATCGTTGTTTCGAACAAAGATCATCGCCGGTTTTTTGTATGCAAAGAGTTTTGTTGTTTTTCAACAGATCTTCGATCATATCGCGCTGACCATGACCATGTTCAAAAACAAGCAAGCCTTTTGGCTTCAGGCATTTTTCAGCCTGAATCAGCATTTTTTCGATCAGCTCAAGCCCATGTTTACCGCCATCAAGAGCCAGAGACGGCTCAAAGTCCTTCACTTCAGGCATCAGATCAGGCATATCTGTCGAGGCGATATAAGGCGGATTTGAGATTATCACATCCAGACTCTCTGCGGCAAAGCAGCTCAAAAGATCGGCACGCAAAACTTTTATTCGAGTATCAAGGGCTGAATCTACAAAATCGACATTGCTTTGCGCAATCTTCAAGGCTTCTTCAGATATATCACTGAGCCAGCCATAGCATTTGGTGAAGCTTCTGGCCAGTGCAATGCCCATAACTCCGCTTCCCGTGCATAGATCTACGAAAGCAAAATTTTCCGGCAAACTTTGCTTTTCGATGGCCTCAACCGCTGCGAGAAGAACCTCTTCAGTCTCAGGGCGAGGAATCAAGGCACCCGGACGAGTTTTAAGCGAAAAATCGAGAAAAGGCCAGATACCGAGAATGTATTG
>JASURT010000014.1 GCA_030446435.1 Candidatus Ozemibacter sp.
AAATAAAAATAATTACATTATTTTTTTATCATTCTGAAAAATGAGAAAACTACCGCGATTTACACCAGCTTTTTGGGCAATTACTTCGCACTTTGCCCTGAGCAAAAAGAAGATTCTTTTGTCACTTTTTCCGCTGAGTGTCTCAAAATTTGCCTGACCCTTTGAAATAATCAGGTCGGCTGCATCAAACACCTGCTGAAACTCTTTTGAAACCGAATTCAGCGGGGTTCCTGGAGTTCTGGTGCCGTTTTCGATGATTTCTGCATAATGCTGCAATCCGGCAGCAGTTGCGTCAACCAGGGTCGCATCGTTTAAAACAGGCCCACTTTTTACGGCATAATAAACCTTTTTACCTGCAGCAAGAGTCTTTAGAAGAATTCTGTCAAAAAAGACTTCTCCGGCATTATCGCCAAGAAAGAGAATCTTTTCAGCAGAAGCAAGAGCTGTTTCAAGCTCTTTAAAATCATCGATTTCAGGAGAAATCTTTTCGGCCATTTCTACTGATTTTAAAACCTCATCGATCGGGGTAACCGCAGAAACACCAGAATCAATTATGTTACCTGCTATGGAATACATAACAGCCTTACGCAAAGAATCTGAATCTGTGGCCAAATTTTGTTCAAGTTTTTCTACCAGCTTTTCTGCGAGTAGATTTGAATCCTTTTTTATTTTTTCATAGGGATCATCACAATCAAGCTGTTTCCTTATATAGTCATGTATCTCGGCTGCAAATTCAGGAGGGGTTAAGGAATAGTCAATTTCAGACATTCTACTTAAGACTTTGCGCAGAATCTTTTCACGCAGGCTGTCTTCAACAGAAAACTCTTTTAAAACTTCGAGTGAATGTCTTACAAAACAAGGCAGGCAATCTAATGTGATGTTCATCTCAGTTTCCTAAAATAAACAAGGCTTTTCGCTTTGCGAAAAGCCTTGTTGTTATTTCTCGTTACTTTTCAAGAAGCTCGTCGAGTTTTTCTTCAAAAGATTTAATATCCTGGGGTCTGTAACCGGCGTGAATCATGGCAATCTTGCCGTCTTTGTCGATTATGACCGAACTAGGAGTAAAGGAAAAGCCATATTTTTCTGGAACCGAAAAGATCGGGTCAAGAAGAACCGGGTAGTTAATGTTATTGTGAGCTGCCCAGGACACCAGCATTGGTTTTCCTAAAAGATCCACGCCAACAGCAACAATGTTGATTTTTTCACCATATTTTTCTTTTACCTGCTGCAAGGCCTTTGCTTCCTGCAAACATGAATAGCAAGCGCTTTGAATGAAGAATAAAACGATTGGCTTACCAAGAAAATCCTGCAAGCTTTCCATTTTGTCAGTAGAAAGGTTTGGCAAAGAAAACTCAGGGGCCATGTCACCAACGCTGAGTTCTACCTCGGAATCGAGAAGTTCGTCGCCTTCGCCGATGGTTACCATGCTGCTGGGAATTTTACTGTCAGCGGCGAAAGATGGGGCAAATATGAAAGAAAAGCCCAAAGATAAAAGAGCAAGGCCTTTGAAAAACTTCTTCATAAAACTAAAGATCTCCTTGAATAAGGTTTATTGGCGAAGTCTACCATAATTGCAGGTAGATGGCAAACTCTGGTAATATATTGTTTCATTGTAGTAAAATAGTAAGAAACAATCTCAAGGAGCAGTCATGAATCTTTTTATAAAAAATGCCAGGTATTTCTGGGCCGGTGGTGACGCGGAAGTCCTGCAAAATGTATCAATACTGGTAAAAAACTCTGAGATAGAAGCAATTGGCAGTGAGACAGAGTTAGCTCCGCTAGCGGGCGACGCACGCAATATAGATGCATCAGAACTTCTTATCATGCCGGGAATGATCAATACTCACCATCATTTTTACCAGACTCTGACAAGAAATTTTCCCTGCGTTCAGGATGCCAAGCTGTTTACCTGGTTGGTAAACCTTTATCCACTTTGGGCGCAGATCACCGAAGAAGATTTTCATCTTTCAACCACAGTTGCATCGCTTGAATTACTTATGAGCGGCTGCACTACCGCAGTTGACCATTCTTACATGGTGCCTACCGGCGCTTCAAATCTTTATTATAAGCAGATTGAAGCTGCCAAAAAGACAGGAATGCGCTTTCATCTTTGCCGCGGCAGCATGTCAAGATCCAAAAAGGATGGCGGTTTACCCCCTGATTCAGTTGTTCAAACAGAAGACGTCATAATGAAAGAAACCGATGAACTGGTTACCAAAGTTCATGAAGGTGAAAAAGGAGGAATGGTAAGAATTATCATTGCCCCCTGCTCGCCTTTCTCTGTAACCAAAGAGCTGATGATTGAGGCAAAAAAATACGCCAACCGCAAAGGTCTGAAAGCTCACACTCATCTTGCAGAAACCAAAGATGAAGAGCAATTCTGCATCAAAGAGTTCGGTGTGCGCCCGGTAAAGCTTATGGAAGACCTTGGCTGGATGGATGAAAACTCTTTTTATGCCCATTGCGTTCATTTCAACCAGGAAGAAATCGAGATAATGGGAAAGGCCCAGGGCGGCGTGGCTCATTGCCCAACCAGCAACATGCGTCTGGCCTCTGGTATCGCGCCGATAGTTGAAATGCTGAAAGCAAACGTGCCAGTAAGTCTTGCAGTTGATGGCAGCGCAAGCAATGATTGCTCAAACATGATGCTTGAAGTTCGCAATTGCATGCTTTTACAGCGAGTTTTAAAAACGGCCAACTGTATCACTGCTCGCGATGCCCTAAAAATAGCAACGCAGGGTGGTGCCAAAGTTATCGGACGTGATGATGTTGGCTACCTTGATAAAGGCTATGAAGCAGATCTCATTGGTTTCAGACTTGATAGTCTCAGGCAGGCAGGCAGCTCGACAGATCCTCTTGCCGCTCTGGTTTTCTGCGCTGTTGACAAAGTAGATCTTTCAGTCGTTCATGGTGAAGTTTTGATTGAAAACGGAGATTTTACCAGGTTCTCAAAAGATGAACTGAATGAAATCATAACCAGGCAAAACGAACGAAGCCAGGCCATTTACAGCCATTACAAGAATAAGTAAACAGAATTAAAAATCCCCCGGGTAGCTCAAGCGGGCTTACCGGGGGATTTTTTAGTCAAATCTGTATAATTTTGAAACACCGTTGAAACCAGATATGCCGGTTGGTAATTCTGAAGCTTTTATTGGTTTCATGCCTTTGCCGACGTCGTAGTTGAAAAACTTAATCGTTCGACTGTTTGGAGTCAATTTCAAAACTGAAAGAGATTTTACAGGTGGATTTTCGGATCCTATAAGCTTTTTGGGTCCTCCTCCAAGGGCGCCGGCAGAAAGCATCAACAGTTCATTCTTTTGTGAAATGTAAAAAGCGTGGTGATGACCGCTGATGTATAAATTAACCGAATTTTCATTGAGCAGATTAAACAAATGATCAGCATTACCAATAACATTGCCTGGTGTGTTTCTGCCCTGAGAAATAGCATACAAAGGAAGATGCCCAAAAACGATGCGAATTTTTGCTGATTTTGACCGCTCGCTACCGAGCTGATTTTTCAACCATTCGATTTGAGTGCTTTCAATTCTAGATGTCGAAGCATCGATTGACACATAAAAGACCCCATTAAGCATGAAAGAGTAATAATGAGGAAACTGGTTAGAGTCTATAAATCGAAGGTTGGGCAGATTGTTGTTCCAGAAATCAACTGCGATTTTTCTTTCATTGCGAAAATTGGGTGAATTTGCGCCATCGTGATTGCCTAAGGTAAAAGCAAAGGGAATATTCAATCGATTCAACTCGGTGAGAATATTTTTTTCAAAGCTCTGCCACATCGCGAGAAGCTGATGTTCAGACAATTTTTTATGCTGACCTGCAACCATATCACCAGCGCAAAGCACAAGATCGGGCCTGGTCAGCCTGATAAATTCAAGAGCTTTTTTAAGGTCTTTTCCGTAATCGGTAGAACCATAAGCGTCATTCAAATCAGAAATGACAACCACTGAAGTTTCTTTTTCAGAATCAATCTGAGCAAAACAGACACCTGTAAGTGTCAAATATAGAATTGCGAGAACCGCAACTATTTTTATCAGTTTAAACCTCATTTAAGCTCCTAATTTTCTGCATTTTCTAGCTTTCGGTCCAAACTGGATTCCGAGCCGTATGATTGCTGAGAAATCAAATTAGATTAATGGACCATATCATTTTATATCAGCCAGACGGATTTGTCAGGCGTGAGTTCGCAACAAAAATGCAACCATTGCAGAAAAGCGCGGTCGCCCCCCTGGATGACAAGAAACTTCGAAGGTCTCCTCGAATGCAAATTCGTCGGGGGTTAGGCGTGTTTTGAAGAGGTTGAGAAGCCAGATTCAGAAGATGCCTAAGTTGCGTAAGCGGCACAATTACCTGGCAGAAGATTTTTAAATGCGCTACGAAACCCAAATAGCTTAGAGTTTTGAACGATCAGGGTTTGGCACCAGATTTGGTTATTGTGTTTTTACAAATTCTAAAACCCATGTGACCGTTTCGATAAAGGGGGCAGCAACCATGGCGGGAAAAGCACTTTAAAGCCTCGGTGCGACTGCTCCAGCAGCCGCCGCGATAAGTCCGGCAACAACCCGAATTCGGACCTTTGGGATCAACGAGTAAAGCCTGAGTTGCAATGTCAGGAGAATACCAATCCCAGCACAATTCCCAGAGACTTCCGTGCATGTCGTGAAGACCCCAGGCATTTTCTTTCTTTTTACCAACCGCGTGAGTACCGCGACCTTTTGAGTTTGGTGAATAATTCACATGACTGTTGTCCCAGAACCAGCCATACTCAGCATCAAATTTTTCGCCGGACTGAAAGCTGGTTTGCGTGCCTGCACGGCAGGCGTATTCCCATTCTGCCTCGGTTGGAAGACGAAAGCCATTGGCAGACCAGTTACAATGTATCTCATCAGCATCTTCTATTTCTGTGCTTCCATACTGATTTCTATAACAAGGCGTCAGTCTCAGTTTAAGACTCAAAGCATTGCAAAATCTAACTGCATCATACCAGCATACGTGTTCAACCGGATGATTATTGCTGTTTTCATAAACAAAATAAGAAGGATTGAACCCCATAACTTCTTTGAATTGAGCCTGAGTAATTTCAAATTTGCCGAAAAAGAAGTCTTTACTGATTTTGATTTTCTGCCCAGGCAAGCTCTCTGATTTTGAATCCTTGGCGCAATCAGTCTTTTTCGGAGAGTAGACACCTTTGTAGATTTTTACCAACTCGATGATGGTTTGTTCACCAAGTTCAACAATCAGCCGGGTGCGGTTCGAAGACAGAGAGGCAAGGTTCTCGTCATTGTTCTTAACAGAAGCGCACTGAATATCTTTAAGTTCGCTGTGCAACAAATACTTGTTTGCCATCGTGAACTGACTGAAAGCAACAATTGCCAAAAAAAGAAAAGCAAATAAGAAGTTTCTTGTCATAAGACCTCACCACCTATTATTTCCTGACGGCATAATATGAAATATTACCAGAAGTTTCCAGTAAAAATTCCAGTGCTATTTATTACCTGCAAATTTCGTTATATGATAAAAAAAGAAGAAAAGGATCTTATAATTCAGGAGAGGCAGATAATGAGAAAGCCCCCGCTGCGACGCAAACCATCGATATTTTTACTTCTTTTCATTGCCTTTTGTTTCCTTTTTCAAACCCTGAACCTTTCAGCGAAGGAAACCAAAACAAAGGAAGAATCGATCAAATGTTTCATCGAGCGAATCAATAGCCTGATCAGTCTTTTTAACGGAGAAGCCTCTACATTCTGTCTTGAAATTAAAGCTCAATTCAAGTCGCCGACCGCGGTATTGGAACCAAGAGTAAACTCTTCGTCCGAGGTTAATCACCAGGCGAGTTTAACGATTTTTCGCAATGATATACAAGAATGGGGAATGGTTTTACAGAGTTCCTGGCGACATGCAGGAATTTACCGAACGGCAACCTATACTTCTCTTATTCTTCCGGACTCGGGAATCAGATTCATTGGTTATGGCAAAGTTGCCAATCAGAAAGACTCGTTGGATACCATAGATTTTGCCCATAGGTTCATTACACCCGAAACCTCGGCTTACGGCTTTTTTAGTGTTTTGCGGTCAAAATCCTTTTCTCCGGCTTTAAAATTCCTGCTTTTACCATATCTTAAAGCAATTCCGCCTGATACCGAGACCTCTGACGAATACCTTTATCAGGCTGGTAAAAACCTTAGAATAACGGTTTCGAAAGAAGATCCCTTAAAGCTGAAAATTTACACCTCTGAAAGCTTTCAGAAAAAGAATTTCTTCAGTTTCTTTGAAATAACCTGTGAGACAGGCAAGAATGGCAAAATTCCCGTCGGCTGGTTCACTTCTTCTACTGTTTCAAAGGAAGTTTCCCGCGACGATCTTGAAAAAATGATCTTTCGCGGACTAAAGAGAATTCTTTCGGTTAAAATGCCTGCTGAATATGGTCTTGTCAAACCCCAAAAAATTGAAAATGGCGAACTGGTAAGACATGAAGGCCAGACTTTGGTGTTACTCTCAGGCAACCCCGAGCAGATCGGCACTGCCCACGGTCTGCTGCTTGCTCCCTGGAATCGGCTTCTGGTTGATTCTACTATTTACCTGATCGGGCTGGTCGAAACCATATCAAAGGGTAAATGGTTCTTAGACCAGCTTGAAGAAGCCTGGGCAAGGCTAAGCCCGTATATTCCTTCAGAGCAACACCGCGAAATGGCGGCAATTGCATCGGCGTGCCCTGAAATATCATTAAGAGAAGTTAGACTCAGCAACATTTTTCCTGAATATTTTCATTGCTCGGGATTTGCGCTATTCGGTCGGGCAACGAAAGATGGCCTGCTTTATCACGGCAGAATTCTCGATTACATGACCGAAATCGGCTTACAAAAATGCGCGGTGAATTTCATCATTGTGCCCGACAAAAAATGGGCTTTTTTCAGCCCTGGTTTTGCCGGTATAGTTGGTTCGGTCGGCGGAATGAACGAAAAAAAGTTGTCGATCGGTGAAATGGGCGGTCGTGGCAGATACGACTGGGATGGTGTGCCAATGGCAACTCTGGTTCGGCAAGCTCTTGAAGAATGTGAATCGATCGGGCAGTTAAAGAGTCTTTGGCAGAACAACCCCAGAACCTGTGAGTATTTTTATGTGTTCGCTGATGGAAAAGTGCCTGATGCTTTGGGGGTTTGGGCAACTTCAGCGAAACTGGAATTTCTTCAACCAGGTGAATCGCACTTTTTTCTTGGCCCCGGCATAGACGATGTAATAGTTATGTCAGCCGGGAACCGCCTGAAACGCTTACGCGAAAGAGTTACAGGTGGTTACGGCACCTTCACGGCGACTTCTTCATTAAAATTGATGGACCGCCCTGTTTCGATGCAGAGCAACCTGCACAACAGCCTTTACATACCGAAACTCGGCCTGGCCTATGTGGCCATAGCCGGCGATTTTGAACCGGCAGCACAACAGAAATACGTTAAATACAACCTTGATGAGCTGCTATTAAATTTCAAGAAAAACGGCCAGGCTCTGGAAAAGAAGTAAGCTGCGCCTAAAAAGGCTATTGCATAAATCACTCAGCGACGGCGGCGGGGATAACGATGATATCGGTCATAACGTCGATGCGGGTGCCAGCGAATTGAACCTGAAAAGTGAAATGGCCTTGGTCCCCAGTGGTGCCAGAAACTTCTTCGTTCAAAAACAACAACTTTCGACACGGTAGGCGGCTCGATGCAATATATATCACTGCTTGAAGTTAGAGTTGATCTTCTTTCAAGCTCGTTGAGAGACACCCAACCCATTACCAGACGGTCATATTCAGGGCCTTCAACGCTCCAGACGCGGGCCTGACCGCCTTGAACCTCTGCGATCCAGAACAGGCTTTTCTTGTATAGTCGGTTTCCGTTTACCAACAAATAATGAGACGTAACCTGAAACGGTTTTGGAGCTGGTTTTGCCTTGGTGATAGTTCTTTCTGGAAATTCAGGGGCAGGTTCCGGCTGCTTTATTCGAGTTTGCGTGCCAGGCGCAGGTTTTTCAGTCAAAGCCTGACCACATTGTCGGCAGAAACGATCTTCATCTGGCGCAAGAAAACCGCAGGCAGGACAATAGAGAGCCCAAGCCGGACCGGTTAATCCAACCAGAATAAAAAGAACCAATGTAAGTGTACGCAGCTTCATTAATGCTCACCTCCTTGTGAGTCAGCGACAATCAACTTGAGAGTTCCCGCTGATTTCAATAAAACCCCGTTCTATAACTGTTCACTAAAAATCTATTTGAACAACCGGTAAATAACAAGAAGTTAAATGTTCATCAAACCTTTAAGAACCCTTAAGAAATCTTAAGCTTCAACACTCAAAACCATACCTTCTCAATAATCTCTATAAGATAGCGAACTTAACGTCAGCGCGTTAAGGCACGAAGCTGTTAAACCCAAGCTTTTCAACGCCAGCACTCTGCAAATTACCCGCTTGATGTTTTGCCGCATTCGCCAAGGTTTTTGCCTTAAAATTGTTATTGATTGACAACCTTTGCCGCACATGAAAGAATCTCAGATAAGAAACATTTCTGAGAGGCACCTGACAGGACAGCAAATGACAAACAAAACTAAAATCATAATTTCGAGTTTCATTTTTTTTATTGTAACAGGCTCAATAGCCTGGCTAATATTTTTTCCGGCCAGTGAAAATGAAAAAATTGAAAAAGTCATAAAAGATACAGTCGCAGCATTTGCCGATGAAAATTCCAAAGAGGTTCTGTCTTTTATCAGTGAAGATTTTTTAATCGAGCCTGAAATAGATCTTGAAACGGCCTCGAGACAGATGAAAGTTTTCTTTTTTCAGGTAAAAGAACTGAATGCTTCGGTTGAATATTTCAAACACGAGAATGAGAAGTTGCCCAAAACAGCTTCAGAAGCCAGAGTTCTCGTGGTAGTCAAAGTAAGCGGAATAATCGATGGCGAAAAATTTCAGGCCTTTGGCAGTCATGGTGCCGATGCGGTTTTATTAACGATGCGCAAATCTAAAGGCGATTGGCAAGTGGCCAGGGCACGCTATATCGACACCGAAAACCCGCTCGATGCCTTGAAAGAAATCTTCAAGTAATTCCGACAATTTGATTTTGCTTGAAGAATTGGGTTCGGGTATATTATCTTTTTGTGCTGTAAGACAAAACAAGAATCATTGAAAAGAGGTTGATTGATGAAAATTATCGGTCATGCAACAGTATTAACTTTTGGCGAAAATCACAAAGTCATCAACGATGGCGCAGTGGCTTTCGACGAAAAGAAAATTCACGCAATTGGCACCACAGATGAGCTTAAGAAAAGATTTCCCAAAGCGAAAATTAAAAATGTTAAAGGTCGGCTGGTAATGCCGGGCATCGTAAATAATCACATGCACCTTTATTCGACTTTTGCACGCGGCATCTCTCTTAAAGACGCGCCTCCAACAAACTTCGTCGAAATTCTCGAACGTCTCTGGTGGCGACTTGACAAAGCTCTGACCCCTGATGATCTTTATCTTACCGCTATGATTCCTCTTCTGGATGCAGTCAGAAACGGTGTAACCACCCTGGTTGATCATCATGCCAGCCCAAATTGCATCGGCGGTTCACTTGAAGCCCTGGCAAAAGCTTTTAGAAAATGTGGCCTGCGCGGCAATCTTTGCTATGAAATTTCTGATCGTGATGGTCAGGAAAAATGTGACGCCGGTTTTGAAGAAAACGCCAATTTCATCAGAGCCCTTAAGCTAGAGAACAATTCTGATCTAACTGCAATGATCGGACTTCACGCCAGCTTCACTCTCAGCGACACCAGCCTTGAACGTGCTGCCGAACTGATGAAGGGCCTGAACACCGGGGTTCACATTCACGTAGCCGAAGACCAGGCTGACAACGAAGATGCGATCAAACGCGGTTATCGTTCGGTCGTCGATCGACTGCACAAATTCAAACTTACCGGCCCCGACAGCATTTTCGTGCATGGGGTTAACTGTGATGCGCACGACATTCAGACCCTTGGTCTGACAAAAACCAACGTGGTTCACAACCCACGCTCAAACATGAATAACGGTGTCGGTTGCGCCCCTCTTGAAAAAATGATGGCCGAAAAAATCGATGTAAGCTTTGGAACCGACGGAATGTCAGCTTCTCCTCTTGAAGATCTGGCGGTTGCAAACATTCTTCATAAACACGAAGCCCGTGATCCAAGGAAAATCTATGGCGAAGCCTGGCGAATGTTCACTGTTAACGGCCCCAAGCTTGCTCACAAATTGTTCAAAAAGAAAATCGGCGTCATTGAAGAAGGTGCCATGGCCGATCTGGTTGTCTGGGACTACATTCCCCCCACCCCGGTCACTGAAGGAAACACTTTTGGTCACCTGACCTTTGGCCTGCCTTTCAGTCGCGTCTTAACCACGATATGCCAGGGCAAAACCCTTATGGATGAAGGCAAAATCGCTTTTCTTGAAGAAGGCGAAGAAGAAGAACTTTGTGCCCGTTCAAGAGAGCTTGCCCAATCACTCTGGGAAAGATTCTAAATTAGCGCAAAAAAGGGCCACCTCAAATCTGAGGTGGCCCTTTTTCTTATCTGATTACTTAAGGTTTTCGGCCAGAGCTTCTTCGAGTTTTCCGCCTCTAAGGTCGGTTGTGATTACTTTTCCGTCTTTATCAAGCAGGTACATTGTCGGAATGGATTGAATGCCGTAAGTTGGGCCAACTTCGTTCTGCCAGCCTTTTCCGTCAAAATACTGGGGCCAGGGCATTTTGTTTTCTTTAATATATTCATCGAATTTTTCGCGACTTTCATCAAAAGAAATACCGATAATTTCAAAGCCCTTTTTGTTGTATTCTTCGTAAGCTTTAACCAGATTCGGCACTTCAGCCCGGCAAGGCGGACACCAGGTGGCCCAGAAGTCTACGAGAAGCACTTTTCCTTTGAAGCGTTCAAGGGTCAGGTCTTTGCCATCTGTAGTTTTAACACCTTTTGGGAACTGAGGAAACTCTTTTCCGACCGGGTTTCTGAAAAATTCGTTAAGCATGCGTTCAGCAGCTTCAACGATTTTTGGGTTTTTAGAATTTTTAAGTTCTTCGATCAGTTTGTCAAATTCGGGGGTTGTTGCTTCCTTGATCATCTGAAGCTTTTGCGCGGTTGTTATAATCATGATTTCGCGAATATCGCCGGCCCAGTTGTTAATGATTTTGACCGCCTGATTAACAGGTGCCGCCTGACCAACCAGCCCAAGCATTTCCATATCGAGCTTCAGTCTTTCTTCTGGCTCTTTAAGGGTTTTACGCAAAGCTTCTGCTTCGGCGAAAAGCTTGTTGCCGTATTTGTTCATGGCCTTTTTTATTGAATCCATGTCCTGGGGGTTAACGCTGCCATCGGCAATGCCGGCCTGCATCTTTTCGTTCAGGTCTTTTGAAGCATTCTTGAGAAATTCGACGACTTTGTCTTCGCGCTGCATTATCTCCTGGCGAATCTCGCTCTGGTTAAGCACTTCAGGCTCTGCAAACAAAGCTGAAGCACCCATAAACAGACCGGCGCAGGCAAGCGACAGCACAGCAAATTTTTTGAGTGATTTCATAACGTATCCTTTCAATTTAATAAAGTTGATTATAGCACGAGTTAATGTAACAATTCCCGTGAATACTTTCTGAAAATTCTGTTTGTTACAAAGCATTTCACTGAGCCGCTTCAATCCTGAGGCGGCAAAGCACTTCACCCATCCTGGGCTCGCGACAGGCTCAATGACCGGGTAAAAAAAAGGGCTGTCTCTGAGACGAGACAGCCCTTTTTAAAGGTTTGCGTTTTATTTTACGCGTTCGGTGTTTTGCTGCATAAGTTTAGAAAGAGTAGCTGCCGGATCAGCAAATTTGCTGGTAAGAATCATGGCGGCGATGATGTATGGCTTGTAACCAGCTTCTTTGTAAGTTTCGATGCGGTAGCGATCGAAAACAGAGGCGGCTACTTCACCGGCTTCACAAGATACGCCGGTGATGTCTGCGGGCAGACAATGCATGTAAAGAGCTTTTCCGTCTCTGGTAAGCTTCATTTTTTCTTCAGTGCATTCCCAGTCTTTGAATTTGGCGTTGTTGGCCAGACATTCTTTTTCGAGAGCTTTGAGACCGTCGTGATCTTTGGCGCGCAACAGGTCGGTGCGGCGTCCCATAACGGCATAAGGAGCCCAGCTCTTTGGATAAACGATGTCAGCATCTTTGAAAGCTTCATCCATGCTGTTTGACATGGTGAATTTTCCGCCGCTTTCGGCAGCATTTTTCTTCGCAACATCGATTACATCAGGAATCAGATTGTAGCCTTCGGGATGGGCAAGTCTGACATCCATACCAAAGCGAGTCATGAGGCCGATGATGCCCTGAGGCACAGAAAGAGGTTTACCATAGCTGGGTGAATAGGCCCAGGTCATGGCGATCTTTTTGCCCTTAAGATTTTCGAGGCCACCGAAATGTTCTTTCAACCATGCCAGGTCAGCCATTGACTGAGTTGGATGATCGATGTCGCACTGCAGATTTACCACGGCCGGGCGCTGGGGCAGAACATTCTGTTTATAGCCATCTTCGAGAGCTTCGCCAACTTCACGCATATAAGCGTTGCCGGCGCCGAGATACATATCATCGCGAATGCCGATAACTTCTGAAAGAAAAGAAATCATGTTCGCTGTTTCACGCACGGTTTCGCCATGAGCGATCTGAGATTTTCCTTCATCGAGATCCTGTACGGCCAGGCCAAGAAGGTTACAGGCTGAAGAAAAAGAAAATCTGGTTCGGGTCGAATTGTCTCTGAACAGAGAAACGGCGATACCGCTGTCATAAACTCTGGTAGAGATGTTTTTGCTTCTCATCATTTTGAGAGCGTCGGCCACGGCAAGAATCTGCTTCAGCTCGTCAGCTGATTTTTCCCAGGTCAGCAGAAAGTCTTTGCCAAAAATATTCGCCTGGTAGTTCTTTATTTCATTGATCAAGGCTTTTAAATCTTCCATTTTTCTTTTCCTTTTCTTTAATTTCTTAAAATGACTGAACTCTGAGCAATGCTACTCAGAGTTCAGAAAAATTTCAACGGGTTTTCAATCAAATTTCGTAAGCATACTGGGCATAAAACGCAGCGGCTTTAACCAGATCGTCAACCGGACACTTTTCATTCGGGGCATGCGCGAGAACTTCGTTGCCCGGGCCGAAACCGATCATCGGAATCTTGTAATAACCATTGATGGTTACGCCATTGGTCGAGAATGTCCATTTGTCGACTTTGGGGTCTTTGTTGAACAATTCTTTATAGGCCTTGATTCCGGTCTGAACGACTCTTTCGCTTTCTTCGAGTTTCCAGGTGGGGAAATATTTTTCCATGCCATAGCGCAAACCGGTGTAAGCAACTTCTTCATAGTGCAGCACAGTTACTTTGGCTTCTTCATTAAGCTTAAGTCCGGCGGCAACGATAACGTCTTCCACTTCTTTTACCGCTGATTCTTTGGTTTCGCCCCAGGTAAGTCTGCGGTCGAGATGAATGTGAACTGAATCTGCTACGGCGCAAAGAGATGGGCTGCCGGATTTGAATTCAGAAATGGTTACGGTTCCTTTGCCGAGGAAATCATCGTTGGTCAGTCTTTCGTTGAGTTTTTCAATTTCAAGAGCGACCTTTGATGCCATGTAAACCGCATTTTTGCCACGTTCGGGTGCTGAACCATGACATGAAATACCGCGAAAATCGATGCCAATTTCCATTCTGCCACGATGACCGCGATAGATGTTCAGATTGGTCGGTTCAGTGCTGATAACGAAATCGGGTTTAAGCTTTTCTTCTTCTACCAGATATTTCCAGCAGAGGCCGTCACAGTCTTCTTCCATTACCGAGCTGACGACATAAAAAGTTACGTCGCGGTCGAAACCCATTTCTTTCAGAATTTTGCCGGCGGTAATGGCAGATGCGATGCCGCTTTCCTGGTCAACGGTGCCGCGACCGAGAACATGACCGTCTTTAACTTCGCCCAGATATGGGTCGAATTCCCAGTTGTCTCTGTTGCCTACGCCAACGGTATCTACGTGACCATCAATGGCCAGAACGGTTTTTCCATTGCCGATTCTACCGATTACATTGCCCAGGCCATCAACTTTTACTTCATCAAAACCGGCCTCTTTCATCTGGCGAACGACTTCAGCCTGCACATCTTTTTCCTGCATGCTTTCAGAAGGAATTTTCACCATTTTACCGAGGTTTGCCGCGGTATAATCACGATATTTTTCGGCCAATTCCATAATTTTTTCTGCTGTTGTCATATCATTCTCTCCAAGCCTTTATAATTTACCTTGCCGGGCCTAATTAAGGTGCGGTATGGGGCATCATTATAACCGACCTTTGAAATTAACACAACAAAAGTCGAAATTTTCGCAAAAGTTTTCAGGGTTTATTTGCATTTACTTTTTCAAGAAACCGAGTATAATAACTGCTGAATTTCAAAAGACAATAAGCAAGGAACAGGAATTTTTCTTAAATTCTTTCTCTTTGCGGTTGCATTTTGGTTAAAGGAATCAATGGAGGGAATTTATGACAACAAACGGAAAACTCGCAGTTGTAGCTGTGGGTGGTAACTCTCTTATCGCAGACAAAAACCATCAGACAGTTCCTGATCAGTATGCAGCAGCAGCCAGAACAATGGTACATGTTGCCGACATGATCGAAGCCGGCTATCGCGTCGTTCTGACCCATGGTAACGGGCCCCAGGTCGGATTCATTCTTCTTAGAAGCGAAATAGCCAGAAGCCAGGTTCACGATGTGCCTTTAGACAGCTGTGGTGCTGACACTCAGGGTGCCATCGGCTATAATTTTCAGATGGCTCTTGGTAATGAATTCAAAAAGCGTGGAATCGAAAAACCGGTGGTAACAGTGGTTACTCAGGTTCTTGTCGACAAAAACGACCCTTCATTTCAGAATCCATCAAAACCTATCGGTTCTTTTTACAGCGAAGCAGAAGCTAAAGAGCGCATGGAAAAAGACGGCTGGGACATGGTCGAAGACGCCGGCCGTGGATGGCGCAGAGTCGTTGCATCCCCACTTCCACTCGAAATCATTGAAGAAGAAGCGGTAAAAACCCTTGCCGAAAGAGGATTCATGGTAGTGGCCGTCGGTGGCGGCGGAATTCCGGTCATTAAAGATGAAGCAGGCATGATTAAGGGCACTGCAGCGGTTATCGACAAAGATTTTGCCTCAGCTTTGCTGGCTTCAAACATTGGTGCTGACGTATTCGTAATTTCAACCGCGGTAGAAAAAGCCTGTCTAAATTTTGGCAAACCAGATCAGAAAGAACTCGACAAAGTAACCGCGGCTGAGCTTGAAAAATATTGTGAAGAAGGCCACTTCAAGCCAGGTTCAATGTTGCCAAAATGTCAGGCCATCATTAAATTTCTCAAAAACGGTGGCAAACACGCCATTATAACTAATCCTGAAAATCTTGCCAAAGCCGTGAAAGGCGAAGCAGGAACTCACGTATATCCATAAGCAAGGAGCAGAAAAGTGCCAAAATATTCACACAAATTCAGACTTCACGTAAAAGAAGAAGTTTTGAAAAAAACCATCGAAAGAGCAAAACAGAAGAACATCATCGTTCCGACATTTGCTCAGCAGAAAAACCCTGATCTCATTCCTGAAAAAATCAAAAAGCAGGTACAGCCCCTTGGATTATGGGATGTTGACCCAAGAAACCTCTTCAGAATCACCTGGAGAAACAATATCAAAACCGGTCTTTACGGTGATGTTAACTATATTGAATTTCCAAGTAAAATTACCGGAGTTAAGGCCAGAATCGTTGGTTTGATCGGCAAATATTTTCCAACCGGTGCCCACAAAGTAGGTGCGGCATTTGGTTGTCTCGTGCCAAGACTCGTATCTGGCGAATTCGATCCCACCACTCAGAAAGCGGTTTGGCCCAGCACTGGTAACTACTGCCGTGGCGGCGCTTATGACTGCGCCCTGCTTGGCGCCCCCGCCATCGCCATTCTTCCCGAAGAAATGAGCCCTGAAAGATTCAACTGGCTCAAAGAAATAGGCACCAGCGAAATCTTCGCAACCCCCGGTTGCGAATCAAACGTTAAAGAAATCTATGACAAATGCTGGGAACTGCGCAATACGCGCGGCGATGACATCGTAATTTTCAATCAGTTCGAAGAATTCGGCAACTCTATCTGGCATTATCACCAGACCGGAAGCGCCGCAATCGATGTTTTCAACAAGATCAAAGGCCCCAGAAGCAGAATGGCAGCCTGGGTATCGGCGACCGGTTCAGCCGGAACCATTTCCGCCGGTGATAAAATCAAGCATGCTCACCCGCACGCGAAGATTATCGCCTCTGAAGCTCTTCAGTGCCCCACCCTTCTTTCCTGCGGCTTTGGTGGTCACAGAATCGAAGGAATCGGCGACAAGCACGTGCCCTGGGTTCACAACACGAGAAATACCGATGCGGTTGTTGCAGTAGACGACGAAAACTGCATGCAGCTTCTGCGCGTATTCAACGAACCCGAAGGACATCAGATGCTTAAAAACGCAGGCGTTAAACCTGAACTGATCAATGAACTCGGCCTTCTCGGCATCAGCAGTATCAGTAACGTACTTTCGGCAATCAAAACCGCAAAATTCTTCGAAATGAACGAAGACGACGTTCTTTTCACCTGTCTGACAGATTCTGCTGAAATGTATCAGTCAAGACTCGAAGAACTCAGACAGCAGAACGGCCAATACTGTAATGGCCGCGCGCTGGCGGACTTTGAACGCTATCTGCTTGGCGAAGACACTCAGGACATGATGGAACTTACCTATCATGATCGCAAAAGACTTCATAACTTCAAGTATTACACCTGGGTTGAACAGCAGGGTAAAACCGTCGAAGAAATCAACGAACTCTGGGATCCCGAATTCTGGGAAGACGTTTTCGATGAAGAAGTTGTTAAGCACTGGGATGAACTCATCGAAGAATTCAACAAAAAGACCGGACTTCTCGAAAATATTTGATCGTTCAGACCATAGAAAAGAAAATAAAGGGGCTGTCTCAATAGAGACGGCCTCTTTTTTATAATGCAAAACCAGGGTTTTGAAATAAATTGATTTGGGTATAAAATAGAAATATGAGTCATCAAGCCCAGAAAAGTCTTCCTTATACGCTTGCTTTCAGAATTCCTCTTGAATTTCGCCAGTTTCTTGCATCCTGTAATCGTAAACTGGGCGAAATCTGTCGCAGCTTCGAACCCCCAGAAACCTCGCATCTGACGGTGAAGTTTCTCGGACATTCGTCTGAATATCTGAACGATGAAACCATAATCGATTTTCTGCCACAAATATATGAAGCAGCCCGCGAGTTTTTGCCCCTGAATATCTATGTTCGGGGTTTTGCAACTTTTGATTATGAAAACAACAAAAATTCAGTCATTTTTTTAAAAGTAATGCCAAACGAGCAACTGACCAGGCTTCACAACAAAATTTGCGAAGAATTTTCGCGGCAGTTCGAGACTTTTCCGCACGCCGACCTTGATAATTTTGAGCCTCATATAACCCTAAGCAAAGACCTTTACCGCGAAAAAGAGCAGAAAATCGCCCGTCTGATTTCAAGGTCGAAAAAAATGGCCAAACGCCGGCTTAAACTGGATGATCTGGTGGTTATGAGCCCGACAAGGCTTTTTCCGGTGGTCGAAAATGTAACTTTGCCCCTGATTTGCCCGCCGGTTAAATAGTTAAGAAAAAAGACCTATTCCGCGTTCAAGAAAATCGATCTGTTCCTGAATTTTACCACTTTCGCCCAGCTGTGGGTTTTCTTCAAGCGTTGCTTTAAGGCGATCTTTAGTCTTAATCATATGCTTGATCAAAGTAGAAAAATTCTGCATTTTGTAGGCCTTGGCCTTTGGTTTCTTTTTGTTCATGAGTATTCGCGAAATGCCATCAGAATTTGAAGAAACGCTTATCAGCAAATCGACCTTCTGGCCCTCTTCTACTTCGCCCATGTCGGAAAGATGAAAATAGTATTCTTCGTCAGACTTGTCATCAGTTACCAGAACGGTTTCGTCATCAATTTCAGCGACGGTTCCTTTCAGACGTTGCATTCTTTTCATTCAGGTCTCCCGGGCAAAATAGATTTTTATGTGCAGATTGACCGATTAAACGGTTCGCTATAAAATGCTTACATCATGAATAATATTCCAGATTATCTTAAAAAACCACTCAAAGAACTTCCTTTTGTCATTCTTGATCTTGAAACAACCGGCTTCAAGCCGCAGCAGGCGGGAATAACAGAAGTTGCCCTTATTTCAATTCAGAACGGCAAAGAAGAAATTTTCGAAACTCTGGTTAACCCCGAGTTGCCAATCCCAAGAGAAATAACAAATCTCACCGGCATTACCGACGAAATGGTAGCCGACAAACCGACGATTTCGCAAGTTCTGCCGATTTTAGAAACCCTTTTTCAGGAAACGATTTTCGTGGCTCACAATGTTCCATTTGACTGGTCGTTTCTCGATTTCTATTTCAGACTTCATTTAAAAAGGCCTTTGCGTATGCCGTCTTTATGTACCCTCAGACTTGCAAGAAAATTTCTGGGCCTTAAATCAAACAAGCTCGCAAGTGTGGCCGATCACTTTGGTATAAGCCTGGTCAATGCGCACCGGGCAATGAACGATACGGTCGCCGTCAGAGACATTCTTTACATGATGCTTGAAAACCTTGAGCAAAAAGGCATTAAAAACGGTGCTGATCTATATCATCATCACTTGATTTTTCCTGACTGCCCACCTACTCGCTGACAAAACTGTCATGTCAAAAGCGCCAACTTTGTCGCACATCGATTCGTCGTCTTTTGTGCAGGTTGGTGCTTTATCTTTTGTAACAGCGGTTTTGGGCCGACGCAAAAAAGGTTTGTTTTCTGGCACAGCTTTTGCTCATTAATAATTCGCCTCCTGCGGTCAGCCCAGAATTCTGTTCGAAATTATTTATTATTTTATGCCCGGGCCGAGTGCTGGAGCAGCGAAGATAAAAGGAGAGAGAAAGTTATGACATTCAAGAAAGCTTCGTTAGTCTCTTTACTGATGGTTCTGATTTTATCAGCTTCGGCCTTTGCCGGTTATCTGGTTTCTCCTAAGGGTGATTTGCCTCTTGTTTCACAAAAAATCAGGGTCGAAATCAAAAACCAGGTTGCCGTAACCACCCTCGAACAGATTTTCTACAATCCTCACGATGTTACCATTCAACCCAACATTCGTTTTCCCATTCACGAGAAAGCTTCAGTCCAGGGGTTTTCTCTGACTGACAGCAACGGGCAGACCTATGAAGGAACAATAGAAGAAACCAACCAGGCAACAAAAGAATTCAATGAAGCCAAAGAAGAAGGCATGATGCCGGCCATGGCAGTTCAAAAAAAGCCTGGCGTTTTTGAAACCAGCATCGGTGCGATTGGCCCAAATTCACGGGCCACAGTAGTTATTGAATACAGCGAAATCCTGCCTTACAAATCCGGAAAAATCAGCTATTCACTGCCTTTTAACGTATCGAGCTGGCAGAAAAAAGAACTCGATCAGGTCAGCGTGCAAATCAGCGTCGCCGACCAGAAAGAAATCGTATCTCTGATCTCTCCTTCACACGATATATACGCCCAGAAGGTCGACGCAAACATCTGGCAGGCCAATTTTGAACGTAACAATTTTTTACCAAACAAAGATTTCAGTCTTGATTATGAAGTTAAAGCCGATGAAATGGCAGTCAATTTTCTTTCAACCCGACCTGACAGCGAAAAAGACGGCTATTTCGTTCTTATGCTTTCACCTCAGGAAGTAATCGACCAGACTGACATCGCCGATCGCGACATAGTTTTCATTATGGATACCTCGGGAAGCATGTCAGGTAACAAGCTTAAACAGACTAAAGCCGCTTTTGATTTTTTCGTTAACAAGTTGAACGAAAATGACCGGTTCGGCATCGTCGATTTTTCTGATTACGCGAAAAGCTGGAATCAAGAACTGACTCAGGTTTCAGATAAAACCCGCAGATTCGCGTCAGAATATATCGGTCGACTTCACGCCACCGGCGGCACCAATATTCATGAAGCCCTGATGAAAGCTCTTTCGTTTTTCGGACCAGACGAAAACCGCACCAGAGCCATAATCTTTCTCACTGACGGAGAAGCCAGTGCGGGTATAACCTCGACCCCAAGAATTGTTGAAGATTTCAAAAAGGCGAACAGTCTCAAGGTCAGAACCTTTACCCTTGGCGTCGGACATGGAGTCAACCGCAGTCTGCTCGGTCAGATCGCAATGGAAAACCGTGGCGAAGCTCTTTATCTCGACGCCCGTGCCAATCTCGATACAGAATTGAAAGGTTTTTACCAATCGATTAGCACCCCCCTTCTGGTCGACCTGAAACTTGATTTCGGCGACATGCAGATCAGCGAATGTTTTCCTGAAGAATTGCCCAATGTTTACAAAGGAACCCAGCTGGTAGTTACCGGTCGCTATAAAAGCGGTGGAAACGCGGCTATCAAGCTTTCGGGCATGCTGAATTCTTCAAAGAAAGAATTTCCGATCGAAGCAAGCTTTGTCGAAAGTTCTTCAGACAACCGTTTCGTCGCCAGATACTGGGCCCGAACCAAAGCAGACGAGCTTATGAAGCAGATCAAAGCCTTCGGTGAAAAACCCGAGCTTAAAGAACAGGTAATCAAACTCAGTAAAGAATACCAGTTCGCTACTCCATATACTTCTTTCATCGCAGTTTCAACACAGCAGGTTCCGCAAATCAAGGCCGAAAGCAACAAAAGCCACACTGCAGCCTATGCCAACATCAGAAATTCAGCCAAAGCTTCAAAAAGAGTTGTGGTTAAGAAAACCAAAGCTAAAAGCCTTTCGCTTTGGGGCGCTGCCGGCTTCGTTCCTTTCGCCGTGGCAATTCCGAACTTCAGAAAAGCCAGAGAACAGTCCCGTGTAAAAGCATGCTATGCCAATATGCGTGTTCTGATGGGCGCGGTCGAGATGTATAACATGGATCATACAGATCAGATGACCGTTCTTACCGACAGAGAAATAGACCTTCTCGTAAAAGAGAAATACTTAAAGTCGCAGATTACCAGGCCTGAAACTGGGTGTAACTATGGTACCATCGGCGATTTAAGCGGCACCGGTATGGTTTGCTGTTCTCTTCACGGATCAGTTTCAGAAGAGCTGCCTGAAAAAGCGACAGCCATTTATTCAGATGGCGCAGACGGCTACGTAAGTCAGATCTCCATCAAAGAACAAACACCATGGACCACCCGAATCTGGAACGATTATCTTGCCGATTTTCTTAACTATGCTCTCAATATACCATTGTTCATTCTCGGGCTGGCATTCAGCCTTTACGTGGTCTGGCGGATTTTAATTTTCCCGTTCAAACTTGTTGATGCACTTATCAGATCAGGCAGACACGGAAAAGATTAAAAAAATGTTCCCGGATGGGTTTAATACCTGTCCGGGATGTCTTATCATGTAAGAAACAGTTCAACCGGAGACAAAGATGTCAGACAAGAATAAACTACCAGCCAGAATTCCCACAGCAAGGGCAGAAATCATCGCAGATTCGAACAATGCCCACCCGAAGTTGCATCGCACTTTAGCCTCTTTTTCTGCGCTTCTGGTGAACACTTATATCATCATTGCCCAGAAAATCGCGCCGCCAAGTGTCGAGTTTTCATTGCTTTTCTGGCTGCTTTTTTTCGTAACCATGGTAATTGCTGCCCGTGAAAAAGATGCAAGCTATTGTTTTACCCCAATGGTCATTGCCACGACCCCGTTCATAATCTGGGGAACCGGCATTGGCACCGCTGCAATCGTTTCTATCATCGCAGCTGCAGTTACCATAGGCTTTCAGCGCGGCGTAACCATGTCTTCGCTCGCCTCAGGGGCTTCAGATATCGCAGAAAGCCTTGGGCAAAGTAATACCCGACGAAAAATTCTGAAGCTTTCAGGCAGTGAAATAGACCCCGAACTGCTTTTGAACGACGATCTCGAAGAGTTTTCAGAAGTAGAAGCCGAGCTGCTTAAGGTAAAGAAAAATTTCGATAAATCTAGCAAACCTATGCAGAATGCCCTGAAACAGACATTGGCTAAAGTAGAGCAGTTACAGAAACATCATGCAAGGGTTCTGGCCAGAAGCGCGGGTCTGTCAGCATTTCTTGGCGGCATCGATATGAAAAAGCTTGAGAAAGATGTCGAAAAATTGCGAAATGAAGCTGAAAAGGCCACTGACGATGTGCTTAAGGCTCAGCTTAAGGCAACAATCGATATGAAAATGAAAAGAATCGAGGAACTTAATAAACTCGACACGAGTCTAAATAGAGTGAAAATGCAAAAACTGCAGATTCATGAAATGTTCTCGAGCCTTATGGACAAAATGAATACGTTGAAGTTTACCGATGTAATGGCCCTTCAGGCATCTTCAGACGCCATGGTCCAGGAGGTCGACGATATAAGAAATGGCCTTGAAGATCTTGAAAAAGGCCTTATCGAAGCTGAAAAGTTTCAGAAAATTTAAAGACGACAGCCTTGTCGCACATTCTCTAATCAGGAGGAATAAGAATGAGTAGATTTACAAGAAGCTCCAACCCGACCTTGCGCCCCGAAATCTTTGAACGCTATCAGATGGGTTCATCTGCCGCCAACACCATGACGGTATCGGGGGCGATCAACAAGACCTTTCTGCTGCTGGTTCTGGCCTTTTTTGCCGCCAGCTTCACCTGGCGAATGACACATACCAACCCGGGAATGGCGCAGAGCCTGATGATGCTCGGCATAATCGGCGGCTTCATTACTGCGCTTATAACGGTTTTCTCAGTAGGTTCAGCCCGGTTCACGGCCCCGATTTACGCCGTATTTGAAGGCCTGTTTCTCGGGTCGATTTCGGCCATCTACAATATGGTCTATAGCGGCATTGTCGTTCAGGCGCTTTTGCTGACCTTCATCACCGCAGGCGGCATGCTTTTTCTTTACCGAACCGGAATAGTCAAGGTAACTGAAAGATTCAGAGCCGGTATTATGGCCGCAACGATGGGTTTGGTTTTTGCCTACCTTTTCTCGTTCATTCTCAGCCTTTTTGGTCTGGTACCGCCAATATTCTCAGCAGGACCCATTGGCATTGTATTTAGCCTTGTTGTCGTAGCAATTGCGGCTTTCAATCTGGTTCTCGATTTCGATGTAATCGTTACCGGTTCAAAAGCCGGTGCACCCGAATATTTTGAATGGTATGCCGCATTTGGTCTTCTGGTAACTCTGGTTTGGCTGTATATTGAAATTCTTCACCTGCTTGCCAAGCTTCAGCGCCGCGACTAAAGACCTTTAATCAATCATGAAAGAAGCCGCCAGAATCATTTTTTTTCTGATTCTGGCGGTTATTTATTTCATCTCACCCGTCGATATTTTGCCTGATTCACTGGGCAGAATTGGCCGTATCGACGACATGACGCTTTTATCTGTCATAGTTTATTTTTACTTTTTCAAGCCTCTCATCGATGAGTTACGGGCGCGAAAACGAAAAAACAGCAACCCTTCTTCGCATGAAGCAGAAGCAATGCCTGACGATGACCCCCACGAAATACTTGGCGTGTCGCGCAACGCTTCATTCAATGAAATCAAAAACGCCTATTATAGCAAGATTCGCCAATACCACCCGGATCTGGTAGATAAAATGGGTCCTGAAATTCAGGCCGTGGCGAGAAAGCAGACGCAAAGGCTAAATGCCGCTTTCGAACAGTTAAAAAAGCTGAAAACCTAGTTTTTCTTTTTATACAGGTATTGCCCGACTATCCAGCTCTGGCCGCGATTCAGGCCGAACTGTTCGCTGATTGCCAGCAAGCTCATGCGCCACCGCTGAAACCAGATCCAGGCCATTCTTTTTCCGTAAGCTTTTTCGAAATGGGGAAGAATCGAAAGGCGGTTGAAGTAATATCGACGCAGTCGCCTTTCGGCGGTTAGTTTATAGTTCTCGCCGCTCAGTTTCCAGAAATCTTCGATATGAAACGATTTTTGAAACAGCAGCGGCATATCTGACGAAAGAGTTAACCGATGATTGTTAACCAGGTTTCCCGGCAGGTTATCGAGGCCCACAGAATCAAGATAAAATGCAAGATCAGCGTGAACCTGAGACTGCAGAAACAGTTTTCCGTCATCTTTTAGCCAACCATAAACAATCTTTTGCCAATCGGGGTTAGCCGCAATAAAATCAAGTCTTTCGACCGAAACGACACGGTCAAATTCATCTTTAAAACTCAAATCTTCAAAATCTGAAGTGAGCATCTTTACGTTGTTCAAATCAAGCTCGTGAATCTTCTTTTGAATGTAAATGCCCCGGGTTACCGAATCGGTAACTGCAGTTATATGGGCTTCGGGATACTGGCGAGCCAGCCAGAAAGCCATCGCTCCCCAGCCACAGCCAAGTTCGAGAATCTTCATTCCATCTCTTATTCTAGCCCGGTCAGCAGTCATCCAGAGCATGGTGTCTTCTGCTTCATCGAGGTCTTCGGCACCGGTAGGAAAGAAACAGCAGCCCTCAGCCAGACGTTTACCCAGAAACAGCTTGTAGAATTCGGGGTCCATTTCAACCAGCTGTTCTTCGAGAATATTTTTGCGTTTCAGCTGGGTTCCGGCTTTGAGATCTTTTACGATCTGACGGTAAACAGAGTGCCTTGCTTCAATATCGCCCAAAGAGGCACGTTCGCAGGCAGACTGACAAAGTCTTTTAATCCAGGCTCTGGTTATTTTTTCAGGAACCAGACCAGTTTCAAGGATTTTCAGAACGATTTTGGATGTTAGACTCATTGCTTCCCCCGCTTAAGGCATTTATCTTACAGCATAGCCCCAAGAGCAAAATTCTTCAACTTCTAATAAAATTTACTTTACATGGGCGAGCAATGCAATTAAGTTAAATTCAGTTCAAGTCAAACCGGAGCAGATCATTTTTACGAAAAACAAAGTAAAAAAGGGTTTCACCCTCATCGAATTGATGGTCGTCATTGGCGTAATTTCCATTCTGATCGCCCTTGCGAGCTGGAGCTTTCTTGGCATTCGCAACCGAATTCGCAAAACCAGCTGTCGCGAGAATATGCGCATCATTCATCAGGCCGTATTTCTCTGCCAGACTGAACACCCTGAAATTGACAATAAAAATCTTACAATAGCCAAACTGGTTTCAATGAAATACCTGAAAAAAAGACCTGTCTGCCCGGCGGGCGGCAGTTACTCGATTACCGATGAAGACGCAAACGTTAGAGTTACCTGCTTCAAAACCAATAATGGTGATGACCATGGATTCGTGGAATAAAGAATGACAGAAAATGTTTTCGAATTTTATCTAAAGCAAATCACAAACCTTCTCAACAAAAAAAAGTTCGATACCGGTCTTGATCTATGCCGGGAAATGAAAGCAAGATTGCTGGCAAATCCGCCGGTTGACCCGGTTTTTCTTGGCTGGCAGCGCTTTTATGAATTTATTCACCTGGTTCAGCTGCACAAGGATGAAGAAGCCTTAAGCCTTTTCAATTCAAACGAAGAACAGCCGTTCTCATTGGATCTCAATCAAATCACTTACATGACTTCAGTTGCGGCTGAGCTTGCATGCAATCTGAACAAGATTAAACAGACCCTGAAACTCGCCAGACTTTCATGGGCCCTTTCCTTTCGTGATCAGGAAGTGATTGCGAGAATTCAAAAAGCTCAGAACGCCTGCATTTATTTCGAAAGACTGAAAGAAAACCGTCTTAATTTCGGCTTTGCCAGATTTTTAACCGGCTTCGGAAAGAGCAACGACATTCCTGTTCTTTACGTTCAGGGTCTTGAATGTCTGCTGGCAAACTACCGACAATCACACAGCCCTATCATTCTTGCAATGCTTGTTGATGGACTTTCTACCTTAAGCGGTTATTTCGAAAACCCGCCTGATCATCTTGAAAAGAAACGAATTATCGAGCTGATCGATGCGATAAATGCCGAGAAAAAGGCTATTGTCTGCTGCGGTATGTATGAAAAAGCACTTAAGTTTTTGCTTGATAACAAGCTTGCCGAACTTCTTGGCTTGCTCGAAGAGTTTCCTGATCTGGTTTACGAATGTGATGAAGAGGGGTCGACCCTTTTGCTCGAAGCTGTTCGAAACAACGATGAAGATGCGGTTGAACTGCTGCTGGGTCGCAACGCAGACGTTCATGTCATCGAAGACATTCAGGACAGCACCCCACTTTTGCTGGCGGTGAATCTTGGCCATGTGAACATCGCAAGAAAACTTTTGAATAAGGGCGCGGACCCTGAGATAAAAGGGCTGTTCGGGCAAACTCCATTAATCAGATCTGTGATTGAAGGCCATTACGATGTTATCGCCCTTCTTCTTGAATACGGGGTTTTGACCGACAGGCGCGATGAATCTGGTAACACTGCCATAATGCATGCGGTTGAAGACAACAAGATCGAAATGGTAAAGAGTTTGATATATGCCGGCGCTGACACCAGTTTAAAAAATGCCGCCGGTATGTCGCTATTGCAGATTGCCGAAAGTATGGGTCACGAAACTCTCATACCGGTTCTAAAACAATTCAGGGTTCGGTAAAAACCGAACCCTGAGTGATTTGCAAAAATAATCTTTTACAGACTTAGTTCAACAAGTTTTACATGAACGTCGTCAAGAAGTTCAAGCTTGCGGTTCATTTCCACAATTTTGTCTTTTTCGCCGACCAGCTCAAGAATGATCACGCCAGATTCAGTACAATTTTCAAGAGTGCCGTCATGAAGGCCCAGTCTGGTTTTGATCAGACAACCCCAGCCGGTCAAAATTTTCTGTACGTTAACCGCGGTGTCTTTTCTTTTTCCAACGAGTATGCAAAGAATGGTTCTTTTCATGTTTTTCCTCCCAGAGAGATTTTCGTAAAATCATTATAAACCAACCCCACAAAAATTTAAACCGCGTTTTTTTGTCGAGCAATGCGACGCTGCTTTAGTGCAAAACTTTCGGGCAGGTAATTACGCCGCTTAGGCAACTTCGTTGCTTCTGAGAGGGGCAAATTTTGTGGTTCGAATCTATACAAAAGCTCATGAAAAATTCTGTTTCTGACAGGTTTTAAAACATGTTATTGAAGAATTTTTCTGACATATTGGTCAGAACTTTGACTTTTCCGCGCAAAACCGGCAATTCAGGCAAAGATTCTATGAAAAAGTTGCCGTAACTTTTGGTAACTATGCGTTTGTCGAGAATCCAGATTACCCCTCGATCAGATTTTTTGCGAATAAGTCGGCCGAACCCCTGTTTCAGTTTAATTGCTGCCATGGGTAGCTGATAATCACGGAAAGGATTACTACCTTCTTCGCGGATTTTTTCGTTTCTTGCTTCAAGAACCGGGTCATTCGGAGTGGCAAAAGGCAATTTTGTTATAATCAGGTTGCGCAGAGCCGACCCGGGAATATCAACGCCTTCCCAGAAACTGTCGGTAGCAAAAAGAACGGCGTTACCGTCGTCTTTGAACAGCTCGAGAAGATAATGACGCTCGATTTCACCCTGCTTATAGCATTCGAACCCTTCAGCGCAGAGCTGTGGCGAAAGATTGCTGTAAAAATAGTTCAAATGATTGTAAGAGGTGCATAAAACCAGCGCCCCCCCCTGTGAAGTTCTTATAATATCGATCAGCGGCTGAGCAACCATCTCGGCGTAAGCGGGGCTGCTGGGTTCAGGAATATCGGTTGGAATGAAAAGTCTTGCCTGATCGGCATAATTGAAAGGCGAGGCAAATCTTCCCTCTTCGGGGGTGTGTTCAAGTTCTTCGCTGTTCAGCCCGAGTCGGTTTTTAATGAAACTGAAGTTTTTTCTGGTCGTCAAAGTACCCGAAACCAATATGGCGCTTTCGATTTTTTTGAAACAATAATCGAGCATTGGTCTGGCGACAACAATCGGCAGAGAATGAAAAGCCGGGTAAAGACCGCTTCTACGCACGAGAACGGTGAAAAAGTGCACATAAAGATGACGATCGGCAGTTTCGGTGTCGAACAGAATGTTGATCGAGCTACCGATTTCTTCAAGTCTGACCGCGTAAGAAGACAATTCGGTCAAAGCCAGTTCGAATGGTTCTCTTTCATCTTCCTCATCGCCGATTATACTGCGAATTTTGCGGTACATTTTTTTCATTTTGCCCGCGAGCAACTTGCATTCATCTCTGAGCTTGAAAGCGAAATGACATAAAGTGGCAAATTCGCGTCGCGATTCTTCGCGCGGGCCGATACGAAGACGATGTTCGCCGTTGTGAGCAGTCTGAGGGTTTACGAAAAAAGCGCTGATACTTTCGAAAAGTGACCTGCTGATATCGGCAATATCGAGCCTGGTGGGTATCATTTCGTTTCTTATGTCTTCAAGAATTGCGCTTCTTTCTTCGGCAGAAAAGTCGCCGTGGCCGAATGACAGGGCCGAATACAAAGTGGCAAAGGTGCCTGATTCGCGGCGGCCTCTTTTCTGGTAAATTTTACCAAGCATTCTTTGAAAACCAAGACCGGTGGTTCTAAAACCAAAATGCCGGGTCGCAGTTTCTTCAAGATTATGTGCTTCATCGAGAATAACTGCCTTACAGGCCGGTATTACTGCAGTCTGGCTATATTCAGAAGTTGCGGCACGCAACGCAAGATCAGAAAAAAGAAGATGATGATTCACGACGAGAATATCAGCTTCAGAAGCGCGGCGACGGGCTGAATAGAAAAAGCAGTCACGGTATTCGCTGCAATTTATGCCGGGGCAGCTGTCTTTGTCGCAGCAGACTTTCTCCCAGAGGGAGTCTATGGGCACCCAGTTCAAATCACTCAATGAACCGTCAAATGTTTTTTCGGCCCAGGCCACCAGACGATTGAACTGGTCAAGCTCTTCGGTTTCAAGAAGAAGTTCGCCATCAGTTGAGCCCAGGTATTCCTGAATTCGCCGCAAACACAGATAGTTTCGTCTACCCTTTACCAGACAGAATTTGAATTCGAACGGCAAAATAGATGCGAGCAAAGGCAAATCTTTGTTAACCAGCTGATGTTGAAGGTTTATCGTATTGGTGGAAACGGCGACCCTGCATTTATGCTCGCGCGCATAATGAATGGCAGGAATAAGATAGGCCATGCTTTTACCAATGCCCGTTTCTCCTTCAAGAATGGCATGGCACGATGAATTTAGAGCTCTGACGATAATGCTCATCAACTGCTTTTGCCCGGATCGCTCTTCAAAATTATCAATCAGACCGGCGATTCTTCCGTCTGACGAGATGTATTTCAGTAACTCATCAGCATCGATCGGGTCGGGATTCTCGGTGCGAAACGGTTCGACGACAACATAGATTTCTTCACAATCATTGTCGTGAATGGCGAACCCGATACCAGAATTTCCGCATAGCGAAGCCACATTCATGTCAGGGGCAGAAGGTTTGAGGTTTCCCGAAGGGTGATTGTGCATAAGAATATCACCGGGGCGCAGACTTTTGATAATGGCGGGGGCCGAATCATGGTTTCCGCGGGCGAGAATACGAAATTCCTGCCAGAAGCCATCGTTGCCCAAAGTTGCCGCAGACAAAACTTCGCAGCCACCTGCCAGATCGATTTCTTCTGCAAGTCGCCTGCGATCGGCTTCATCTAAAAATGCAGCAAAATCGGCAGAGTGCTTCTTCTTTTTCGCGGGAGTCATGGACGGCATTTTATGGGCCTTTAAATTCTTTGTCAATGCCTGTCTTAAAAAAAGTTTGTGCTTGATTTTAGTCCGGGTTAAAGGCATAATTAGCGCATCCATAAAAATCACAAAAAGGGAGACTTCTCATGGGAAAACTCAATGGAAATGTTCTTATCGCGCAGGGCGGCGGACCGACCGCAGTTATCAATCAAAGCCTGGTTGGCGCAGTTCTCGAATCAAGAAAATTTCCCGAAGTTGACCGTGTCTATGGCGCGTTGCACGGTGTAAGAGGAATTATCGAAGAAGATTTTGTCGATCTTACCCAGGCAACCACACATAACCTTGAAAAGGTAGCCTGCACCCCCAGTTCGGCGCTTCTGTCGACCCGCGACAAACCCGATGCAGAATATTGCGAAAAGATTTTTAAAGTGTGCATGAAGCACAATGTAAGATATTTCTTCTACAATGGCGGTAATGATTCTGCCGATGCAGTGCGCATCGTTAATGAAAACGCCAGCAACGCCGGTTACGAACTGCGTTGTATTCATATTCCCAAAACGATCGATAATGATCTTCGCGTTACCGACCACTGCCCGGGCTATGGTTCAGCAGCGAAATTCGTTGCTTCGGCTTTCGCCGGGGTAAATCTTGATAACCGCGCCATTCCTGGTGTTTACATCGGTGTCGTCATGGGGCGTCACGCTGGCTTTCTTACTGCCGGCGCAGCTTTCGCAAAAAAATACGAAGATGATGGCCCACACCTGATTTATGTGCCCGAACGCACTTTCGACAAAGATAAATTTCTTGCAGATGTCGATGAAGTTTACGGAAAATATGGCCGCTGCGTCATCGCAGTTTCAGAAGGTATTGTCGGCGCAGATGGTCAACCAATCATCACCCAGCTGACCGGCGACCAGGAAAGAGACGCTCACGGCAACGTTCAGCTTTCAGGAACAGGTGCCCTCGGCGATCTGCTCGGCCAGACCGTTAAAGACGGCCTGAAAATCAAAAGAGTTCGCTCTGACACTTTTGGTTATCTGCAAAGAAGCTTTCTCGGCATCGTTTCTGAAGTCGACCAGCAGGAAGCCAGAGAAGTGGGCGAAAAAGCCGCTCAGTTCGCAATCTGGAACGATGTCGACGGTTCTGTAGCGATCAAGAGAACCGGCGATTATTCCGTAGACTACTTCCTTACACCATTGCATACAGTTGCCAGAGAAACCAAACACATGCCCGACAGCTTCATAAACGCTGCCGGAAACGGTGTAACCAACGACTTTTTGAATTATGCCCGCCCTCTTCTCGGCGGTATGCCTGAATACGAAAGACTTCAGTGCCCATCGGTGCCCAAAAAGTGAGCGAGACCAAGCTTAACCGTATAATCAGATTAATCGAAGGCCTGACCCCTCAGGGTCAGGCTTTTGTAACCGAAAACGACCGGGAAATCTGGGTTCACAACTTTCTTCCAGGTGACAAAGTCGAATTACTTCTTGACGGTCGAGGCAGAGTTAAGTCGGCACAGCTGGTAGAACCTTCACCCGACCGGGTAAAGCCGGATTGTTTTTTTCATGGCCCCTGCGGTGGCTGCGATTTGCTGGAACTTTCAGAAAAGGGCCGCAAAAAAGAAAAACAGGCCATGATCGAACGCGCCATGAAGAAAATAGAGGGTGGTGAAAACGCCCGGCTAAAGCCTTTTATTGCTGCTAACGAGCTGATAAGATACCGCCCAAGGGTAAGACTGCACCAAAGCCGAAATCAGGAATCGCGCGAGTCGGGTTATCTGGCTGCAGATGCTTTTCAGAGAATGGTTCCCGGCGGTGTGGTTCCGGTGACGTCATGCGCCATCATCACTCAGCAGCTGAACAAAAGGCTTGTGGCCACCCGCAAGATTCTAAGCCAGATTCCGATCTGTCTTGAAAGCCTGACTTTGATGTCATCGTCTTCAGCTCATTCAGACAAGGTTGTCGGGCACGCCACCATGCGCAAAGGCAAAACACCCGGCTTTTATCACAAAGACCTCATGAAACTGATGCGGGCTGCCCAGCTGAAAGGTCTGACAATTTCAGGCCCCGATGGCAAGGTAAAAGAAGCGCACGGTTCAGTTTCGGTAACCGGTCTAATTGCACCTGACACAGAAGGCGGACCATATGAAGCCGAACCTTCATTTTTCGTTCAAAGCAACATCTTTCAGAATTCGGTGCTGATTAAAAAAGTTCTCGACTACTGCAAACCTGCCGAGGGAAAAAGAATTGTCGAAGGTTTCAGCGGTGCGGGCAATTTTACCCTTCCACTTGCCGCCCATGGAGCAAGAGTAGAAGCCGTAGAATCGCATCCCGGCGCAATCAGAACCGCAAGAAAAAACCTGCATCAATCAGGATTCAGCGAAAGAATAAATCTTGTTGAAGGTGATGCAATAAAAGAGCTTTCGAAGTTCGAACCAGAACCAGATGTGCTGCTTCTCGACCCGCCCCGAACCGGAACCCCCGGCATCGGCAGAACGGTCAAAACCTTAAAACCAGCGAAAATCGTCTATGTTTTCTGCGACCTCGATGCGATGATTAAAGACGCCAACCAGCTTATTCGCGCCGGCTACAGACTTGCAGAAGTAACCGGTCTGGACCTTTATCCGCGCACTCACCATGTAGAAACCATATGTCTGTTTGAAAAAGCCTGATTTTCATACTGAACGGGCAAATTATTCAAAGCCCGTTCAGTTTGATTGCTGATTGAGGGCGAGTTCT
>JASURT010000127.1 GCA_030446435.1 Candidatus Ozemibacter sp.
AATCAGAACTGAAAACGCCGATGTCGTCTCACTTGGGCGCACTCTGAATCGTGATCTGGACTGGTTGAATATCGCCGCGATGAATTCTGAACACGTCAAAGTTCGCGAATGCAAAAGATGCCCCAACTGTTCTGCAGCCTCTACCGGGTGTCCCGACATGAAAGGTTACGCTTTCTGGAAACTGGACCTGGACAAACACCTAATCAGGAGAAAACCATGATAAAGAAAATTTCACTTATCACAGCTATTTTAATCTTCATTTCTGCATCAGCTTATTCGCAAGGAATCTTAGGTCTTTTTGGAGGCTCTTCTGAGAAGAAAAAATACAAGGTTAAATTCATAGATGGCGATGAAAATGCGGTTGAAGAAATTCTGCAGATAAAAATACGCGGAGTCATTCAGGAAAAATCAGAATCTGATGAAATGCCCTTTAAAATTGAAAAAGACATGATGGAAGAAATAAAGAAAGATCTGAAACTGGCTCGCGAACGTGATGCGATCAAGGCAATTCTGCTTGATATTAATTCTCCGGGTGGTGAAGTAACCGCCAGCGACGTTATCTATCATCTGATAAAAAAGATGAAAAAAGAAACGGAAAAGCCCGTAATTGCTCTTATCGGAACCATGGGGGCTTCAGGTGCTTATTATGTGGCCTGTTCAGCCGATAAAATTCTGGCTCACCCAACTTCTATTATTGGCAGCATCGGAGTTTTGATGCAATCGATGAACTTTGAAGAACTGGCAGAAAAGCTGGGAATCAAGGCTGTCTACATGAAATCTGAAAAAACCCCGAAAAAAGATTTACTATCACCATTCAGACCCATGACCGAAGCTGAAAAGAAGATGTTGCTGGAAATCATAAACGGAGTTTATGACCGTTTTGTTGAAATAGTCAGCGAAAGCAGAAATAAAAGCAAGGAAGAAGTTATAAAGATTGCGGACGGTGGAATTTATAATTCATCAAAAGCGCTTGAACTTGGTCTAATCGATGAAATTGGCTATCAGGAAGACGCTATCGATGTCGCCTGCAAAGAAACAGGTCTTGAAAGTATCGCCCTGGTAAAAAGAATTTCCCGCAAAAGCTTTTCTGAGGTTCTTGCTGAAATGACCGAAATGAAATCAGAAATTCCTTCTTTCTTGATGGGTTTTAAACACATGATTGAAAGCGCCAATGTGCCGCAGTTGATGTACAAGCTTTCGATTCCATGATTATTTTCGCCCTGTTGAACAAATAAACTGAAAGGTCATTTAGTCAGGATTTTCTGCTCTAAATAACCTTTTTATTTTTTTCAATCATTGGCTTGAAAAGTTTCGTATTGCCTGATCAATTTCACTATCAGTTACCAACTTTTCTTCAATCAGGATTTCATCGACGGCAATTCCGGTTTCAAGGTGTTTTCTATATATAAACGACGCCTTGTCGTGACCGATTTTTTCGCTGATTATTGTAAGCAAACCTAATGAGCCTTTAAGGTTGTCATGGCATCTTTTTACATTTGCCTTGATTCCTTTGATACAGCGTCCGTTGAACAGTTTTATTCCTTCGGTCAAAATTTCAAGCGATTCGAGTAGAACATCCATTATCAGTGGCAGAAAAGCGTTCAGCTCAAGCTGTCCGGATGAAGCAGCATGAGCGATTACAAGATCATTGCCCATCACTTTCATGCAAACCTGATTCATCATTTCGCACATCACCGGGTTCACTTTTCCCGGCATAACCGTGCTTCCTTCTTGAACAGGAGGCAAAATGATTTCCCCAATTCCAGACAATGGCCCGGAAGCCATCAATCTTAAATCTGAAGCCATTTTACCAAGGTTTACCGCCAGAGGTTTGATAAGCCCGGAAATCTCACAAAAAACGTCTGCGTTTTGAGTGGCCTCAACCAGATTGTCTGCGCGGGCAAGACCAATATCTGATTCTTCGCGCAAAAGCTTCAATATCTCCAACTGAAATTTTCTGGAAGCGGTAATGCCAGTGCCAATAGCAGTCGCACCGATGTTAATGACTCTTAATCTTTCCTCAACCCGATATAATCGCCATCGATCACGTGAAAGGGCTTCTGCATAAGCTCCGAACTCGGCCCCAAGGGTAATCGGCACAGCGTCCTGAAGCTGGGTTCGTCCAATTTTTGCTACATCTGCAAATTCGTTTTCTTTCGTTTGCAATGATTCCTGAAGTCTTGCCACCTCATCGACAAGCTCTCTCAATCTCCAGATCGAACAAATTCTGAGTGCGGTTGGAAAAACATCGTTGGTGCTCTGCCCTCGATTAACATGATCAAGAGGATGTATTTCCGAGTAATCACCAGGTTCTTTGCCAAGAAGTTGATTCGCTCGGTTTGCGATGACCTCGTTGGCATTCATGTTTGCAGAGGTGCCTGCCCCACCCTGCAATGGGTTTACGATGAACTGATCGTAATGCTGGCCTTGAATTACTTCTTCACAGGCTGCGATTATAGCGTTTCCCTTGTTTTCGTCTAATAATTTCAATGAAACATTGGCTTTCGCAGCTGCTTTTTTTACCATTGCCAGGGCTTTTACCATTACGAAAGGCAACTTTTCTTCATTTAAACAGAAATTTTCTGAAGCCCGAAGGCTGTTGATGCCATATAAAGCTTTAGCATCCAGCTCTTTTTCACCAATAAAGTCCTTCTCAACCCGCTTCAAATTATTGCCACAATTATTCATTTTTTAAACCCTTTTTGTCATCTGATTCAATTGTGTGAATATCGACATAATCGTTAAAATCATCGGTATAAAGCGTTTTGAAACAGTCTGGGCAAATACCATGGCTGAATTCAGCTTCTGAATGATCTTTGATGTATAACTCCAACTGATTCCAATAACCCTTGTCATCGCGGATCTTTTTACATGAAGAACAGATGGGAAGAAGGCCACTGAGAGTTTTTAGAGTTTTCTGAACCACAACCAGCTGTTCGTTTTTGTTTTCTATCTCGCTTGACTGGTGAAAAATTTCATCGATCAGTTCTTTTACAACCCGACGAAAGTTCATAATTGTCATGCAGGTCACGATCAAAAAATAAACGAAACAAGAAAAATAAGAAACGAAATAAAAATGATTTTCAGAAAGTACTTTTGCAAAATCAATTACTTTTTCAAAGTTAAACAAAAAGCTGATTGCGCTGGTAATAAAAAATAAAACCAGGATTGTTGAAAATACAACGATCTCTTTACCCGTAAAAAACAAAGATGCAACTATAGCGGCAACTGGTATTAAAAACACGCCTCCGGCAAGAAAGCTGAATGACAAGACACCTGCCAGGCCAGCAATCAGATTGCTTAAGACCAGGAAAAAAGCCTTGATTCTGGTACTGAACCTTTTTCTGTAAATTGCAAAAAAGAGAATGGTCAGAATACAGATGGCCTGAATCAGATCTCTTTCGGACCAACCAATGCTCATAGTTCTTAACTGGACTATTATAAAAAGCCAGGTGCCCACTAAGGCAGAGGTTACCAAAAGATTGTTTATCAGATTTTCGCGCAGGCGAAGTTCAAAAACCTTGTAAGATTCTGAGATCGTCACGTTTTACCTCGATACATCTCTTTTGATAATACGCAAATTTGCTTTGCTTGCCAATCAAATCTTTTACTACGAAAATTGCGAGGGTATTTGCGGCAAAATCTTCGTGCAGGTAATTGCGCCGATTACGCGGCTGTCCCATAGAACGAATCATATCGAAATGGTTCTGATAAGCTGTTTCTCAAAAAATCAGGCAAAAACCCGAGATGGTGCCTGAGTCTGGCTTTGCCAGATGGCCGGTGAGCCTGACGAACTATCGAAGTGCCCGCTTCGAAATGGTCATTTCGACCAGAAAATTCTGGTTCAATGTCAGCTTTCTGTTCCAGTGAGACAGCCTCAGCGTTTATGGAAAGATTTTAAAAGCAAAGGTGTCGGAGTTTTGGCATTTTGTCTGAAAGCTAAACCCCGCATGAGGTTTAGTTAAATTTTCCATCTTTATTTCAGGTTTTGCTGAAAACCAGCTCCAGTTCATTGGTATTAAAAGAAATTTTTAAGGTCGAAGTTGATGCTTTTTTCATAACTACAAGTTTTTGCCTAACATATTAGATAAATAGACTTGCAAATTTTCTTAAATGATATATAATATTCATAAGCTTTGTGAAATTTTTCTTAAAGCTAATTATCTGAGTTGAAGGGCTTTGCCTGACACCGAGGAGAAAGAATGAATTCGATCAGCTGTAACAATCAGCGCCGTCTTGGTATCGTCGCAGTGATTTTGAAATCGCCTGATAAGGCTTTCAATGATTTCAACAGTCTTTTGCACGAATATTCCCATATTATTGTCGGCAGAATGGGTATTCCTTACAAAGAACGCAACATTTCTGTCGTTTCAATAATCGTAGATGGGACTAATGATGAGATTGGTGCGTTAACCGGCAGAATCGGACAACTTCCTCAAGTCAGCGTCAAGTCTGTTTTAACCAGAATCTGACCAACAGGGGGAGCAAATATGCATCAGGTAAACAAGCAGGTTTCAGAAGATTCCTGGATCAACAAGGTTATAAAGCCTGAAGAATTCGAAAAACACATGGTTGATGGCAAAGACTTCATCGACGATGACCAGATCTGGGAAACGATCAACAATGCCGAAGAACCTTCCAAAGAAAGAGTCAGAGAGATCCTGGCCAAATCTTTAGATATTAAGACGCTGTCGCCAGATGAGCTCGCAACCCTTATCAAGGTTAAAGACCCCCAGGTTTGGCAGGAAATGTATGAAATGGCCGATAAGGTTAAACGCAAAGTTTACGATAATCGAATCGTAACTTTCGCCCCGCTTTATTGCAGCAATTATTGTGTGAATAATTGTCTTTACTGCGGCTTCAGGTCAGAGAATAAAGACGAAAAGCGCCTTGCCCTCAGTATGGAAGAGCTGAAAAAAGAGGTAGAAGTTTTAGCCGGGCAAATCGGCCACAAGCGTGTCATTGCCGTTTATGGCGAGCACCCTTCATCTGATGGCGACTATATTGCTGAAACCATAAAAACAATTTATTCGGTTAGCGTAAAGACGAAAAAAGGTCACGGCGAAATTCGACGAGTGAATGTCAACGCTGCCCCGCTTTGTGTTGATGATCTTAGAAAACTGCACGAAGTAGGAATCGGCACCTATCAGGTCTTTCAAGAAACCTATCATCACGAGACCTATCGCAAACTTCACCCACAAAATACGATCAAAGGCAACTATCCCTGGCGTTTATACGTTCATCACAGAGCATATGAAGCCGGCATAGACGATGTTGCAATCGGAGTGCTTTTCGGACTTTACGACTGGAAGTTCGAAGTTCTTGGCTTACTGCACCACGCAATCGAGCTTGAAACCAAATTTGGGGTCGGGCCTCATACAATTTCTTTTCCAAGAATCACTCCGGCCAGCAATTCGCCTTTGTTTAACGAAGCAGACCATCAGAAATACTTCGTTTCAGATGAAGATTTCAAAAAAATTGTTTGTCTGATTCGACTTGCTGTGCCTTATACCGGTCTTATCATAACCGCCCGCGAAACCAAAGAAATCAGAGATGATGTTTTGTTTGTCGGTTGCACCCAAACCGATGCTTCAACGGTAATTGGCATCGGCGGCTATTCTGCCATGGATTCAAAAAAGCAGAATATTGATGAACAGCAATTTATGCTCGGTGACACCAGAACTCTTGATGAGTTGATTGGTGACCTTGCAAAACGCGGGGTTATAACCTCTTTCTGCACTTCAGGTTACCGATGCGGTCGAACGGGCGACCAAATTATGGATATGCTTAAATCAGGACATGAAAAGCATTTTTGCAAATTGAACGCAATCTTGACTTACAGAGAATGGCTTGATGATTTCGCTTCTGAAGAAACCAAAAAGGCCGGTGAAGAAGTAATCAAAAAGGAAATTGCTCAGGTTAAAGCTCAGACACCAACTGTTTTTTCCAAGAAGCTTTACGATACAACAATGGCTTATTACGAAAGGATCAGCAATGGAGAACGCGATCTCTTCATTTGACCTTGAAATTCTCGCCCAAAAGCACGATGTTCGCATCTGGTTTTGTAAAAAAACCGGACGCCGTTGGTCTTTCATCGTCGGCGCAGGCGATCAGCGCCCCCTGCCCTCGGAATTGATCTATGAAGCTGGCGATCTGGGCTTTTTTGTTCAAGGAGAAAGTTTTGATGAAATCAGACTGGTAGATGAAATTAAAGAACTTATTGCCAGGAAAAATAGCATTCCGGCCTAGTTTTTAAGAACTATAAACAAGCCCCCCGATAACTAAAGGTAGTTTTCGGGGGGCTGTTTTAATTATCAGCTAAATTTTCAGAGTTTTAAGAAGGCTGCTGCAATAATTTACCTGAGAGTCGAATCTGATGAATTCTGGTTTTGCTGGTTGAAAGATTTTGCTTCAATTTTGAATTCAGGGGCATTTTGGGCATTGATGATAAGAGCCAGTACAACAACCATAAAAATAATCTCACAGGCGCAGCTGAAAGAAGAAGAAATTGAGATTCCCGCCAATTCTTCCTGCTCTTCGAGAATGCGATCATCGGCTATGATTTTATCTTCAAATTCAATATTATGACCCTTGCACTTAAAAAAGAATTTCTCTTCTCCAAACAGGTTACCCATTGGCAAAATGATTGATTGCCCATTTTGTGGAACTATTGCAAAACCAGGTTTTTCTTCAATTGTCACAAGCTTTTGTTCAGAACGGGTCCGGGAAAAAATCTGGCCAATTTTCATAAAAACCCTCATAAACAAAGGCGGAAACCAGTTTTGTTCTTCAATCCTCTTAATTTCTGCCCATCGATAGCTTTGCCAGAAAAAGATATCTCTGATAATGATGAAATCGTCGTTGTACTCTATTCTGAAACTTCGGTAATAAGCTGTGTAAAACAAAGGAAAAGAAATAATCACGAGCATTAATCCAAGGGCTGAATAGACGGGCAGACTTTCCATAGACATTGGTTGAAGGCCAATTTGCAAGGTAATACCATGACCGATAATAATAAAAAAAGCTGCAAGCAGCGCAGAAATGCAGTCAGGAACACGGCTGCAAAGCGCATTAGAGTAACGCAAAACATTTCTATTTTTCAGGCCACGAGCCTGAATAAAATAAACAATTAAAGCGCCAAGCACTAAAAGAAAACCATCGGCCTGATGCGGGAGGATAAGCCATAAAGGCGCTTTCTGAAAAGCCTCGGAACTATCCAGCAAATCTATCTTCAAATACTCTTTTTGCCCTTTATCGTTAGAAACTTCGAGATAATAGCGGCCATTCTGCCCAAGAAGAAGCTCTTTCAAAGATTTAAAAGGCTCAAAATTTACCGGAAAATAACCCAGACATTCTTTGAAATAACGATTTTTATCACTTTTGTTCATTTCAGCGTACAGGCCCTGCCATAACTGTGAAGAGACCTTAATCAAACACCCCGAGGTTCGTTCTTCAATAAAAAGTTCCATCTCTCGCGAATTTTTCCAGTCATCCGGAAGGGCATTTCTCCTGGATTTTTCAAAAAAGCCAGGCTTGCGAGTGTATTCTTTTTTCCAGTCAATTGATTCAATTTTAAAAATTTCAGCGGCTGGAAGAAATGCCAAAAAGATTCCCCAAATGTAAAGTATCACCAAAAGAATGCGAATCAGCAGGTAATCAGGCCAAAAAGTTTTCATTAGATCCTCTCAAGATTTTCTTCATGACTAATGATACATCCATTTTCGTTCTTTTTGAACATTTAACTAAATCAAATTTAAGGACTTCAATCTGAAAACTTTCTATAGGTTTTCTTGATTTCCTTTCATTGCCGTAATACCCTTATCTCTAAAAAGAGTATTGGAGAGGCTACATTGAAAAAACTACCTTTATTCCTGGCAATTTCACTTTTTCTCACGCTTACAAGCGGATGTAGACGGGGTTTGGATGACAACGAACAGTCGCCTTTGACCATAACAAAGCAAGTTATACCAAGTGGAACATCTGCTTTTGAAACACAAGAACAAACATCACCAGAGGCGCTTCAGGCAAGTATTCAGGAAGCTCTTTCCAGCGTTCTGGCTATCAGAACACAAAAAAACCAGGGCCCAAAGTTTGCCAATAATTCCGGGATTACCGGATTTCAAGGATCGTTTCATCTCGCTGACTTCGACTCTTTCACCCGTTCTGGCACAGATTCCCGGGACAACCCTGGCTGAAAACATTGATTTTGCAGCTCTGATCACCAATTTTTCGCTTACAGACGAACAACTTCAAACCTTAATCAAGGATGCCAAAGGCATTCTTGTAAATTTAAAAGATTTATCGCTTGTTTCAATAAAAGCAAACCCTGTTTTCAAAGCTGCCCTTTCAGCAAAAGTGCCGATAATTTTCGAAAACCAGTCGGCATTAGTGGATTTTAACAACAACTGGACAACCAATGAAGCAGCTCAGGAAGCTGAAAAAATGGCAGCGGCAGTCGGCCTTGGGGTCGAGGGCCAGATTTCAATTCTTCTGCCTACAGACATAGACGGAGAATTTGAGATTGCACTTATAGGTGCAACAGGTAAAAATTTGCTGGAAAACTTGTCAAAGACTCTTGAAGCTTCAGATATGGCAGAAGACGGATCAGATTTTGAAACTCCACAGCCGGTTGAGCCTACAGAACCTGCACCAGACCCGATATTAGCATCGAGAACAGATGAAAACTCTTTCCTGACAATGGATGGATACAGTAACGGTGCTTTTTCAAGCTATTACTATCGTGGCTACAAAGTCGGAGAATGGAAAAAGTCTTACTGGAAACCTGATAAAAATCAAAATCAGAGATTTCGCAACAACGTTAGATTTTATGTTCAGCTCACCTACGATGAAGGGCAAAATAAAAAATGGCTGCGGATTTTTACGGTTGGAGCATTTGAAATGCTCGATGAACCTCTGATAGACATAAATAATCAGAGAGGTTATTTTCAATTTTACAACAAAGTAATGATGAAACCGGTAAATAGCTCGGGAGAAGTGATAAGTCCCACTGGGCTGACCAGAGAAACCTATGTTCCACAGTCGATTGAGCTTACCGGTAACGATCGCTGGAAATATGTCGAAGTAAAGAGCTTTCTCAGGGTAAAAAATTCTGGGCTTTATCGAAAATCAGGATTCTATCGTCCATGCTTTAAAATTATGCGATGGATAAGCACTCCCGGTGCAAAATGGGTTTGCAAACTGGCGGAGGGTGGCTCGGTCTACCAACAGAACTTTAACCCGGGTGGTTCATGGGAAGCGCACGAAATTTGGGGACGACTCAAGTATGATTTGTACACCCAGGAGATTACTTCCTGGAGAAGTATGATTGACAAGATTGATATAGCATCTGACAGGGTTTTAGCAGGCCACCCCGTTTCTTTTATAAGAAATCATAGACCCCATTATCATCTGGTATACGCGGTTGATCCGGCCAAACAAACACAAAGATTCAAGCTTTCGGCAACTCAAGGCGTAAGAATGGTCTGGCGGAAAACCTTTGGAACAGACACCTCGAAAGTGCACTCAAAATATATCTCGTGCGCAGCCAACCGATTGCGATCAGCGAAACAATTCCGGCCGGCAACGCCGGAGAACTAACGATAATTGAA
>JASURT010000128.1 GCA_030446435.1 Candidatus Ozemibacter sp.
TTTTTACTTCGATCGACATTGGCGTGAAAAACAAAGCCGGAACAATCCGGCACCCAGACGGGGCGGAAGCATTCAGCATTGCCCAGAGGTTTGATTGGTTTTTCTTCACCAGTCGCAAGATACTTGACAAACAGGGTGTTTTTGCTGCCATCATCTGCCAGCGAACGAACGAATGCCATGGCACTGCCGTCGGGTGACACATCTGCAAGCCAGTTTCGGCCGTTATCTTTAACCAGAGGCTCAGCTTCGCCCATTGGATCAAGCATAATTTTCATTATGTGCGACTTTTTAAGCCTTTCAAATATTCTTGTGAATACCAGTCCGCGGCCATCGGGCAACCAGCGTGGTTCACGATCGTCTTCATCAGATTGAGTGATTTGAATTTTATTCGAACCATCTATGTTGATCAGCCAGATATCGTTAGAACCCTTTTCGTTAGAGACATAGGCCACCAGTTTTCCGTCCGGCGAAATTGCCGACATCATATTCTTCGAAGTGCCCTCGGTCAGGGCACGTGAAGTTTTGCTTTCACGATCGTAAACAAAAACATGCTCAGGGCTTCTGCTATCACTGGAAAACACGATCAATCTGCCGTCAGGGCTTATTTCGGGGGTCCAGATATTTCCCGGCCATTCGAAAACCCTTTCGCCGATGCCACTGGCCGCAGGGTTCTTAACGAAACATTGATAGAGTTTTTTGCCGTCAACTTTGATCTGATCAGCAGCAAAAACCATTTCGTTCAGGCTTTTTGCGACAGAAGCATGATAACTGCTGAAGTTGCCCTTAACCACAGTTGAAACCTTTTCATAAACCAGTTTTCCTGAAGGGAATGATGGTTCGGGTTCTGCAGCTTCAAAATTATCAGCAGTTTCAACGCTTTCTGTCGCCTGATCTACCGGTAAAGAAGCCGATTCAGAAGCAATCTCTGTTTTGTCGACACCGGAATCGGCATCTTCTTCAGTATCAACGGAAGAACCTGTTGAATCCGGTTCAGAAACAGCTGTTGCTTCATGCAAGTCTGAAGACGCTGCCTGATCAGCGCCTGTCACTTCATGAACCTGCTCGGGGGCATTAACTATCTGTGTGTTTTCAGTTACTTCTGTAGTCTGCGAAGCTGCCGGCAGCACACCGATAGTTTTTGAACCACTGGCATTCTGGTTGTCCAGCAGGTTCAAAAAAGAATGGTCCCAGGCATTACCTTTAAAAAAGAAAGAATCGAAAAGACTTCCGGCCACTGCCCCGGCCAGAAAAATAAACAGACCAAGGATCATTCTCGTTCTGTAGCGCTGTCTTCTCTTCTGTGGAGTATTACAATCAGGGCAATTGACTACCCTTGGCGGAAGTTTTTTTCCACATCTGAAACAATACATACGGTTCTCCTTGTAAATTTCGCAACTGAATTATAACCTATCAGTCGCGGTCTTTAAAGCTGCAAAGCGAATTAATATTCTATTTGCCGATAAGACTACTATTCATAAGTGGTTTTGGAGAGCCAGAATGAACAGAAAAAAAATTGGGAATTTATTCGTTATTGGTTATCAGGGGTTGAACCCATCAGACGATTTTCTTCGCTTCGTCGAAGAATGGGGAATCGGCGGAGTCATAGTTTTCGCCCGCAACCTTGAAGACCCTGAAAATCTGCCGGACGTTTTGAAAAAAATTCAGGAAGCGGCGGGAAAGAAGATTTTCACAGCCATCGATCAGGAAGGTGGTCTGGTGATGCGCATCCTAAAGGGAGGCAGTCTTTTCCAGTCAGCTATGGGGCTGGCCGCCACCGGCGATGAAACTCTTGTCGAAGCTACCTATGAAGCTATCGCCAAAGAAATGCTTTCGCTGGGCCTTAACTGGAACCTTGCTCCGGTATTGGACATCAATCACCCCGACAACCCTGGCATTGGCGCAAGGTCTTTCGGAGACCAGCCCGAGCAGGTAGCCAGATTTGGCTGCGCTGCCGTAAGAGGTCTGCAAAAAGCCGGCGTTTTGTCATGCGCGAAGCATTTTCCCGGAAAAGGAAACGCCAGAGTAGATTCGCACCTGACTTTGCCGGTAATAGATAATTCGGTAAGCCATCTCGAACAAAACGAACTTTATCCATTCAAAAAGGCAATCGAAGAAAAAGTAGCTGCCATTATGACAGCCCATGTTTTCTTTCCGGCATTTGAAAAATCTCCAGACCTGCCGGCAACCCTGTCAAAATCAGTTTTAACCGATCTGCTTCGCCACCAGCTAAATTATGAGGGCCTTTTGATTACCGATGATCTAGAAATGGGCGCAATCACAGAATCGTTTGGCATCGCCGATGCTGCCTCCCGCTCATTTGCGGCCGGAGCAGACCAGCTGTTGATCTGTCATAGTCTTGAACAACAAAAGGCGGCGGCAGAGAAAATTTATGAACTTGCGACCCAAAACGCTGCATATGGCGCCAGACTCGAAGAAAGTTTGCAAAGAATCGAAAAAGCACGTTCAAAACTGGTCAAAGATTGCCGTAAAGAATCGCTGAAAGAATTGAATAGTCTGCATGCGAATCTGATCGAAACGACTCATGAAAAGGCGGTTAAATTCATGAAAAAAGATTCGCAAATGCAAAACTTAAGCCAAAACGAAGCACTTCTCGTCATGTATCCCGAGATTTCAGCGCTGGTACAGGTCGAAGAATTTCATAATCAACAAGGCCTTGAAGCCTGCATAAAAAAAGAGTTTCCTGCTGCGATTTGTGTTCAGTATCATCCAAAAGATTCTGAATCAGAGATCATGTCAAAATTCGAAAAGATGATTAAATCAGGTAAACCCGAAAAACTTGTATTTTTCACCTACAACTCTCACCTATTCCCTGAACAAACCTTGGCGGCAAATAGTCTGGCCGACAAATTTTCGCATTCGACTGCAATCGCTTTAAGAAACCCGTATGACCTGACCAAGCTAAGTTCATTCACTGCCACAGCGGCAGTTTTCAGCTTCAGAACTCCGGCAATCATCGCGGCGTTAAAAACCCTGAAAGGTGAACTTGAAGTCAGCAGCGAAGGCTGGCCAATTAAAATGCAGAAAAATTAAAATATTGCTAAAGCCGGATTGGTTAAATGTCGATGGTTTTCGAAGAACAGTAGAAAACTGGAGGCATTTACTATGTGGGAACTCGAAATTAAGATTCTGGCGCTTACAGCAATGTATTTCGTCGGTTGGTTCTTATTTGAAAAGGTTTGCGTAAAGCTGTGGAACAGATTCACTCATAAAGAAAAAGAAATTACCCGAGAAAAGCGTAACAAGGTTATTCCTCTGGCGACGGTAACCCCCATGGACCAGACCTGGCGCTATATTCGCGGTTTAAAGAGTCCTGACTGGCGCATTCGCCGCATCTCATGCGTTCAGCTCGGAGAAAGACGTGGAACTGCTGTAGTAGAAGCGCTTATCGAAGCCCTCGATGATTCACGTGAAGAAGTAAGTTTGGCCGCCGGCGAGGCTCTTGCCAAAATCGGCGACCCCGCAGCCATTGACGCGCTCGCCCGCCACTGTTCGAATTTAGAACGCCACTCTGGCCGCACTTACGAAAGCTATCGCGCCGCATAACGCAGCGATTCGAGTTACAGTCTCAAAAAGGTATTCAATCACCAGAAGCTTACACCAGAAGCAAACAAAACAGCCGCTTAAACGTATAATGTTCAAAGAACTCGTTAAGCGGCTGCTTTGTTTGCTATGGATTGGGACTCGCATGATTTCAGCGCTTTATGAGAGGGTTAAATGTCTTTTGTTGACTGCCGGAATGCCAAAAGGTTAAACTTTGTTAGCCTCATAACGATCAATTTTGATTGCAAAAAACCGATGCTGAAATACTACCTTATAACATTTGCCTTAAGCCTGATAGTAATTCTTCGGGCCATTTTTTCAAATGATGTTTCTGCAACCTATCAGTTTTTGTCTCTTCTGGTTCTGATTTTCAGCTCAGCATTCGCAGCACTTGAGCTGAAAGATTTTGTTTCAGATAACTTTGACAAAATGATTGAGCCAGATGAAACCAGAGAAACAGAAGGTGATTCAGCCGGAATTCTTTTTTCTGACTTCGGTAATTACTTTGAAAACAATCTGATCAGGCTTGGTCATTTGCTTCACCTGGCTAATCCCAAGGCAGAAATAACCGCTAAAACCACCTATGCACTGGGTTGCGCTCACGAGCAACTTCCTGACAAAATCTTTCTTTTTCATCGCCTGAAAGAATCTGAATTGAAGTTCATTACAGGCACAAGAAAGGGTTCTAATAGTGTTTACGAAAGAATACTAGAGCAAGACCCTCTTGTCGAAGAAGTTTATGCAAGAATCAACGGTCTGCTCGACATTAAAGCGCTTAATCGCAGTGCCCATTTTTCCGCCTCTCTGCCTTTCAAGAGAAAAGCTGATGAATCGCAGTGCCTGTTACTACCGGTCGCTTTCTTTGGGCAATTGAAAGGAATCTTGACCGTGATTTCGCCAACCGGTTCAGGCTTTTCAAAAAACGAAAAAAAGGTGCTTGAGTTTTTTGCAGAAAGCTTTTCAATTCTGCTTGAAAATCATGAGCTGTTCGAGCGTGAACAAACAGATTTGCTTATCGATTCGGAACAAAGATTATGCCACGAGCTATTTGTAACTCAATTACCCGACTCGACACCAGTTTTGCAGGGCTGGGAAATTTCAGTTCACTGCCATCACGCCGCCGGCTATTCGGGTGATTTTCACGACTTTTTCAATCTGCCCGACAACAGGTGTATGATCATAATCGGCAAAGCTTCTAATGGTGGCCTTGACGCCGCCTTGTTCTTTTTAAGACTCAAAACCATGATCAGGTGCCTGATCAATCAGGTCAAGTCTCCGGCTGATTTGCTAAATCAGCTTTCAGTAAAATTAACCGAAGAAGGCGTAGAAGAACTGTTTGCAACCATGCTGGTAATTCAGATTAAAGCCTCTGAAGCCGAAATACAGATCGCCTGCGCCGGGCACAACCTACCACTGATTAATCGAACCAGAAACGGCTTCGTCGAATCGCCAAACCTTGAAACAGGTGTTCCCATCGGACTTTTCAACCAATCCCCAGAGCCATACAATAATCAGACAATGCAACTGTTGCCGGGAGATGGGGTACTGTTTTATACTGACGGAATCACAGAATATGGTAGAAAAAATGGAGAACGTATCAGCGTTGAAGAAATTAAATTGACCCTCGACAAGATTCCCGAGTTGTCGGCTCACGAAACACTCGAAAATCTTGTCAATGAGTTGATGATCGAAAGCAAAGACGTAAAGAATCCACCCGAAGATCAAACAGGTATTTACCTGAAATTGGAGTAACTCTATGAGTCATACCAGCGAAGTTATAGAAAGACATGTTTTTATCAGCAACCGTAAAGAACGCGAAATCTATTTGAGCGTTTTTCAGAAAATTTTTACTTTTCCGATTTCTGAAATTTCAGTGGAATTTGAAGATCAGCCTGATGAAACTTACACCACCATAAATGACAGAACCAAAACCATTCTGCTCAATATTCCCAAACCTGAAAAAATTGTCTGCATAAGCGGTTATTTCAGTGACGGAGGCAGCTTTGCCCTGAGAAACGGCAACCTTCATGTTCAGGTTCGCGAAGAAGAATACAATTACGAACTGATTGAATCTTTGAAGCATTTTCTCAATCCTACTTTTCCGCTCTGGATATTTAAAAATCCCTACATCTGGGGTGTCACCATTTATGAACCCTACGATCGTCAGCATTTCTTCGAATCAAGAAACTATTCTGTAAGATCAAGGCTTCTTGAAGAGCCAGAAGTCGACATCTACCGAAAAGACGATGGTGTCATACACAAATACAGATTTTTCACCCGCGAAGATCTTGATACAGAAGAAGGTTTGAAGTATCTCGAAAATTATTTCAAAGGCATGGTCGAAGGGCTGAAAAAGCGAAATTACGAAGGTCTCGAAGTTCTTCACCTTTATTGCACTGACAAAAGAGCATTTCGCAAGTTTGAGCCCCGCACCAAGCTTGGCAAAGATATAAAATCAGTGCTAAACCCCGACAAATAAGGAGTTCTGATGTCTGAGGAAACCATTTATCGTGAATCGTTACTTGATGAAGTTATCGATGCATGTATAAAGCAGTTGAAAACCAGACCGAATGATCACGAAAAGCTTTTTTATCTGGGCAATGCTTTTTTTCTGAAAAATCAATTCGACAAAGCCTCTTTCTGCTATGTAAAAGCGGTAAATCAAAACCCGAAAAACCCGGTTTATTTTGCCCATCTCGGCCATGCCTATCGTGAACTGGGCGACCGTGACCAGGCCATTGCTTCTTACGAATCGGTTCTGACGCTTAACCCAAGGTTTGCCGACGCCCATTTCAACGTTGGGGTGATTTTCTTTGAAAACAAAGCATTCGACAAGGCCATCGCCAGCTTTTCAAACGCCCTGGCAATTAATCCGAAATACGCCGCTGCCCGCTATTATGTCGGCAGAATCTACGAAGAACAGGGTGCCTATAACAAAGCGATGCAGGAATATCGCCAGGTGATTGAAGACGCTCTTGGTAACAAACTGGAAAAAGGCAGCGTCACAATAGACTTTGGTCTGGTTTTTTCTGATCTCGGTCTTCTCGACCAGGCAGAACGTGAATACAGGCGCCTGATAAAAGAGCATCCAGAATATGCTGATCTTCATTATCATCTCGGTATGATTCTGAAAAAGAAAGGCCTTTCTGACGATGCAATGGAAGAGTTCAGAATCGCGATTCAGCTTAATCCACACTACATGGATGCCCGAAGAAGTTATTGGGAATCTGCACAATAATTGAGGTAATTTCATTTCTCTGTTTTCAAAGCAAAGGTTATAAGTTAGTATAGATTCTAATTCGTCATGTTTAAGAGAAAAAAAATCGGACAACTGCTTATCGAAGCAGGCCATATTACAGAAAAAGAACTTAACATCGGTCTGGCCGAGCAAAAAAAGCGCGGCAAGCGAATTGGTCAGGTTCTTATCGAACTTGGCTATCTGACAGAAGACAAGCTGCTGCCAATATTGGGTAAGCAGCTAAAAGTGCCATTCGTAGACCTCAGCAAAGTAGAAATCAAGCCTGAAGTTCTGAAGATGGTTCCTGAAAAAATCTGTCGTAAACACATTCTCGTTCCAATCAGCTTCGATGGTAAAAGCCTGATGATTGGTATGGCCGACCCGCTTGACGTGTTCATCATTGACGAAATTCAATTTCAGAACAACTGTGAAGTTGTCAGGGCAATCTGTTCAGAAAACCAGATTGCCGATGCAACCGATAAACTTTATGTTGCAGGGGCCATGGCAGACGCCCTGAACGCTCTGGCCACAGGCGAAGGCGGAGACGTAGACAGCAGTGCTCTCGACGGGCTTAAAAAAGCCAGTGAAGAAACGCCGATCATCAAGCTGGTAAACCTGATTTTGACCTCTGCGGTTCAAAAAGGCGCATCAGACATTCACATTGAACCGGATGAAGGCGAATTGAGAGTTCGCTTAAGAATTGACGGTACTCTTATCATAACCATGAATCTGCAGCCCGAAGCCCTGCCCTCGGTAATGTCGAGAATCAAGATTCTCAGCGGCATGGATATTTCTGAACGTCGTTTACCGCAAGATGGTCGTATTCAGATGATAATCATGGATAAGCCCATTGATTTTCGTGTCAACACCATTCCTACCGCCTGGGGTGAAAAAGCCTGTCTGCGAATTCTTGACAAGTCCAATGTAAATGTTCAGCTCGATCAAATGGGATTTACTCCCACCAACTTCGCCATGCTCAAAAAAGCTATCGGTTCACCGAACGGCATGTGTCTGGTAACCGGCCCAACCGGTTCGGGTAAGACCACTACACTGTATTCGTGCCTGAACGCGATCAAAGGGCCAGATTTGAATATTTGTACGGTTGAAAACCCGGTTGAATACAAACTCAAATTCATCAACCAGGTTCAGGTTCGGCCAGAGATCGAGCTTAACTTTTCTACGGTCCTAAGAGCCTTTCTAAGACAAGATCCCGACGTTATCATGTTGGGCGAGATTCGCGACGAAGAAACTGCAAGTATCGCGGTAGAAGCGGCCTTGACCGGGCATCTTGTTTTTGCAACACTACACACTAATGATGCCCCAAGTACTGCCATTCGTCTCGTCGATATGGGGGTTGAACCGTTTCTGGTTTCTTCGGCTCTTTTGTGTATCGTTTCTCAGCGTCTTGCGCGAAGGGTTTGCAAATTCTGCAAAGACGTTGACACCACAATTACACCTGAGATCATCGCCGACCTGGGTTTGCCGCCCGAGGCAATAAACGAGACCTACTATCGCGGAAAAGGCTGTGAGAAATGCGGTAAAACCGGTTATAAAGGCCGAGTCGGTGTTCACGAAGTCATGTATACTCACGAAAATCTTAGAAGAATGATCATTCAAAAGGTCGGACCCGATGATTTGAAAAACGAAGCTCTCAGACTTGGCATGAAAAGTCTGAAAGACGATATCGTCGTTAAGTTTCAACAGGGGCTGACTACACCTGAAGAAGTATTCGCCCTTGCCCGCGCTGACTGATGTAAACTGTTTCTGGAGAGATTGAAATGCCTAAATACGATTGTGAAGTAAAGGATTCGAAGGGCGATATAATTAAAACCACTCTTGAAGCTCCTAATATGCAGGAGCTGGCGAATCGTCTTTCAGACAAAGGCTATTATCTTGTAAAAGCCAAAGAGGCAAAAGCAAGCGGTGGCTTCAGCTTTGGCGGAGGTGTCTCTAAAAAAGAGATGATGGTATTCACCGTTCAGCTTTCAACTCTCGTTGGAGCGGCGATTCCTTTGGTTGAAGCCATTGGCATTCTTGCTGATCAGACCCAGAATCAGTTTTTCAAGAATATTCTCAACAATATTGGTAAAGACCTCAATTCAGGGCAATCATTTTCAGTCGCAATCAGAAAACACCCAAAAGTATTCGATAAAATTTACTGTAATATGTGCGAAGCCGGTGAAGCGGGCGGTATGCTCGACCAGGTTCTTGAAAGACTGGCTGCTTTTGCCGAAGCCGATGCTGAAATCAGGGGAAAAATCAAAGGCGCGCTGACAATGCCGGTTATTCAGCTGGTATTGGCTACTTTAGGGGTCATATTTCTTCTGGTAAAGATTTTTCCGAACTTCTCGACCATGTTTAAGAAGATGAAGGTTGATCTGCCCAAAATTACCGAAGTGATGATGTTCGCCTCTGACACCCTTATCAATAACTATGTAATGGTTGCCGGCGGAGCTGCGGGGGTAGCCGCAGGCATGTTTTTCCTTCTCAAAACTCCTTTCGGCTCAAGAATGCTTGCGAAGATTTCATTAGTGGCACCCATTGTCGGGCCCCTGACGCAAAAGATTGCGGTCAGCCGTTTTTCAAGAACTTTTTGTTCTCTGCTTGGCGCTGGGGTTCCGATTATGCAGGCTCTACAAATTACCGCATCGGTAATGGGAAACCCCATCATGGAAGAAATGATCGGGCAAATGTCAATCGGAGTTCAACAGGGTAATACGCTTGCCAGCACCCTGACCAAGGTTTACATTTTTCCACCGATGGTAAAAAAAATGAT
>JASURT010000015.1 GCA_030446435.1 Candidatus Ozemibacter sp.
GGTTTCAGCGCTAAGAACCTCCTTGTTACCGCAGGTATCACCGTTGGTGTCGATCTTGCCACTCAGATAATGCGCGGCGAAAAGCCAAGTGCTAAAAAAGCCCTTAAAACAGTTTGTAGCGCAGAATTTGTCGGCGGCGTCGGTGGCGCGGTTGTTGGTGCCGCAGCTGGTTCATTCTTCGTTCCTTTCTTGACTGCAATTCCAGTTGTTGGTGGCGCTTTAAGTGCATTGGCTCCGGCTTTTGGTTCAATCGTCGGTTCTTCAATGGGCGCTTACATGGCTGGCGATCTTAAAAACGGACGATTCTCGATCAAAGAAGCTTTCAAGAGAATCGACTGGGTTGGCGTAACCGGACAGGCTATCGGTTCTACTGTCGGCGCAGCTCTTGGTTCTGCCCTTGGTCCCATTGGTACAATCGCAGGTGGTATGATCGGTGGTTATCTGGGTAACTGGGCGGCACAAAAAATCGCCGGAATTTTCGGTAAAGGCAAAGCTGCTCAGCTTCCTGAAATGGCAATGCCAACCGGAACAGGTAACCCAATGGGTGGTTACACCGGTGGAGAAATCACTATCGGTGGCGATGAAGTTGCAGACATAGGTGCTGGACCAATTGTTGGCCAAGATGAAGAGATGGTCGTTATTGGTGGCGATGCGGCAGTTGTTGGTGATTACGAATCTGAAGTCGCACTGGCTTATTCAAAATACCAGGAACTGTACAAGCTTTACAATGAAATGCTGAGACAGAATCGCCAGGAAGACGCTCTTTCAGTGGCTGAAGCTATGAACAAAGCCAAAAAAGAATATGATGATCTTCGCGCAAATGCAGGTAAATAATCACTCTAAGCGTAAGTAAACATATAGAAGGCTGTCCCGTTGCTGGGACAGCCTTTTTTTATGCTTTGAAATTCAATATTGCTTATAATTTGCCCCGGTTTTGTAACAAAAGCGGGTTGATTGAGTCAATGAAATCTGAAGTTTGTACAAGACTCAAGGCCGGTTTATACAATTCAACAGGTTGAGCTTGTAAAAGCAAAGAGGGTCTTGGGTTGGGGTAGGAAAAGGGTGAATGAATAAGTTCTTCTATATTAAAGTCGGCGTAGCAGGACCAGGGTTACATCGTCAGGATAAGGGCCGGGCTTGCGAAAATCATCGAGCCTTTTAATCATGCTTTGCAGAATTTCTTCTGAGCTTAGACCTTTTTTCAGCAGTTCCACGAAAGTATCTTGGAATCTGTCATAACCGAACATATCCCCGCCGTGATTCGCGCATTCAATGATGCCATCTGAATATAAAATAACCGCATCGCCCGATTTCATGGCTTTGACTTCGGGTCTTGATCTTCTCTTTTTGGTTGCCCCCAGGGGCATTGAAGGTATCTGCACTTCATCAGCAAGGCCCTTTTCTGCATCAAAATAGTAAGGGTAAGATTGCCCGGCGTTATCTATTTGAAGGTTGCCGGATTCAGGCTCAAGAACCAGGGTCACCAGAGTCATGAACTTGTGTCGGGGCTTCAATTCGCGGTTGAACAATGCGTTGAGTTTGTCCATCATTGGGCCAGGGAAAAGATCTCCGTTAAGATTCATGTAATCTACGGTTGCTTTTGCCATTGCCATTGCCAGAGCGGCAGAAATGCCGTGACCTGTAACATCGCCGAGAATTATTGCTGTGCGCCCGTCACTTAATGGTAGAACATCGTGATAGTCACCAGCCAGATCAGTGGCAGAGGCTCTGAAACATGCAAGATCATAATCTTTGGGCACCGGAATTTTATCTGGAAGCAGGCTTGTTTGTACAATTCTGCCGTATTCAAGCTCTTTGAGTTCTTCTATGACATTGTTAAAAGCATTTGATAAAACGCCAAACTCGTCTTTTCTTCTGACTGGAATTCGAAAATCATGTTGTCGTTCTCTGATGGCATTGATTCCGGCTGCGATATCACCAATCGGGTTAATGATAAGCCGTATCAAAAGAAGCGCACCAAGCAATGAAACGATCAGCGCCAGAACGCCTCCGGTGGCAAGTTGCAGCTTAAGCGGGTTTAAAGCCGCGAGCTTATCTGGCTTGGAAATAAGGTTTAAAAAGACGTGGCTGCCGATATCTTTTTCTGGTTTGATCGTTAACCAGTAGTCCACTCCGTTAAAGCTTATATTTCTGAACACAACTTTACCTGTGCGCATTGAAACAATCGCGGCATCAAGAAGCCTTCGTTCGCTAATTCCCTTAATCTTCGGGAAAATCTCAAAGTTGTTATAACGATAATTCAACTCGGTTGAAAGCAAAATGCTTTCACGGTTTTCTTTTTGCTTTTCAAGGGTTTCCTGAACCTGTTGCTTGTAGATTGCGATGAATTGGGCGGTGTAATGCATAAAAGCGGGGCCTGAGGCTAGCTCAGGATAGACATCCCAATACCAGACGGTGGGAAAAGTTCCCATGCGAAAAACCCATTGTTTGCCGCGCTGTCGCAGGATTGTCGCCATACCGATTTCATCAGTGGAAAGGACGGATTCACTTATTACTTCAGCTGGTGAAATCATGTTTGCGGTGTCGCCCATTCTCGCGGGTGCATGAAGCTTAAGGGCAATTCTACTGAACATATCCATGGCTTCAGAAACCCCATGAACTTTTCTGTCATCGGTAGTAAAAAGAGTTGCTCCGCTTCCATCCCTTACTTCCAGTCTGGATAAGGTTCTTGGTATACCGAACTTTTTCAGTTTTTCAGAAAAGAATTCTTCGGTCGCCGGGGTGTTTACAAGCTCTTTTCTGATATGGTCAGCCATCTTTTCGCTTTGGGAAAGTTTTTCAGAGATCATTTTTTCGAGCCGATAGATGTTTGCTATGCTTTCGCCGGCCACCTGGTTTTCGATTATTTCTGCCCGGTCTGCCAATGAAGTTGCCCCTATGAGGGCTGTAAAAATAACCGGAAAAACTGAGGCCATCGAGAAAAGGCCTAATATTCTGAATCTTATCGAAATTGAATCAAGCCAGGCACATAGCTTTTTGCCTGGATTGATTTTAAAAAATGAAAGCAGATAAAGGGCAATCGAAACGAGGCTTGCTATCCATGAAATGCTGAAAACTGTCGCAACTGCAGCGATTAAACCTGAATTGCTTTTCTGGGTTTTATCGCATATGCAGTAAAAGAAACCGGCTTCATCCTCGATAAAGCCCCAATTTTTTTCAGATTCCTGAATTGTGTTATGCCCTGAAAGGCTAGATTTGATTCTTGCTGCAAGCATCTGATCTACGTCAACTCCGGTGGGCGCTTCGTAGCGCTTTTCCTTTGGCATTCCGGCACCTATCGATGGCATATTCAGTTGCTTTTTAATAATTTTGAATCTGTTGATAAAGTCTGGAAAATCAGTGGCGATGAGAAAGGCAGAGTTGCCGTTTTCGAAAGTTTTCCAGATGAAAAAGTGGTCTTTATCTAAGTGCTTGTATCGCCATAACTCGTTTTGATCACCTTGCAGAAGTTCAAGGCGGTGGCCCGGACCAAACCAGTCTAACAAAGCCTGGTGTACCTGGCGCTGAGCTTCTTTGAATGCCTCGCCCTGCAGATTGAGCTGTATCATCAGGTTCTTGAATAGTTTTAGGTCTTCCTGGTCATCGGTTATGCTTTTTTTCAGCTGATTGTTTTGATAAAAAAAGCACTTCAGTCTGGTGTCAAATTCCTGGCCAATTTTGTAAATTATCGTTTCAAGCTCTTGTGAATCGATGCCATTCTGATTCATTGTCCCAAACACTTCGTTAAATCGGTCATTAATGAAGGATTCTTCGGAAGTTTTCGCTATAACCGGGTCAAGCGAGCTGATCAGTTTGAGACTGGCCATTTTTTCTTCTTCGTTTTGCAGCTTGAAAAAGGTCTGGTTGGCAGTTAGTGCCAAAAAGACAAGCATTATGGCAAGAAAAAGCAGAAGAAGTCTGCCGAAAGATGCTGTTTGGCTAAGGGCAGATTTGCTCATGTTTCTTTTTCTCCATTGTTGATTATGGCGAAAATCGATATGTCATCGTCCTGAACATTGCTTGACCAGTTTGCATAAAGCTTTTCAAGATTGCTAACCCATGTTTCTGCGTCTGGTGAAAAGGCTTCAATTGCCCAGTTTTCGATTCCCTCGAAACCCAGTGGTTTTTCTTTAGATCTTGATTCAATGATTCCGTCGGTCATACACAACAGACGATCACCCGGGGCAAAGTCTACAACTAACGAACGAGCGGCTGTGCGCTTACCTATTCCAAGCGGATAAGCAGGGGTTCCGACCCATTGTTTTTGTCCGTCAGCTTTGATCAAAAGCGGGTAGATATGCCCTTTTACCACCAGTTCGATCTTATTGTTTTCGCTGTCAAGAATTCCGCAAATAACGCCCATGAACATTCGCGAAGTTTTATTTTTTCTCAGCATCAGATCGATTTGATCGGCGAGTGTTGTTGGTGAAGAGTTTTCGTTTTCCTGGCTCCAGTGAAAGGTTACTGCTCGAGAAAACGCCATTATCAGAGCAGATCCTACGCCGTGACCGGTGATGTCGCCAATCAGAAAAAGCATTTTTTTGTCGTCTATCATAAAGCAGTCAAGACAGTCTCCACCTAGCTCTGATGCTTCTCTGAGAATGCCATGCATTGAATACCCGGGTAATTCAGGAAAGGTCTGGGGAATCAGTCCTTCCTGAACGTTTTTGGCAATCTGCATGTCATAGCTTTCGGCCATCATTTCGTTGAAGGCGGTGAACAACTGGGCAATTTCATCTTTGCCCGGAGGTTCGGGAAGTTTTGCTTCAAAGCGTCTTTCAGAAAGAGCTTTAACCCCTATTTCAAGATATTCAAGCGGTGAAATGAGCTGCCTTGATATCCACAAAACAATCGATGCAAGAAGAATTACAGCAATTATTGCACCCAGCGCAATTCGATATTTCATGCTGCTTATCGATGCTTTAATCTGTTCGTTGGAGCAAAAAGCAATCAAGCAGTTGCCCGACAAAGACGAAGTTCTCAGACCCAATGCATAACCGTTTAGCTTGCCGGAAAATTTTTTAAATTCGGGTCTACCGGTGCCCCAGACATTTTCTGCAAGTCGCAACAGACTTTGTTCTTTCTTAAGATCTGGCTGTAGAGACCATCTATATCCGGGAGGGTAGAAAGCAGCAAGGTGAATCAAATTGTTATCTACGCTGAATCTTTTGCGACTTATGCTTTCGAGATATTTTTTTATCGTATGATAGGTTGAAAGCTCAATTTGAATTATCGCAACCTGGCCTGCTGATGCCGGCATAACCCGGTAAAACAACAATAGTTCTGTGTTGCCGGTTCCGACTAATTGCAACATGTCGGGGTAGTTCAGCAGGCTGCCAAAACCCATGTCGTCTTTGCCGACAAGAGAATCAGAAAAAGGATTTCCATTGTATTTGTGCTCATTCAGCCTTTCGGGTGCATAGCGCTCGATAAGCTTACGTGCCAGCGATTTGAACACCGTATTTCGCCCTTGAGAAACCAGGGGACCATGGTAGAAAAGCTGTTCACCGGCTGAGTTTCTAAGTGAAATAATTGCATCAGGAAAAATCGAAAGAATAGAATTTTTCATCTGCAGGGTTGTCGATGAATCTTGGCCTTCGCCTGGTTTTTCAGTTAATCGCATCAGGGTGGCAGAGCATGAAGCCAGGTATGCAGAGAAGTTCTGGGCGATGTTGCCAAGGGTTTCTTCTTGCGCAGCTTTGATTTTGTTCGCTTCGATTTGTTCGAAGACTTCAATGTTATCAATGGTGGTTACAGCAATTCCGCCAAGGGGTATCAGCGAAGAAGCAAAGAACATGCTTGTCAAAAGAAATTTCAGACTTAAAGCCGAAGATGAAAAAAGAAAGAAAAACAGAGTTGCCAGAGCAAGTGTTGCTAAAAGCAGGCGGCTGATATGCAACAATCTTAAAAGAGGATCTTTTTTCAGTGAAAAAGAAGCAAAATAAATCTTTCCCGATAATGATTTAATAAAGAACCAGAGTTTATCGGAAAATAATCCCGAATCTTTTCTGCTTTCTGTCAGGCTTTTATAGGCTCTTTCTACAAGTGAATGTCCGGGTTTGCTCAGGCTTTTCTGATAGATTCCGGCTTTTTCAAGGCCATGCGCTCTGGCAAAATGCTGCATCTCTTTAACAAAAATCTGGTTTTGATGGGGTTTTTCAGAGCAATAGACGATGACTCCGTTTTTTTCGCGCGCTGTCCAGGCAATAAAGCCGGTTTTATCGTCAAAGGTCGTTTCAATGATTTGTTCAGGGTTTTCTTTGATTGAAGTCAGATCTTTGCCGTAACCGAAGGCAAATTGTATCTTTTTGTCGAGCTTTTTAGCATATTGCGGAAGCTTTTTCCGGTTTTTCTCTGCAAGAGCGGGATACAGGTTTTTCATCAGCCAAAGGTGCGGGGCTCTTTTGGGTGATGATGAGAGCAGGCGATTTTTGTCGTTAAAAAAATATAGAGACAGGTCAATATTGTATTTTGTCAGGAATTCAGAGCGTACCTGTTGGGGTGTTTTTTTATTCTCACAGATGATTCGAAGTTGCGGAAGAATTTTTCGCGTTAAAAATATTTCTGACTCGGTTCTGGCAACAATTCTGGCCAAAATCTCACGTCTTGCATTTTCGAGCTCGGTCTGCTTCTGGCTGATTTTTCTTTTGAACCAGGTTTCTGCCCCGAAAAAAATTGACAGAAAAATAGCCACAAGCATAAAAATTATGGTGGCTTTTTCTCTATTCATGTAGAAAAGCTCAGAAGAAGGTTGATTTGCATGAACTGCCTGCCGAAATCAATTTGTTGTACCTTTATTTTAGCTGAGTTTAACTCATTTTTAAAGGCAAATTTTATAAAAAACGGCAGAGAATCTTATTCAATAGCCTTTCTTCTGATGGGCATGGTCATGCATCGGCAACCGCCGCCGCCACGTGCGAGTTCTGAGCCATCGATGGTAATGACGCATTTTCCGTAGGTGCCAAGATCTATTTTGTCTTCAACTACGTCAGCTGCGTCTATGATTGTGAAACCTTTTCGGTCAAGCTCTTCAATGGTGTTGATATTGCGTCGGTAACCTATGATTTTGCCCGGAGCGATTGCGAAAAAGTTTGCGCCGCTGTGCCATTGTTCTCTTTCCTGGAGCCAGTTGTCAGAGTTCCCGCCGCAATTAATCGGGTTCATTTCCATGCCAAGTTTTGCAAGGGCGGTCAGCAGATTCTGCTCTTCTTCAATGTGCAAAACCTGACCATTGTCAATGGCGATGTGCACGGTTCTGAACATATTTGGCTGTAGAATTACCGGTTCGTAAATCATGCAGATATCTTTATCGATAAAAGTGAAAACCATATCGAGATGAATGAATGATTCGGGCTGGTGCGGCAGTTCCTGGACGATTATGTGCTGAGAAGCGCCCGTTTTGCAGAAGTGTTCGATCAGAAAGTCGACTGCCTGAGGCTTGGTTCTTGAACCGATTCCGATGAGAAGAATGTCTTTTCTGGCAACCAGAACATCGCCACCTTCTATTTTTGCTTTTGGAAACTTTTCGTTATATTCGGCACAGACGGTTCTGGTGGTGAACATGGGGTGAAAATCGAATATCGCTTCCATGATCATGGCTTCTCTTGTTCTGACCTTGTTGGCCATGCTTGAGATAAGAACCCAGTCATTGATGGTTATGGCCGAATCACGGGTAAAGAAAAAATTGTGCAGCGGGCGCAGCGAATAGCGTTCGCGGCTGAGAAAACGACTCAGATTATTTTGCTTTAAAAGAACCCCTTCAAGCAGGCAACGCGCGAGCTCTTTTTCCGATAGCTCGAGCAACTGATTCTTGATTTCATGAGCGCATTCATTCTCACATATTTTTTCGACAAGGCTTTGCTTTACTTTGCTATTATGCAAGGTTCTTTCAAGAAGACTTTTGACCTGAAAAACGTTGGTAACCTTGCTTAAAACTCCCTGCAGTTGCTGATATTCAAGCGATGCAACCGAGAGATTCAGAATATCACTATACAGAGCTCTTTCAACATTCATTGGGGTCATGTTTTCTATTTCAAGACCAGGGGTGTGCAAAATCACTCCCTCGAGCTCGCCAACTTCAGAATCAACACCCAGATTAAACTTGGTTTGCGCTGTATTCATTGCTATGTCCTTTTCTTCATTCTGAAAATGTGCAGCGGCGAAAGTCTACTACAATTCAGATTAAAAGGCAACTTGCGTTGCCTTTAACCGGTTGTTTCTATTTGTGAGTGAACTTCCCAAACAGTTTTTTGAAGAAATCCAGAATGTTTTCTACTGAAACGAAAACTGTGGGAACGAAGGTCAGAGTCAGAATGGTCGAGACAAGCAAACCGCCAGAAACCGATATGGCTAACGGTTGATAAAAGTCCGCGCCAGCGCCTATGCCGAGTGCCAGGGGTAACATACCCAGAAAAGTTGTACAGACAGTCATAAGAATAGGCCTGAATCTCAATGTTCCGGCCTGAACGGCTGCTTCAAAGGTAGATTCGTGCATAGCTTCGCGGCGAAGAATAATGTATTCGACCAGAATGATACCGTTGTTTACCGATATGCCTGCAAGCATGATTATTCCGATCATTGCTGTTACGGAAAATGCGAAGCCCATCAGGTTCAGGCCGCCGACGACACCCATATATGAAAGCGGAATCGTAAACATGATAATGAAAGGATAAACAATGGATTCAAACTGAGAGGCCATGATCATGTATACGAGAAGAACAGAAGCAATAAGGGCTATGCCAAGATAGCCAAAAGCTTCGACCATTTGTTCGTTTTCACCGCCAAAATTGATGATGTAACCCGGGGGTACCGGTATGTCTTTTATTCTCTCAGAAATATCCTGCATGATTGCGCCGATTGGGCGCTGATCAGGGTCAGCCTGAACGATAAGACGGCGTGCCATATTCTTTCTTTCTATGGTGCTGTAGCCAGTGGCGGGCTTGAATTCAGCAACCTGTGAAAGCTTGAGAAATCTGTTTTCTTCAATTGCAATTTCGAGTTCCTGAAATCTCGCAATTTTGTCTTTTGCCTGATCAGATGCTTCGACTCTTATATCGAATTCATCGTTGCTTTCGCGATATTTGCCGGCAAGACTTCCGTAAACATAGCTGCGGGCCATGTTGGCTATTTTAACCAGGCTCAGGTCGAGGTCGCGAATTTTCTCGCGGTCAAACACCAGTCTGAATTCAGGCCTACCAGTTTTTATGCCGTCTTCAAGATCTTTAAGCCCTGGAATGTCTTTTATACGTTCGTAAACTTTGCGACATAGGTCTTCAATTACCGGAAACTCATCGCCCATAACTTCAATCTGAATCGATTTGCCCCTTGAGGGCTTACCGATTTTGGGTTCTTTATAATTGATGGTCTTGATGCCGGCTATTTCTGAAATCTTTTCTCGGGCTTCACGAATGATGTCGTTAGTGGATTTGCTTCTTTCTTCTACCGGAGTCATGACAACCGCAAGCGTGCCTTTGCCCACCGCTGAATTGGTGATAATCTTATCTACTTCGGGAATTGTTTGTAAAATATTTTCGATTTGCTTGGTGATCTCGTCGGTTTTTTCGACACTTGTTCCTTCTGGTGTTTCAAATTCGATCGACATTTCGCCCCTGTCCATGTCCGGGAAAAAGGTCATTGGCGGCTGAAACATCAGGCTGGTTACGAATAAGCCAATGATAACCAGAAAGTAAGCCAGTCTTAAATACCATTTGCTCAGAAGAGCCGATAATGTTTTTACATACAGATTTCTCAGGAATTTCATTATCAGAAATTCAAAAGCCGGACCTAACAATTTATTGATAAAAAGATTGAACAGCATCAGGATCGCTGAGAATAGAAGGGGCGCCAAAACCACCAGCAATAGCAGGCTTATACTTATAGTTGCGCCGAGGGTGGTTGAAGAGTAGGCTGAAATTTGTTCTGTGATGCCCAGCTTTTCTATTAGATTGATTATTGCCTGATTCTGCAGTCCATAGGCGATGGCTGCAGTTGGTATCATAAAGAGTGCAGACAACGCAACCATAGCTTTTACCCAGTTATCTTTTGCCCAGCGAAACAACGATTTATACATTTTCACGATTATTTGTTCTGCATAGAGGCTGTTAAGTTCGAGAAATCTTGAGCAAAGCATTGGAATAAGTGTAACTGCGACCAATAGAGATGCCAGTAGCGAAAAAATAATTGCCAGCGACATGTTAAAAAAGATTTCGCCAACAACTTGCGGAACGAAGCCGATTGGCAGAAACACTGCGACAGTTGTGGCTGTTGAAGCAATAATAGGCATTAGAACTTCTTCGGCTGCTCTGGCTGCAAGTTCCTTTTTGTCTTGCCCCGGGTGGTCTGAGAGAAAGCGATAAATGTTTTCCATAACCACGATGGCGTTGTCGACCATCATACCAATACCTAACGCCAAACCACCAAGAGTCATGAGATTGAGGGTAATGTCTTCTTTCAATGAAAGCATGCCAAAAGTTGCCATGATAGCAATAGGTATGCAGGTTCCGATGATTATGGTCGAGCGGTAGTTTCGAAGGAAAATGAAAAGAACGATAATGGCAAAAAAGCCGCCCAGCAAAGCGTTATCTTTTACCATTTGAATTGTATCTCTGATAAACAGGGCATCGTCTTCGGCGATGACGATAGAAAGTTTTCCCTGGTATTTTTCTTCGAGTTCAGGAATCAACTTTTTCGCCTGATCAGATATGAGAACCGGGTTTGCGCCGGCTTCTTTTTTGACTTCAAGGGTAACTGAGGGCTTGCCGTTCAACCTTGCAAGTGATTCGATATCTTTGTAAGAGTCTTCGATTATTGCCAGCTCGTTAAGGTATATTGGACGACCGTTGACTTCTTTTATGATTACGTTTCCCAGCTGTTGGGGGTGTTCGACTTCGCCTTCAGATCTTAGCAGATATTTAAAATTGCCCTCGGTTATGTTGCCGAGGGGCGTGTTTTGATTGTCTCGACTGACGGCATTTATGACATCGTCGATGGTAAAATTGAATGCCAGAAGCTTTTCTGGCGAAACCTTAATTCTTATCTCGCGTTCAAGTCCGCCTTTTACTTCAACATTGGCTACGCCGCCGATTCTCTGAAATGCTGGTTTAATTTCCCGGTCAGCTATTCGGCGCAGCTCGACCAGATCATAGTTTCCGCCCAGCGCGACGTTCAATACCGGAAAAGCATGGATATCAACCTTTGAAACGGTAACCTGTTCCATTTCTTTTGGAAGCTCTCGTTTTGCCTGATCGACCTTTGCTCTTAGATCAACAGTTGCCAGATCGATATCGGTTCCGTAATCGAAGTTAATAACTACCTGAGAAAACCCTTCGACTGAGTATGACTCGAGCTTGTCGATATTTTCGACGGTGTTCACTTCATCTTCGATTTTTTGCGTAACGATGTTCTCTATTTGTGCCGGAGCGACCCCGGGGTAAGGAGCCTGCACAAAGGCTACGGGAATATCAATATCGGGAAAAAGGGCTACGTTGAATACCATTATTGCGCCAATGCCCACCAGGAGCATGGCCAAAGTAATCATACTTACAGTTACAGGTCGATTGATTGAGGTTCTTGGTATACTCATGACTATTTTGTGTTTTCTTTGCTTTGCTTGTTTCTGATAGTGATTTCTGATTCGTTTTTCAGATTATCCTGTCCAACGGTTACAATTTCCATACCCGCTTCAATGGGGTCGGCATAGGTAAATTCACCTTCCTGGGCAATAATTTCAATTTCTCTTTTTTTTGCTATACCATTTTCGACGGTGAAAACGTGAAGCTTGCCAAATTCGTTACGAATTGCCTGCGAAGAGAATAGCGGTGCTTCGTCATATTGTTCCAGAATAATCGATCCTCTCACAAACATATTGGCCTTGAAAGTTACGTCCGGGTTTTGCACCCTTATTTTTACCTTGAAAGCTCGAGAACGGTCTGCGTAGAGGTTTATATAGGCCACCTCGCCAGGAAACTTGTCTTCGATCATACATTTTTGACCGACTTTGAATTTACCGATATCGCGTTCTGAAATCTTGGCCTCGACATAGATGGTGTCGAGAAAGATTACCTTGCCCATGTTCTGACCACGACCCATGACCTGGCCAATCTCGATGCTGCGGTCTACGAAAAATCCTTTGATCGGGGCTTTGATAATGCAGCGGTTAAGATCCAGTTTGGCTTTGTCATAGTCTGCTTTAGCCTGTTTTACATTGGTTTTTGATTTGATAAGGGCCGTTTCGGCCATATCGAAGGTTTTTTGGGTAATAGCATCTTTTTTGAAAAGCGTCTGGCTTCTTTCGTAGTCTCTCTGATCTTCGACAAGCTGCTGTTTCGCTCTTTCCAGTGATGCTTCTGCCATTCGCAAAGCAATTTCGAAGCGAGTATCATCTATTTTTGCCAGAGCCTGGTTTTGTTCGACTCTTTGCCCGTCTTCAACAAGAATTTCTGCAACCGGGCCGGAAACATCGGCTGCAGCATAAGATTCGACCAGAGGTCGGGTTTCGCCGGTGAATTTCAAAAGTTTTCTTATCTGCCCGGTTTTAACCTTTTCGGTAATTACATTTATCTGTGCAGAAACTGCCGAAGTTACGAAAAACAGGCTTAAAGTCAGAATTAATTTGCTTTTATGGTTCATTTTATTCTCCGATTTTCAGACTTAGCTGCTTGAGCAGAAAATCAAAATTGATAGGAAACGGGTTATGGTCAGATTTAAGCAGGCTGTCGAAATCATGTATCAGCAAAAGAATCTCGACAAGTCTTTCTCGTTCATCATAATAGGTTCTTATAGCGGTTTGGGCCGAATTGGTCAATATTCTCTGGGCGTCTACCAGTTCGACTATCGATGATGCGCCTTCCTGATATCTGGTAAAAACGATTCGCATGTTTTCGTAACTTTGTTCAAGTGCTTTCTCTGCAAAACTAATTCTGGCAAGTGCTTCATTGTAATCTGCGACTGCTTTTTCAAGGGTCGCTTTTTTGGTGTTTTTCAGATCTTCAATTCGCAGTTCGGCAATCTTTCTGGATTTTTGTGCCAGTCTGATGGCATTTTCGATTTCGTTACCGTTGTAAACCGGGGTTGTAAGAATCATTGTGGCGGTTATGTCTTTGGTTCCTTCAACCGGACCAAGTTTTCTGCCGTGATTATATGAGCCTTCCAGGGTCAGCGTCGGTAAGTGCGCGCTTCTTGCAGATTTTTCGGCTTTTCTGAGAATTTCGGCATCAAGTTTGGCCAGAATGATATCGTTATCTTTTTCGAACAATATGGGTAAAAGCGCTTCTGTGGTGTAACTACCCGGATCAAATTTAAGCCCCGCCGGAAGGTTGAGTTCGAGAAGGTCGGTCGTTTCATAATCAAGAATGGCAGCCAGATCGTATTCCAGGTCAACAAAGCCGTTTTCGCTTTTAATCAAACTTGATTGTGAATTCAGCTGTTCTACTTCGATTCTTAGAACATCATTTTTCAAAACCAGTCCTACTTCCTGGTTAAGTTTGGCTACTTTCATCAATTCAGCGATCAACAAAAGATCGGTTTTATGAACTTTTACAAGTTCCTGCTCTCTTACCAGCTGAAAATAAACTTTGGCGAGTTGCCTTAGAACCTGAATTTTCTGATTGTTCCAGGCTGTTTCGCGTATCTGAGTTTTCATCGCAGCAATTTGTTTCGCAATCGCAGGAATTCTTCCAAGGCCTGGGTAAGATTGGGTGAGCTTGAGAGAATAGATAAGGGTGGTGTCTATGCTTGCAGGATTATTCTTCTGAAAGCTGTCTTTAAAGGTTTTGTGAGAATGAGTAACGTTGAAATTCAGGTCAGGAATCATTCGGTTAAGGGCATTTTTTTCGTCTATGAGACTCTGTTCAATTTCCAGATCGGAAATTTTCAGCTTAAGGTTTCTTTCCATTGCGGTTTTGGCAAGTTTTTCAAGATTGTTGCCCCAAAGCGAAAGGTTGACCAGCGAAAAAATTGCCAGGATTGTAAAGAATTGTTTTTTCATGCAGCGCTGACTCCGTAGAAGATTACATCGACCGTTTCTTCAAGCTCTTGCTCTGTGTAAGGAATACCCAATTTTAAAGAGCGGAACAGAAAGAAATGGGCCGAACCGATTATGGTTACAAGGATTGTTTCGGGATTGAAGTTTTTGATTTTCCCCTCTTTTTTTGCATTATTTAGGTATTCTCTCATATGGCTGAAGTAGCTTAAAATCTGCTGGGCGGATTTTTTGCGATCCTCAGGCTTGACCCTTATATCTTTTTCGAGTCTGATTATACCGATTTTATTGTGTTGTGTAAAAACATCAAGAAAAGTTTTAAAGCCTTCAAAAAGATATTTTTTTACCGGATATGAATTTTTACAGTTCTTTTTAAGTTCGCTGCTAAGGGTTTCAAGAAAAATTTCATCGAGATTTTCGAACAGGTGTTCTTTGTTGTCGAAATAGCGGTAGAATGTTCCTTTGCCGCAGCCGGTTCTATTCACGATATCATCGATGGTCGTCTTGTCGTAGCCCTTTTCGGTGAAGATATCGAGAGCCGATTCCATTAAAAGGTCTCTTTTGGTCTTTTTTTTGCCCACTTGTTTCACATTCCTTTTTTATGCGGACTGACTAGTTAGTCAGAAATTTATAGACCAAAACGCAGCTGTTGTCAATAGAATATTCAGGCCGAAAAAGCGCATTGCCGTTCGTGGCAAAATCTCCGGGAAAGTGTTTGGGGTTTTACAGAATAGCTTTGTAGATGTATTGTTTTAGAAAAAATAAAAAGGCTGCGAAGAAGCATATGCAAGTTTATTTACTTAACGTTTCAGATTCTTTAATAGAAAAGGTTTTCGCAATAAGAAAAAAGGTCTTTATCGATGAGCAGAATGTGCCACAAGAGCTTGAACGAGACAAGGAAGACGAAATTGCACTTCACGTTCTAATTTGTATTGATTCTCAGGCAGTAGCTACGGGACGAGTTTTTCTCGATGAAACGATGCCTGAAAAGGCGCGTCTTGGCCGCGTAGCTGTTTTAAAAGAATTTCGCGGCCAGGGATTGGGAATGGCGGTCGTAAAAAAGTTGATTTCTCAGGCAATAGCATGGAACTGCAAGGAAGTTTTGATTCATTCACAATTAAGCGTTGAAAAAATGTATGAAAAGCTTGGTTTCATAAGGCGTGGCGAAGAATTTTCAGAGGCCGGTATCGATCATGTAGAAATGTGTTTACTGGTAAAAAGCCAGAATGACTGATTATTTTGTTGTCAGGGTAAAGCGGCCATCCCAGTTTTCGGGGGGTGGGGTAATCGAAAACTTTTTACACCTTTCAATGTAAATCTGAGAAGGGCTGTCAGAAGAGGTAACTTTGATAACTCTTGAAAAAGATTCGATTGCTTCTTCCCAGTTGCGCTCAAGATACTGTTTAATTCCGAGATTATAGAACTTTTCTGCTTCCAGCCAGGTTGAGTTTTCTTCATGGCGATAGCCTCTGAGTTCATAAACTTTGATTGGCTGGGCTTTGCCTTTTACGGCAAGGTAATCGAGAAATCTGGTGCTGAACTTTTCAGGATCCAGCTTGCTGTGCACAGCTTCAGAAATCATCATCAGAGTATCGTAAGGTTTATTGGCTCCTTCGAGTCTTGAAGCCAGGTTAACACCATCACCCAGGCAGGTGAAGTTCATTTGAATATCGCTTCCGATAAAGCCAACCATACAGTTTGCGGTATTTATACCTGCTCTGACCTTTACTTCAGGCAGGCCCTGACTAAGCCATTTTTCCCGCAATTCAGCAAGTTTTTTCTGCATGGCGATGGCGCACTCGGCAGCCAGCTCTGCATGATTGCTTTGCGATTTAGGGTGATTCCAAAACGCCATGATTGCGTCACCTATGTATTTATCAAGAGTTCCGCCATAACGAAAAAGAAGAGAAGTCATTTCACCAAGATACTCGTTCATCAGTTCGGTTAACTGTTCTGGCTCAAGCTTTTCAGAGATGGTCGTGAAGCCTGCAAGATCTGTGAACATTACGGTAAGTTCTTTCTTTTCGCCCCCCGGCTTGAGGCTTTCAGGAGTTTTCAGAATTTCTTCGACAATTGCCGAAGAAATGAATCGGCCAAAGGTTGTTCTGGTTTCTTTTTCTTTGCGCCTTGAAATGGCCCAGGCCAGATAGCCTCTGATTACACCAAATGATGCGATATTTAAAATGGGAAAAAAGGTCGGAAAAATGATTGAGTTTAAAAACAGTATAAATGAAGTGAAAGCCCAGCATGTGCAAAGAAGCAAAATAGAAGCTCCGCCCCAGATTGCGCCGAACCTGGCAAAGATAAGATTTGCCAGAACCAGAAGCGGTAGTATCGATAGAATTTGCAAAAGGGGCCAGAGAATAGGGGCCTGATCAGAGTGTAAAAACATGGGCTTCAGAAAGTCCTGTCTTGCAAGGCCCGAAAAAAGATTCGCATGCAAATGCACGCCGGGTAATCTCGTGAAACCTGAATCGAGAAAATTTATCGGGGTAACTATGAAATCCTGATCTTCCTGCAGGGCTGTACCTATAAAAGCAGCTCTGCCTCTGAAAAGAGAAGAGAGCCGGTTAAATCGGCCTTTAAGCTTGTTTCGGGTCGCAAAAACCTTGTAATCTTTGGTTGGAATATTTAAGGTTTTTTCAAGTTCAGGTCTTATGCAATTCTCGGTTTCGTCGATCAGCATAATTGAAGAAAATGAGGCGTTGGCAACAAAGTTAACCCGGGCATGATTTTCAGCTGTTCTGGTTGGTTCTGGAAGCTCATCGAGCGGGTTGATTTCACCTGGCAATGTTTGAAGATCGAGGGTGTGCTGAGTGTCTTTTCCCTGGTTTTTCAAAAAAACGGCGATTCGACAATCGAGAGAAGTCGGTAAGAATACTGCATCTTTTGGCCTGAAACTGTAGAAAAAATTATGGTTCCAGTCTGTTTGATCTGAAAGTAGAGCGAAAACTTTGTTTCGTATTGGCTGGTTTTGCACGTTTAATAAGGTTTGATCAGAGAAAGTGGCAATTTCTACAGCATCATCAAGTGGAATCAGGCTAAAACCAGAAGGAATTTTTTCAAGGTTGATTTTGCCTGAATTATCGGTTTTGAACAAATTCAGGGCTTCACCAAAAAAGCTGATTCTTGCGTTTTCGGGTAGTTTATTATCCGGCAATCCTATTTTTGAAAAATTATTTACCCGATAAAGGGGGGGCAACTCTGTTAGAGTGGCGGTGGCAGTCTGGCCACTGAATGAGCTTTTGGTCCAGCCTTTGTCGTTTTTGAAAATTACATTGATTACGAATTTGCCGCAGGGCATGTTTGACAGAATGAAAGTTCCGTCTGGCGCGGGTTTTGTTTCTTCCCAGTAGGCTGTGTTAAGCATTTCCACCCGAATCGTGCATGTGTCAGAATCAGTTTGGCTCAGGGCAATGATTTTGCCTTTAATGATTGCATTTCCCGGCTCTTGCCAGGTAAAGGCCAGTGGTATTTGTTGAATATCATTTGAAGAAGAAAAGCTAAGGTCAGGTTTATAAAAACGATTGGCGTAATCATGGTCCTTTTGTGTTTCAAGAAGCAAACCCATTGAAAAGCTTTCAATTCCATCTGTATTAAGTAAGTTTCCGGCCTTGTGAAAATTGATTCGCAGGCAGGGCATTTCATATGCGCCGATAATTGGCAGTTTTTGCTTCGGCAAATTCAGCCAGGTTGTTTTCAGGTTCAGGTTAGCTTTCTGGTTTTCAGCTGTTTCTTTGAAAATTTCTGCGAACTGGGGGTGATAGCGTCCCAGTAGTCTGGCCATGAACTTTCTTTCAAGGTGCCGGTTCATTCTGTCGATGCCGGCGTGTCCTGAAGAATTGAAACTGAAGGGGCCCTGTTCAAGAATCTGGTCCAGAAAAGCCGGCGCGCTGGCGCAATTATATTTTAGGATTTTTTCTTTAATCTGGGGTTCAACCTTGTTGAAAAGCCAGGCAATGTATGTGCAATACCCTAAAGTTGGCTGAAACTCATCTTTCTCTACGGGAAGAAAGGCCAACGGCGCATATCTTACGGTCGAATCATAGTCAGACAGAATGTTGATCAACCCTTTCGCGGCGGCATTCTTTGCAAAATCCGGAAACAGGGGCAGTGGCCATGGTGGCCTTAGCGAATTCTGATCTGCAAAATCTGCTTTTTCAAAGGTTTGACGACCACGAGTAACAAAATGCTCGGCGAGAATCGTAAAAGGCAGCTGATTCAGGGCTGAAGCCCAAAGGTTATCTGTTTCAGGGTTTGTGGGGCTGTCGTAAATGAAATCTATGGCGGCCACATCTACTTTTCCTGATTCAAGAGATTTTAGTAGTCTGGCAAAATCGCTGCGGTTCGGGTCGCGCCCGAATCTTTGAAAAAAGGTCTGATCTTTGACTATGACAAATCCTGGGTGATCGATGGGTTCTTCTTTAAAGTAAGGTCTTATGATGAAGAAAAGGTCGGTTGCTTTTGCATCAATCCATGCAAGAAGCGACCTTGCCGGCGCAAACATTGCCGGCAATAAGGTGAAAATTAAAACAAAAAAAGCCCTTTTTCCAAGATCAGAAACGTTAGATGTTAGAATTCGGGCTTTTTGTTCAGACATTATCAGAAACCAAATTTCTTGAATTTAATGACCTTCTTGATGGCGTTGATCTTCTTTTTCGTATTCTTTTTGTTAACTGCTTCTTTTTCTTTGGCAATTTTCTGCGAAACTTTAAAGCTATAATCTTTCAAGTCTGAAGCGAGACTTTGAGCATTCGCCTGAACCCATGAGCTCTGGCCCGTGCCTGTATCAAAAACGAACGATACCCGACCGGCCGGAATTTTGAAATATTCAAGTTCACCGGGAATTCGGCCAAAGAGCTCACCCTTTAAAACCTGAACCGAATTAACTCTTTTTCCTTGAGATTCATAATAACTTGATACAAACTCAAGGTCGGTATTATTACCTGAAAATCTGATGACTTTAAAAGAGCTGTTGCCTTCGACCAGCGATAAGCCTTCAGGAGTGGGTTCAAGTTTTGCACGTTTTGACCCGAAATCGGCCTTGCATGCGGCAAAAGTCTTTTTGCCGATGTAGTTTTCTCTGAAACTTCGGTCATCAACGCTGAAAGTAGATGTTGGAGGTCTGTATCTCGAAAAATCGGCTTTGTATTTTTCGTCTTGAAGGTCTTTTATTATGTCTAATCCTGTTTCAAGGTCATCAATGCCAAGTTTTTTTGCTATGCCCTGGTCAATGCCCCTGAAAAAGGCGTTTTTTCTGGCGCCGGCTTCTTTTAGAGCGTAATTAAATGAGCCTGCAGAAGGCAAATTACTCAATGAAGACAAATCGGGAGCAGCGTTTAGAAGGCCCATTGCTTCATCGCCGAAGCTTTCACGGAGAAGTTGTTCTGGTTCAAAATTGACTATCTGGCCAAAGCCATCTTTGAATATAGAGTTTAAATTCAGCAGAGATCTTCCAAAAACAGAGATTCCCTGGCCTGCATTCAAAGTTCTTTTGCTGCCGGTTTCAACATGGGTAAGTTCTACTTCTCCACGATAAACATTGACCATTGTACCGCCAACCGTAAGTGTGCCCAGCTCAAGGGCCGGGGTTTCTATAAGCGTGTTGAAGCTGTCGACTATATCCATTTCGAACAGGGTGCCTTTCACACCGGCAATTACATCTGCAGTTTTTACTTCAAAATTGTTGCCAGATATTACCTTGAACAGAATGGAACCTTGCTGGGCTTTAAGCTGGGTAATGGCTTCTTTTCCAAGAGTTTGCGGTACTTCGAAAAGACTCTGTTCTTTTACTGCAAGAATGCAGGTTTCTTTCAAAGCCATTTCTGCTGCGCTTTTTATGAATGTTTTTACTTTGTCGCCGCTGTCGAGCCTTTTTAAAGAACCGGCCAGCTTAAGATTTCGGTTCAGTTTGGTGAAAATCGCTGCGGGGCCCTTTTTAACTTCAACACGGCCCTGTACATTTATTATCTCTGTAGATGACAGATCAACAGCAGCACATATCGAGCTCATCAGCGAGAAACCGGCCAGGATGTATAAAAATTTTCTCAGGTGCATGAAACCTCCTTTAAATCCCCTTATCTTGTTCTCGTGGCAGTTTAAATTACATTGTATTTCAAGTCAATCAGATTGAGACTCGATTCCCTGAAAAAACGGGCCAAAATTTTGCCTGATTTTAGCGACTTTAGCTTCTTTTCGTTAAGGCTTCTGAAGTGTCAGTGCTGCTTTAAGAATGGGGTTGTGAAATTTCGAACTTATCATTAGACTTTAAAGTAGGTGGGCTTGCTTAGGCAAAGCTTTCCGGAAAAGTATGAAAATTAAAAACAGCTCTAAGGTTGGTAAAGAAGAGAATTGCACTGAAAAACATGCTGCGGGTCTGAATATTTTTCAGGCCCTGTTCAATGCTGTCAAAGAATCGGTTTTTCTTCTCGATTACGCAACTCTAAAGATTGTGGCCGTAAACGATTCTGCCCACGAAATCTTCGGTTATGACAGCAAGCAGGAAATGCTTGGCCTTGAAATTGTCAGTTTATGCTCGGAAAACAGGAAAAAAGCTGTAAAGGATCTCAGGCAAACCATTTCCCTGCTTGAAAAAGACAAAAAACAGACTTTTGAATGGTCTGGGCAAAAAAAAGATAAAACCTCGTTTTTTGCCGAAATGTCTTTAATCAGCTTTGAAACTGATGAAGGGCCAGGTCTGATGGCCATAACAAGAGATCTAACCCGGGAAAAAAATGCTGATGAGATTTTAAAAGCTCGCGATCTTCTTTTTTTGGCGATCGAGCAGCTTGAAGAAATCGTAATGCTTTTTGATCGAAACTACCGTATCACTTATGTGAATAGTGCATACGAAAAGGCAACAGGCTATCTAAGAGATGAAGTTATTGGGCAAAATCCGGATTTTCTGAAAAGCGGGCTTCATGGAGACGATTTTTATCAGAACAAGAATGAAACCCTTGCTCGCGGCGAAATCTGGAAGGGGCAGTTCAGCAATCGTCGCAAAAATGGAGACATTTACACTGAAGAAGCTGTGGTTACGCCTGTAAAAGACAGCAACGGAGATATTATAGCTTTTCTGGCGGTCAAACAAGATGTTACTGAAATGCTCAAATTGAACCGCGAGAAAGAGTTGCTTGAAAACCAGTTTCGCCAGTCGCAGAAAATGGAATCGATCGGTCGACTTGCAGGCGGAATCGCCCATGATTTGAACAATCTTTTGACGCCGATTCTGGGTTATTCAGAAATGCTGGCTGAAGACTTCATGAACGAAAAAATGAAGAAAAAATCAGCAAAAGAAATTGTAAAAGCAACCCTGAGGGCTCGCGATCTTGTCAGACAGTTGCTTATTTACAGCAGAAAACAGATTTTTCAGATTCACGAGATTGAAGTTAATTCATGGCTTAAGTCTTTTTGCGAGATGCTGAAGGGGGCCTTGAGCGAAAACATTGAATTCAAATTAAGTCAGAGCAGTGACCAGTTTTTTATCAATGGTGACCTGGCTCTGTTAGAACGAGTGCTGATGAATCTGGCCATTAATTCTCGAGATGCCATGCCTGAAGGCGGATTGTTTCTTATCGATTCCCGCGAAGTCTGGCTGGACGAACAGATGCTTGCCATTCATGAAGTTGTTAATGTTGTTCCGGGCAGATACGTTTTGATTCAGATAAGCGATACCGGCTGCGGTATTGCCAAAGAAAATTTTGCCGAGATTTTTGATCCGTTTTTTACCACCAAGGATGTCGACAAGGGTACCGGCCTGGGCTTATCGACGGTTTATGGAATTGTGAAACAGCATAAGGGCTACATCTGGGTTTATAGCGAAAGAAATGTCGGCACAACCTTTAAAATTTACCTTCCACTGATTGAAAAGTCAGGAAAAGTCGAATTCGAAAAGACTGAAGAGTTCGAAACTGCCTGCAACAATGAAAAAGTTTTGCTTGTAGAAGATGACGAAGCAGTGAGAATTCTGGCATCGGGTCTTTTGAATCGTCTTGGATACAAGGTTTTTGAAGCAGGAAATGGAACCCAGGCACTTGCACTGGTTAAAGATCGGCTATTGAAACCGGATCTGCTTTTAACAGATGTAATAATGCCCGATATGAACGGTAAAGAGCTTTATCAGCATATCAGTGATCATGATCCCGAAGTAAAGGTTTTATTCATGTCTGGTTACACAGGAAGTCTTTTAAATCGCCTGGGTGTGGTAGAAAACAATGGTTTGTTTCTTGAAAAACCTTTTACCATAAAGACTTTGGCCGATAAAATCAGGCGGGTCCTCGATGAAAAAGAGCAGGCATTGAACGGTTAAAGGCTTATTAGCCGTTAAATTTTACGAATATTCTCGATGAAATAGAGAATAACAGACAAAAGCCTGCGATGGCCCGCAAAATAGAAGCAGTTTGCAATGCATGTATGCCGGTTAAGCTATGGTTTGCAATTTGTGCGCCAATGAGCGAGCCAAATGCACAAACGCTGAAATAATAGCCTTTTTTTCCTGTTTTTAATGCAAGAAACAGGAATACCAAAAAATGCACCAAAAAGACAAATATCAGCAAGCTAAATACCTTTCGCAAAGAATATGGTTTTGAACCTCTGCCTTTGTCGTCTTAACGTTGTTAATCGAACAATTTGCTGTGATTCTGAGGTCAAACCATGGTTTTGGTCAAACAAATATCGGCACAAACAAAGTTTTGGCTGAGAGGCAAGTATTTTAAGTTTCCAGGTCCGATTGACGGTTGTGGGCAAAGCCGCCTATAATTACGCTATGAAAAAAATCTTAACAATGCTGGCAATGATAATTCTGCTTTCTTTTTCCGGCTGTAGCAGTGGGGGCGGAAGCAGTCCGGTCAGCACGGTTATGGCTCCAACCATCGTTTCTATTTCGCCCTCCACCGGCGGTCCTGGAACTCTTGTCACCATTCAGGGTTCCAGATTCGGAAATTTTCAGGGTAACAGCATTGTAAGTTATTCCGGGGTTACGGTTGCTCCGAGCAGTTGGTCAGACAGCATAATCACCGTTACTGTGCCGCAGAATGCCCAGAACAACGGAACTTTTCAGGTAATTGTCGGTGGGCTCGCTTCAAATTACAGCACAGCTTTTATGGTCAGTAATCCGATCATTTCTTATATTTCGCCCTCCACCGGGAATCCTGGTGAACAGGTTACGGTTTACGGGCAGTATTTCGGGGCTCAACAGGGCAGCTCTTACGTCTCTTTCAATGCTCAGCAGGCAGAGATCGTTTCGTGGAACAGCAACGCAATCAACTGTCGGGTTCCAACCAATCTTGGCAGTCAATCAGGTTCTGTTTCGGTTGTGGTTGTGGTTGACGGGCAGCGGACTTCGAATACGGTTTCGTTTGGCTTTACAGTTCCGACCATTTCTTCGGTAAGTCCAGCGGGCGATAATATTGGGGCGTTGATTACCATTAACGGACAGGGTTTCGGCCAGAGCCAGAGTCTTGTGAATGGCATGGTTACTATCGGCGGGCTTACTGCTCAGATTGTCAGCTGGAATGATTACAGCATTCAGGTTAAAGTTCCGCAGGTTTCTTATTCTGGTGCCCAGAGCCTGGTTGTAACTTCCAGTGGTCGGCAAATTACCAGTACATTCAGGGTTGAAGGCCCTGAAGTGACCTATTATACACCGAATACTGCCGATGAGAATCAGTTGATCACTTTTTATGGCAATCATTTTGGTACAAGCAGTGAAACCGTTTTTCGTGAAGTAAGAATACAGGGTTATGATAATGGCTCTGGCAGCGACAAGGTTGCCGGGGTAAACTATTCTGATACTAACCTGTCGTTTATCTGGCCGATAGAAAACACATTGTTTGGAACTCAGACCAAAACTGTTACGATCAATATTGGTGGTTTGACTACTACTGTAACTGTAACGGCGAACTAGGTATACCAATTGCATAGAAGAAAAACGGAGTCATCTTGTGAGAGAGAAAAGTGAATTCTGGCTGAACTCTGCCATTGAAACCTTCAATGGTGTGTTTTCAGAAAGATCCCGTTTCAGTCGGCTGCTTCATTATATTACCCATGTCGGCTCTTTACCTGATGATACCGATGAAGAAAAATTGCAGAAGGCTCTTCTTTCTCTATTGGCCTGTTTCGGTTTTGTTGCCGGAATTTGCCTGGGTATTCACGACGTGGTTTTCGATTTTCCGACCAGAGGTATTACCACTTTCAGTTATTCACTTGTAACTCTGTTGGGTTTCATTCATCTGAAATATACCCGGCAATTCAAGCTTTTCAGGTTTACTCAGCTTGCTTTTGTGCTTTGCATGCCCTTCATTGCTCAGATTACTCATGGTGGTTTCGTATTGTCGGGTTCGGCCATAATCTGGGCTTTAGGGGCACCAATTTGTGCGGTTATGTTTCATGGTCCGGCACAGTCTATACGCTGGTTTGCGGCGTATGGCGGTTTGGTTGCTCTGGCTGCCTGGCTTGACCCGAAAGTGTCACAATGGGAAGCTGCAAGCCGTTTAAGCGCTTCACCCTGGTTTTTTGTGGGGCATTTGCTTGGTATTTCATTGATTCTTTTTCTTCTGGTGCAGTTTTTTGTTTTTAGAATTAAAAAGGAGCAGGAGCGATCAGAGGCTCTGTTACTGAATATACTTCCCAAATCCATTGCCGAGCGCCTTAAACAAAATGAATCTGCGATTGCCGATGCTTTCTCTGAGGCTACAATTTTGTTTGCTGACATTGTTGGATTCACCGAGATTTCTGGTAAGATGAGCCCGGCCCAGCTTGTAGAGATTCTTAACGGCATATTTTCAAGGTTTGACCGGCTTGCAGAAAAGCACAAGCTGGAAAAAATCAAAACCATTGGAGATGCCTACATGGTAGTAGGGGGGCTTCCGGAACCAGAGAACGGCAGTGCTCAGGAAGTCTTGCAGATGGCTCTTGATATGCTGGAAACCATGAAACAGTTCAATAAAGAAAACAACACTGATCTAAAAATAAGAATTGGTGTTCACTCGGGCCCGGTTATTGCTGGTGTAATTGGTCTTAAAAAATTCATCTATGATCTTTGGGGCGATGCGGTAAATGTTGCGAGCAGAATGGAATCTACCGGTGTTGATGGTAGAATTCAGGTTACCGAAGAAACTTACCTGAGTCACAAGCAGAATTTTTATTTCGAGAAGCGCGGTGAAATCAAGGTTAAGGGCAAGGGCGAAATGACGACCTATTTTTTGTGCGCCAAAAATGATGTGTGATTTTCAGCTGACCGCCTTCAGGCATTTGGGCATCGCCTGGGGACAATGGGCAGGAATTTCGCTGATAATGTGATTCAGTCGTTCGATTCTATTTGCAAGCAGCCTTGAAAGAAACAGCGAGTAGTGCGGTTTTTCCCTTATTCCTTCAACAAAATCTTTTTTTGTGATTCTAATAAGACTGCCATCGCTTAGTGCTTTAACGGTTGCACTGCGTCTGTTGTTCAAGAGAAAAGACATTTCTCCGATAAAAATATCGTCAGGACTTAGAATTGAAACCTGAATGTTTTCGACCAGTACTTCATAGCTTCCGCTGATTACGTAATAGAGGTAGTTGCTAAGTTCTTCTTCTCGAAAAATGATTTCACCCTTTTTAACATTAACGGTTTCAAGATGCTTGAACAAAGCCGGGGTTACGTTGGCTACGCCTGTTTGATGTTTGAAATCAAAGCTTAGTGAGTTGCCTTTGTCATTGTAGGTAAGGTTTTGAACAATTCCCTGAGAAATCGGAATTCCTCGGCCATGCAGCTCTAATAGTTTGCCGTTTTGGGTTTTCTTTTTGATCGATCTCCAGTCAAAGCCATTGCCGTCGTCTTTAATGCAGAAAGATGTGTGAGTGGGGTGAATCGTATAGTCAAGCAATACTTTGCGAGCTGATATTTCAGGGTCGGCACATTTTTTTCTGATCAACTCATAAATCTCTTTACCGCTATTGAGCCAGTCACTTTTTTCTTCGAAGGTAATGCCGCAATTGCCATGCTCTATGGCATTGATAAGAAGCTCTATAAGAACCACATTCAGCGAATCTTTGCCTTTGTTATCGATTCGATTCAGATTATAAAGGAAATTGCAGATCAAGTTGGTGAAGCAATAGGCTTCGACCGGGTCGTTATGAATCTCGAATGAAACCGAAATGTTGCTGCCCAGGTCGGCACCGATAAATCTTTGTGAAAGAATGCGGCGGTTTTGCCATATGATTCTGACGATTCCCGGAAACTGTTGTTCTATCATGCTGTAATCAACCAGGGCGATTATGTTAAGCCCATTTAACTGTTCTGATTTTCGCAGTTTTCTTGGTGAGTCAGATAGACCAATTATGCCTGAATTAAGCAACCAGGCATCGTTTTTTATTTCACTGGTAAGATATTCAAGATCGAGGTTTTCGTCAGAAAAATCTATAATTACCAGGTCCGGCATTTCGATGCTCAAGAAGTCCATTGCACGCTCGGCCTGACCGAATTTTACCGCAACCCGGTCTTTGATGCATTTTTTCAGCATGGTTTCAATTCGTGCAAAAAGACTGTTGTTAGTACAGATTACTGGAATCATGATTGGCCTCTCTTATTTTTTTGTTTTCTTTTATTCTATCATTTAGGTAAGCTTATTAAAATCTAAGTTGAAGATAATGGTGGTGCAAATGATTTTTTCTGAATCTAAAGTCATTTTTGAAGCTGAAGGCGTTGTGGGCAGATTTATGCATAAATCAGAAAAATCTGAATTTGTAAAACTAGAAATTCAACCCCAAAAAAAGCTTAAGAAGCATTTGGTAGACTTCGCCGCAACTTTTTTTGTGGTTTCCGGTGAAGGTTTGTTTCTTAGCCAAAACGATTCGCAAACGATAAAAAAAGACTCAGTATTCACTTGTGAAGCGAATACTGAGCGGGGTTTCGAAAATACCGGTTCAGAACTTCTCGAAATTCTGGTGGTAAAATACTGAATCAGTCACCACCAAGGGCATCAAAGACGCCACCTAATACTGAACCTTCGCCCTTGCGTTGACCTCCGGTCTGTGGTGCCGCTGCGAAAATTCTGCCGGCCAGTCTTGAGAAGGGCAGAGATTGCAGCCAGATTCGACCAGGACCGCGCATAGTCGCAAGAAATAGTCCTTCACCTCCAAATATGGCATTTTTTATGCCTTTAACCATTTCGATGTCGCATTGAACTTCTGATTGATATGCAACTATGCAGCCGGTGTCAACCTTTATGACCTCGCCTGGTGACAGTTCTCTCGTGTAGATAGATCCTCCGGCATGGCAAAATACCAGCCCGTCACCTTCAAGTTTCTGCATGATAAAGCCTTCGCCCCCAAAGAAACCGAAGCCGATTTTCTTTTGCAACTCGATTCCGATCGAAACGCCTTTTGCGCCACAAAGAAATGAGTCTTTCTGGCAAATCAGCTTGCCGTTTACCTCTCTTAGGTCTATGGCAATTACTTTTCCCGGAAAAGGCCCGCCAAAAGCTGCTTTGGCCTTGCCCTGACCCTTGTGTGAAAAAACCGTCATGAACAGGCTTTCTCCGGTTAACAGCCTTTTTCCCGCACCGGCGAGTTTGCCCCAGAAGCCGGTTTGTTTTTGGCTGCCATCACCGAAAATCGTTTCCATTTCAATGGCTGAATCCATATACATCATTGCTCCGGCTTCTGCCACAACCGACTCACCCGGGTCCAGTTCTATTTCAACAAACTGCAGATCATCACCATAGACGCAGAAATCAACTTCGTCAGCATTTGAAGGCGCTTCTTTACGGTTAGGTACAGGTGGAAGAAATTCGCTGTTTCCCAGCTCTTCTGCAAACTGCGAAACCGAAGAAATCGGGGTCCAGTTCTCGGTTACCCCTTCACAATAGACCATTGTATTTTTGTTGGCCGAACCGTTGTGAAGTCTATTGATAATATCTTCTCGCCCTAAAGGACCCTGGGATTGCCCTGCTATCGCAAGATACCACATTTTTGCATCTGACATATGAAACTCTCCGAATTGAATTTTGTAAAAGAATTATAATGAATCTTTGGCAAATCTACAAAAATTCTGAAAGCCTATCTGTTTGCCAACTCGAAATTCAGGGTTCTGCGCGTTAGGTGAAGGTTGACAAGTCAGGGCAGGAAACGCCAGACTTACGTAAGTGGTGCCTTTACCTGGCCAAAGATTTTGCCGCAGACTGCAACGCAAATTTTTTGTCTTGCCTTGACGGTTGTGGGTTTGATTAATAAAATTAGATATAATCTACTTGCAAAGAGGTACATTGTGAGAAACAGACAATATGGTCTTGTTCTGGTTCTTATGCTGCTTTTTCAGGTGAGTTTGCTGGCTCCGGCGCAGGCGCTCGATATTGGCAAATTCCTTGGTGAAGTCAGCGGAACCCTGGATCGAGTTTCTGCGACCCTTGATCGCACGTTCGGGGGCGCAACAGAGGATAATTACAAAGTATTAGAACAATCCAGAGAAAAAGCACCACAGACTTCGGCGTTCTTAGGCGGTCTTGAAGAAAAATGGGAAGTTTCGATGGGTGAAAAGACCCATGAATCTCTAAAAAAAGATCCTGGTTTTTCAAGAAGCAAGACTTACTTAAATCGCGTTGGTACTGTTGCCCGACGTCTGATCAAGCATGTTGAACGCAAAGACCTTACCTGGCACTTCGCAGTTCTGGATACCGACGAAGTAAACGCTTTCGCTGCTCCTGGTGGTTATGTTTATGTTACCAAAGGGCTGCTGAAGATGGTTGAATCAGACGATGAGCTTGCCGGCGTTATCGCTCACGAAATGGGCCACATCGATAAAAAACACAGCGTAAGACAGGCAGAAAAAGCCGGGCTGATGACCTTACTGGTTGCCGGTCTGGGCTTAAACAAAAAGACCAAGAAATATACTGCGTATGCAGCTATTGCTGCTTACTTTGCCAATCTGAAATTTTCGCGAGATGATGAATATCAGGCCGATTCGTGCGCAGTAAAATATACTTATGCAGCGGGTTACAATCCGAATGGTCTAATCAGTTTCTTCGACAAGATAAACAACGACAGCAAGCTGAGCAAGGTGACGAAATATTTTTCGACTCACCCGCCAACTGAAGATAGAATAAAGCAAGTTAAACAGCAGATTGAAAAGCTTCCCAAAAGAAGTTATGCCTCTTCAGGCTCTTCTGCCAGTTCTGCTTCAAGCACCAGCTCGAATAATACTCAGACAGCCAGTGTGCCCACCCAGACACAGAGTTCTTCTTCCTCTTCTTCAAGTCAGAGCAGCAGTTCATCAACACAAACTTCAAAGCCTACGAGTGCGCAGTTGCAAAGAGCTTATGAAAGCTATCTTTATTACAAACAGTTGTATCAGTATAAAGTTCAACAGCAGGCTCCCATGAGTGAAGTCATGGATGCATTCAACAAATATCAGGCTGCCAAAGAAAATTACATTAAACTTAGAAAAGCTGCCGGCTATTAAAATTTTTAATGATAAAAAAAAGGGCTGTCCCATAGGGGAAAGCCCTTTTTTTGTTATTTAGAGGGCTTTAAAATCCGTTTAGATTTTTTCGTAATCAGGCGCTGTTTGTAGTAGAATTACATTGATTAAATGGAGGGATTTATGAGGAACCGGAATAAATTAGGTCTGATTGCGATTATCTTTTGCTGTATGCCTGTTATCGCTTTGGCTCAGCAGATCAGCTTGAATGATAATACTCTGGGGGCCGTGTTTTTCAATATTCAAAGAGTTTATGATGTCTGTATGGATATGGCTTTAGAATTGGCCAAACCAGAAAACAATGTTGCCCGGGACGAAATTAACGAGCAGATCAAAAGCGTTTTACGTGTTTCTGATTTTGACGTGGAAGACTATCTTGTAATGATAAAAAAACTGAAGAAAGACAAGATCTTCATTCCGTCCGGTCCAATGCTTTTCAGTATCGATGCCAAATACAGGCCGATATTGCAGTTGAAAGCCAATACGAGGCCTTTGTTGCTTTATCAGACAATTATGAGTGCGCTTGATGACCCACCAGAGCTGAAAGCAGATGTGGCAAACGAGAAGCTTGTTGAAATCACTTTGCCCACGCCACAGTTCAAATTAAAGCTTAGTATTGAGCCCGAAAGCATTTTTCTGGTTTCTGACGAAAAAAATCTTTCTGCACAAGATACGGGAAAATGGGGTGATTTTAAGAACAATTTTGCAGATAAAAACAATCTGCTCGATGTTCAAATCGATTTTGACCGGGTTAAGCAGCTGCTGGCAGAAAAGAACCTTGCTGCCAGACATTCGGTGTGTCTTGGCAACCTTAGAACCCTCAAGAACGCCCTGGAAATGTATCGACTCGATAATGGCAGTGACCTTGAACGCTTCGACATTAAGATTTTGCTTGAAAAACATTATCTGGCAGCTGAACCGGCGTGCCCCAAGGGTGGAAATTATTCATTGTCGCACAGTAATAAGGGCGAGGTCTATTGTACTATTCATGGATCTATCGAAAACCCCAAAGCGCAGGTTGAGGATGCAAATGCTCATATAAATCCTCAGTTGAAACCTTTTAAGGCTTTCAGGTTGCAGCTCAGTACAAATTCTATCGAGTTCAAAATGCAATTAAGCGATAAGCAAACTCTGGAACAATGGCTGGCTATTGCCAGGCAGCAACTGCTTACGGTCAGGCACATGGCAGAAAATCAGTTGGGACATCTTCCAGAAGTACAAAAAAAGCGAATTCTTGCAATAGTCAATTCTATTGAATGCCAATCAAAAAATGAATGGCTGGTTGTTTCAGCCGCAGGCATTGATGAAAAAACCATGGCAATGGGCATTGTCGGCGGACTGGGTGGACTGGCCAACCAGGCGATACCTCGCTTCATTCAGACTCGAAAAAACGAAAGAATGAAAGCCTGCTATTCTAATCGTCGCATGCTGAGCGATGTTCTGGAGATGTATAATCTCGATAATCCGGAAAAGAAAATGAACCAGCTTGACCTGAATGCATTGGTTGATGGTGGTTACATTAAAGAAGCCCCGGTTTGTAATGAGGGTGGAATTTACAGTTTAAACGAAGAAGACCAGGTAGAGTGTTCAAAACACGGCCTGTAAAACAGAGCAAGGAGAGAAATGATGAAGGTTTTGTATTTAACAAACGAGTATCCGCCGCATGTTTATGGCGGCGCGGGTGTTCATATCGAGTATTTGTCAAAGGAAGTTTCAAGGCTTATCGATACCGAGGTTAGATGTTATGGTGACCAGGTACCTGAGCCCGGAAAAATTAAAGTAACAGGTTATGGGCCAGGCAGTGAATATTCTGCTTTGCCAAAAGGATTGCAATCTGTTTTCAAAACAATCGACAGAGATCTTCAAGCTGTTGGTGCAGGCACCGATGCTGATCTGGTGCATTGCCACACCTGGTATACTCATATGGCCGGAATCTGGGCCAAATTGAACTTTGGCATTCCACTGGTTGTAACCACACATTCGCTCGAGCCTCTCAGACCATGGAAGCGTGAGCAACTCGGCGGCGGTTATGATTTTTCTTTATGGGTTGAAAAAACGGCTATTGAAATGGCTGATGCGGTGATAGCGGTAAGTCACGGAACAAAAGCCGATGTAAACAAGCTTTTCAATGTTTCGCCAAAAAAGCTGAAAGTAATTTATAACGGCATCGATACTGAAGAATTTGTAAGAGTAAAAACCACAGATTGTTTTGCCCGGTATGGCATAGATCCTTCCAGACCTTATCTGCTCTTTGTCGGTCGCATTACAAGGCAGAAGGGCATTATTCATCTGGTAAATGCAATCAAGTATTTGAACCCGGATATTCCTGTCGTTCTTTGTGCGGGTGCGCCAGATACCCCGGAAATTGAAAAAGAGATGGAAGAAGGGGTGAAGTCGGTCAGTGCTGATCGAAAAAATATTTTCTGGATCAGAGAGATGGTCGATAAAAAGACGCTTATCGAACTTTACTCGCATGCCGGCGTTTTCTGCTGCCCATCTATCTATGAGCCATTTGGTATTATCAATCTCGAAGCTATGGCGTGCGGAACTCCGGTTGTGGCGAGTGCGGTCGG